>JBGTKO010000357.1:0-16340 GCA_041744595.1 Pirellulales bacterium
CACGCCGCCGCCACGATCACCGGCGGGGCGGTCGCCTGCGGCGTGCTGTTCCTGGGCATGTGGACCGCCGTGGCCTTCGGGCCGTGGGCAGGGAAGCTCGACCCCTGGCAGTTCACGCCTGCGGTTTTCAATGTCTTCGGCCTTATGGTTTGCATGGCGGGCCTGGCGGCTTTCGTCTCGGCCGCGGGCAGCCACCGATCCTCGGCGATCGGGATCATGTGTGGCTTCTATGTCATTTCGCTCTTGGCCAAGCTCGTGGGCCGCATGAGTGACCGTTTTGCCGCGGTCGGCTGGGTCTCGGTCTTCAATGCTTTCGAGCCGCAGCGACTGGTCTCCAGGACGCCCGACGCCTGGTGGCTCCTGGCCCGCTACGACGCCGTGCTCATCGGCATCGGCCTCGCTGGATTCGTCGCCGGTGGGATCATCTTCGCCCGCCGAGACCTCCCCGCGCCGCTGTGATCTGGCCCGTCGGGCAGCAGTAGAAGCAATAAAATCCCCTCGCGCAAGCGTGGGGACGGCATGTCGCTGGGCAAGCCCGTATACGATTGGTGAGGGGAAGGCAGGTAACCCGCAGTCCCCCCGGCTCGCGCCGGGGGGCTTCTATTTCGAAGTGTGGCGGTTTTGGGCCACGTTGCCGCATACTATCCGAATAAACCGTCCCCGGAGAGAAACGTCTCATGGTTCTTTTGCGCCGGCTCCTGCCGGTCTCGTGGTCGATCGTCGTGGTGGCGCTGTCTCTGATTGCGACGGCGGCGGACGACACCGACGTCACCCATCCGGGCCAGGACGACCTTGCGGCCGCCATCGACGCCAAGCTCGCGATCGAGCAGCTCGACGATTTTGGAAAAGTGCTCGATCTCTGCCGGAATGCGATCGAGAAGGGGCTCGACGACGACTCGCAGAAGTTTGCCAAGGATCTCTACACCGGCACGCTCATGGACCGCGCCGGCATGCTGAGCGAGGCGATCTTCGACTCGCCGCGGCCCGATCCCCAGTGGCAGAAGATCCGCGCTTTCGCGATGCGGGATCTCGAGGAGGCAATTTCCCGGGACCCAGATCTCGGAGGGGCGCATCTGATGATCGCCCGACTTCAGGCGCTCCCTGGTGGCGATCGCACACGGGCCGCTGCGGCAGCCACCAAGGCCATTGACCTGCTTGGCGACAAGAAGCTCGAGCGGGCCCTTGCCACGGTCGTTTTAGCCGACTTGGAAGACGACGCCAAGGCAAAGGCAGCCCTGCTCGACGCGGCCGTCGAGCTGTCTCCTCGTGATCCCGAGGTGCGGCGAGCCCGCGGGCTGTTTTTGCTCACGGAAGACCAGTTCGACAAGGCCCGCGAGGATCTGGCAGTCGCCGCGGAAGAGCAGCCGCGAAATGCCGCGGTCCACGAGGCACTTGGCCTTTCCTTGTTGATGAGCGAAAAGTTCACGGAGGCTCGAGCCGCCTTCGGCCGAGCGATCGAGCTCGAGCCCGATTCGATCGCCCCGCGGCTTCAGCGGGCCCGTGCGTTTGCAGTGGAAGGAAGCAAGGACGACGCCTTGGCCGACATCGAACAGGCACTCGACATCGAGCCCGAGAATCCTGCCGTGCTGCTGTTACGGGCCCGTATCCACCAGCAGAATGACGACACCGACGCGGCCCTGGCCGACATCGAAGCCGTGCTCCAGGTGGTTCCCGATCTCCCGGCGGCCCTCGAGCTTCGTGGCCTCATCGCGGCTGAGCGAGGTAGCTTCGAGGATGCAATCCGCGACTTCCGCCGGCTCGCCGCCAAAAATCCCGATGATACGGCGGTGATTGGCCAGCTCGGGATGCTCTACCTGGCGGCGAAACAGCCACAGGAGGCGATCAACCGGTTCACGCGCGCGCTCGAGCTCGACGAGAAGAACTTCCCGTGCCGCCGAGGCCGCAGCGACGCGGCCATTTCAATTGGTGATCATGTGGCCGCCCTGGCCGACTTGGAAAAAGCCCTCGTGCTCAAGCCCGACGACTCGGGTGTGCTCAACAACCTCGCCTGGCTCCTGGCGACCTCACCCGACGATGACCTCCGTGACGGGAAGCGGGCGATCGAACTGGCCACGAAGGCCTGTGAGGTAACCAAGTGGGAGGAGGCCCACATCATCAGCACACTCGCCGCGGGCTATGCGGAGGCGGGCGATTTCGAGAACGCCCAAAAGTTTGCCCGCCAAGCCGTGGAGACGGGCGAAGACGTGGGCGAGATCGCCGAGCAGTTGGCCGCCGAACTCGAGAGCTACGAACAAGGAAAAGCCTGGCGGGAGCGGCAAGAGGTTGAAGACGGCAGCGAAGCGACCCCGGCCGCCACGCCGAGCCTTCCACCGCGCCGACCCTTCATCGAGGACTGATTTCACGCGGCGCGGGCCATCCATGGCCCCGCTTCGCTTGCCGGGCATCCGCCCGGAAGTGGCGACGCATCCAGCGTCGCAGCGTTTTGGTTGGTGACGCGTGCGCGAGTGATATCCATGGCCCCGCTTCGCTTGCCGGGCATCCGCCCGGAAGTGGCGACGCATCCAGCGTCGCGGCCACTGTGCCTTCGACGGTCACTCGAGAGCCATCCATGGCCCCGCTTCGCTCGCTAACTGGCTAATGGAAGTCGCTTTCGCGAAGGACGACGTAGCCATTGGGGTAAGCGACGCCCCAATTGTTTGTAGCGATATTCGAGGGCTGCGTCGAGTCGCTGCTGAGGAGTTGAGCATACACATGCCTTGCCGCCGTGTCCTTCACGAACTTTGTATGCCCATCGCAGAAAGCAGTGACCACACCACCCGCGTGATTGGAAGAAGGCTGACTGAGAAACCCCGGCGGCCCTTGAGCGTTGGTGTTGTTGATGAACTTGGTCATCGTGGCTGGGGGATTCCCCCAAATCCCGATTCCAGGCACAGGGCTCGCGGCGGGGCCGGCGTAGGCGGTGGGCGCGTTGGCAAAGGCAAACGCTGCTGGAATATTTCGCCGGTCCCACCAGCCCTGCCTGAGTGGCACGTTGTTTCTGACATCCCCGGGCCCACACTTTTCAGTCAAAAAGATCGTCATTGACAAGCCGTCAGCAGCACTGATGGTTTCAAAGCTTCGGAGCCCTGAGTTCGCGCCCGAGGTGATCGTGGTGTCGAGCATCACGCCGTCCGCCTTGGAAGCGTTTGAGCCACTGCCACAGTTGCCTGCATATGCGAGCGTCGGCTGTCCAGTCGTTTCCGGAGGACTCGATGGACAGGTAAAGGCCGAGATCGCCGGGGCCGGGTTCGTCGTCGTCCATGGGGGTCCAGGCCATGCCCGATAGACATCGTTCCGGTCCATGAAGGGAAGGAGCAGCACAGGCCATGAAATGGCCTGTGCATCGTTGGCCACCGGGCTACGGTTCCGCCAGCCAGGAACGTGCCGCGAACCCTGGTCGAAACGAGTCCCCGCCAAGGCCATCTGGTAGAGATTGTTGGTGCAACTCGTTCGCCGCCCCGCCTCGCGGGCGTTCTGCACCGCCGGCAGGAGCAGGGCCATCAGCATGGCGATGATCGTGATGACCACCAAAAGCTCGACGAGCGTGAAGCCGCTCCGAAAAACGCGTTGCCTGTTCATCTCGATTTCCTCCGCTTGGAAGACCTGTCTTCTATTCTACCCCGCCGTCGCCACCAGAGCCTTACCGCGAAAAAGAGTGTACCACCCGCAGGTCGCGAGTTTGACCGTTGGACGGTTCCACGATGCGAATTACGACGTCGATGCCACGGAGAGGTTCCGCGGCCGGATCGCCGTCATCGCGGGTTTCGAATGATTGATTCGACGGTGTTGTGGCTGCCGCGGCCACGACCCGAATGTTGAAAGCGATGACGTTGTCGAGCATCACGTCCTCCCCCTCGCGATTCCCCGTAAGCTTTCGGTTCCAGGGGAGGGTGGGAGCCGGAAGCGGGTACCAAAACCGGTTGGCCGGCTTCGAAACGTCCCCGAGGCTGTTGGCATGCTGTTGGCCGTAGGAGAGGTCACTGTCCCCCTTGGGAGCGAACACGTTGTTGGCAAAGTCACCGACATCCGGCGTCGCAGCGATGAGGAACTGCCTTCGGTGAAGGGTGTAGAGCGGCTGGTTGTCGGCGTACGTCAACCCTGACGGCTCGCAGAACCAGACCACCTCCGCAACCGGGGATTCAAATCCCGCCGCTCCAGCAAGCCGTCCCGTGAATGGAGCCCCAGGGCTCGAGGTGGTCAGGGCCAGCACGTCATCGACGTCACCCGTTGTGAGCGGCCCCTCGATGACATGGAAGTACCCCTGGCCCGACTCAACGCGGACGAGCGGTGTTGGCACGCACGTGAGGCCAGCGAGATCCTGTCGGAGCCGCCATGCCGCGTTCCGGAGCCGTGAGTTGACCTCCACCATTGCCCGTCCATCCGAGACGGCACGGCCGAAGTCTCCAAACAGCGTCGCGAGCGCTGCCATGACGACCAAGGTGAGCGCCGACGCCACGAGCAACTCCACGAGGCTGAAGCCCGATCGGAGCCGCCGACCAGCGGGAGCCTTCGACGGTATTGCGGTGTTGGGGATCATGGACTCATGCCTGTCATTTGAGGAATCGCTTCAGGCGGATCGTCTCATGGACGTTCTTGTTCTCACCGGCCACGTAATTGACGGGGATCGAACGGTCCACGATGGCAAACAGCCGATAGCACATCGGATCGCTCGCTGTGAGGGCCGAATCCTTCACCTCGACGGTGATCCAAATGGCAAAGACATTTGATCGAACGGTCGCTGACGAGCCCAGACGATTGGCCCGAACGCGGTCGAGGGCACGGACGTCGGGCGTGATGTAGCCAGGATTCGTGTAGATCACCCCTTCAATTGCCTGCCACAAAGATTGCTTCGCACCGGCGGGCTTCGGTGGACAATCCGGGCCACAGACTGCATTCCAGACGTCTTCGCTGCACGTGTTGACGTTCACGCGGCCCGGCTCACGATTCGGATCTTGAGTAATGGTCGCCGTAAACCGCGATGGCACGTGGACAGCCTCGAGGATGACAGGCCGCTCGGCGGCCAGGGATGCGAGGACACTTGGCGGGTTGTCGAGAATGGTTTGGATTTCTGACTGCGATCCTTTCGGCACGCCAAGCAGATCGGCAACGCTCTCGAAGCCCCCAGTCCAGGTACCCAATGCTGCATTCATGCCAGGCTTCACGCCGGTGACGGGGGGATGGCCACCAATCTCCATCGAAGCGGCTGCAGAAGCGGGCTCGCGAAACTCGGCAACATTGGCACACCATTGCGCCGTGGCTGCGGTGTTGCCCGCGATACTGTTGGCCGAGATGGCGGCATACAGTTCGTTTGCGAATTGCTCTTTGCCGAGGGGTTGGGAGAGGTCGAATTTCACCTCCGGCGGATTCGCGGCGGGAGCCGCGGGGCCAGTCTTGTAGGTCACATCCCAACTGTCGGTCGTGACCGTTCGCCGTGCGGAGTTGTCAAGATCTGTGAGGAATGAAACCAGCCGCGGTGGCAGCGTCGACCAGTCGCGGTCGAAAGGCCTGAGCACTCGCTCGAGCTCACCCAGGGTGAAGGGATTTTGGGGATCGGCTCCGGTCAACGTCGCTGGCCGAGGAGCCTCGCGGTCGAGTCGAAGGTCATAGACCAAGCCACCGCGGCCGGCAATATCCTGGCCAAGCACCGGTGGCTTCCGAAGCGCCTCGACGTCAGGGGCATTCGCGGCGGCTCCGCCCTGCTGAATGAGATTCCAGCCGTTCGCGCCGAACGCTGGGAGGCTCGAGCCATCGACCATTCCCGGACCCGCCGGCGCACCTCCACCCCCATGGGCGTTGACATTGACCCGCCCGTCGAGGTCGAGCACGAGGTAGGACACTCGAAACGAGAGACTTCCTCCGTTCGTCGAACTCATCGTCGGATGGAGGTTCGGGAGCCAGACGCCATCGGCTGTTCCGTCGGCATCATTATCGACCTCGGTTGTTCGGGTGCCTTGGAAGGCCGATCGGCTGACGGTTCCGTCTTCCCCGATCTCCGTCAGAAACACGTTGCTGCCATCAAAGGCATCGTAGGGTTCGTCCCGAAATGGCACGCGGTTGTCGTCCGTCGAATACATGTCCCCGAGGAGGCTCTCGGTCAGAATCGCGTTGACTGCAGCAACCTTCGATCCACGAATGAGCAAGAGCAGGGCCTCGTCCAGAACCGCCCGAGGGACGACTGGTGACACCTCGGGCTGGCTCATGGCCGCCTCGAACGACCGAGAAGCCGTTCGCGCTCGGGTTGCCACGACGAGCAGCGTCGCCCCCATCATGAGGAAGAGCGTGAGCATGCTCAGCACGAGGAGCAGGAGCACGCCTCGTCGATCATGCATGGTGTGGTAGGTGAGTTTCATGGCTTGCATTCCCAGAGCTTGACTCGAGCTTTCAGTTCATCGGGAGGATACGTTCTTCGGTTCGGACGATGTCGACGAAGCCGCGCACGCCGATCACTTGGCTCGCGTTCTCGACGGCAGTGACACCAGCGGAATCAACGAACGACACATACGATCTCGAAACAGCCCCGACCTCGCCATCAACCCCGGTCGCATAGGTGACCCACGAGCTGCCGACCTGAAACCAGCGTGGGACGTTGCCTGGATTGACTACGACCCACGAGCATGGCTGCAGGAACATTTTCCGGGTTCCTTCGACAATGGCCGTCTGGGCCGGAGTGAGGGTTTGATTCACGCCGGTGATAGTAGGGTTAGCACCAGGTGGAAAAATCCGATATACACCTGGCGACACACGGAGGAGGCGGGGCGCGGCGGTATCGTTGTCCGACGCGGCAAGCTCGTTCCGTGTGACCACGACGGTCACACGGGTAGGCATTCCCGCCGTGTACGAAGTGCCTGCGGGAAGAGGTGACGCCGGTGTCGCCGTCATGATGTACCACGCCCGACCGTACGCATTCGTATCCACGCCCGCTTTGGCCGTCTTAGTCAGTCGTTTGCGCTGGGTCGAGTTGTAGTACGTCGCGATCGCGGGGGCCTCAAAGACATCCCCCATGACCACGGTCGTCACCCGCTGGCCACCCTGCAAGGCATTGAAGTCGCTCGCCTGGAGCGTGCGGCGAAACTCGAGATCGGCAAACGTATTCGTGATCAGTGTCGCGGACCGATCAGTGTTCAAGGCTTCGCCGAGGATCGATCCTGCCGCAGGCAGGAGGGCTGCAACACTCGAAAGCCCGATGACAAGAATGCCCACGGCGATGAGCACCTCGAGGAGCGTGGTGCCGTGCCGACGAGCTTTGGCCGCTGAAGTGATATGGCTGTTCATGGCTTACTTTCCGAGGGCGATGGCCTTACGGGCGTTGTCACGGGCGGCAATGAGCTGGTCTTCAGCAGAGGGTACGTTCGAAGAAACATTGATGCGGCCCGTCTGCGGGTTGAGCGCCACCCAGGCGGCTCCCGTATTAAAGAGCGACTGGTTCTGATCAATTGCTTCGCGATTGACGAAATAGAAATAGATGATCTCGTTCGGCACGATCGGGGCAGGCTCTCCGCCGAGACCGACCCGTAGGATGACCTCGGCCACCCGCCCTGTCTGATCGAAGACGACGGCGAGGGGACCTTGCCCCTCGAATCGCCCATGCCCATGCGCGGCCGCAGGATTGTCACCAACCCCGCTGTGGCGAAGATCAACCACGACCTGCGTCTGAAGCTTGACCGGCTTCGGCCCCATCGTTGGGTAACGAATGACGACTGCTTCGACGTTTTCACCGGGGGGCATGAGGATCGTATTGGCCTCGGTCTGCCCGGCCGAGGCACGCCTGACAGGAGCGTTCCCTTGGAGGCCCAACCAGGGCGAGATCGGGAACACGCCATCCCCGGCCTTCTCGCGAAATCGCAGCTTGTAGCCGGTGGCAAGCTCGGGACTTGCCTCGAGGGCACCATTCTCGACTCCGACGATAATGGGGGGCAGAATCACGCCCTCGAATACCACGTCGCTGAGCCTCGTCTCGTCAGCCACGGCTTCGAGGACAATGGCGGCGCCCTCCGGTCGGCCGAGCGCCCGGCTCTGTGTCGCGAGGAGCAGCGAGGCAAACTCCTGTGCCGCCCGAGTCGCGCTCGGGGCGGGCCGCACGTTCGTGACCACGAGCCCAAAGAGCATCACCAAAAGGCCCGCGACCACCAGGAGCTCGACGAGGGTGAATCCGCTTTGATGACGTTTCATCGCACCACCTCGTCGTCGAAGTTCGTGACATTGTCGCGGCGATGATCGTCGTCACCCTCCGGCAGTCCCCCGAGCGTGGCAATGGTTGCATTGGCAGGGTCGCCACAGGCATTGCCCAGCGACAGATACGACCCATCATAAATTGCTGTTGAAGAGAGTTTCGATGGCCCGCCCGAGAAGATGAGTGGTCGCATCATGCCACCCGTGCCACCGGTAGCCGGAAGGCCGTCGAACGGGGCTATCTGGGAGAAATACTTCGTGCCAATGAGCAGCTCGAATCCCGCCGGCCAGAGCACATACCGGATCGGCATGTCCCAGGCATCCCAAAACTCTGGAGCCCCATCGCCGTCTTTGTCTCCAATGCGAATGGCATCCAGCGCGCCGCAGGCAAGGCAGTCGGCAAGACCGCCCTGCATGACGATCATGAAGAGGCATTCGGCATCGGCGTATTCATCCGTGGGGTTGACCATGTTGAGCGTGGCCACGTAGCCGCGTTGACGAGCCGACGTGAACGTGGCTGCGTTGTCTCGCATGTGACGCACTTCGTTCCAGTTATCAGGCATGTCAGCCGTGATGAGACGGCGGATCGCAGCGCCCCTGGCCTCCGGTGGCACGGCCGCTGCCAAACGGCTCGATTCACAGGATTCAAAATGCCGCTGCACGATCTCGTCGATCGGCTTGATCGACGACCGCGTCTTGTCCTTGGCCCCGCTCGCCCGAGCCGCAGACAGGGCCGCGGCCATCATCGCCATCATCAGCACGATGATCGAGATCGAGACGAGTAGCTCGACGAGCGAGAACGCCTTGCGATGCAGGGTGTGGGTCATGGCAGGTGTACTCCCGACGGCTTTCTTAAGAGAGGTCATTGATGAGTTTGATGAGCGGCATGAACAAGGCCACGACGATGAAGCCCACCGCACCACCGAGGAAGATGATGAGCAATGGCTCCATGAGGCTCGTGAGACTCTCCGTGAGCACCGCCACCTCTTCGTCGTAGTTGTCGGCCACCTTGTAGAGCATCGTGTCGAGCTCGCCCGACTCCTCGCCGACGTCCACCATGTTCACAACGAGGTCATCGACGACCGATTTCTTGTACCGAGTCAAGTAGATGAGCGCCCCGACACCTGGGCAAAAAAAGGTCCAAAAGAAAAGCGCCATCCCGTTAAAGGGAGGTATGGCATGAGCCTTGAGCGGCTTCGCAATCGACTCGCCGTCGCGAATCGCGTCGGAGGTCCTCGCGAAGAGTCGCTCGAACATGCTGTTCCCAGAGGTCTCCTTCGTGATGTTGAGCGCCTCGAGAATCGGCACACCGCTGGAGAGCAGCGTGCCGAGGGTTCGTGACGCGCGGGCACGGATGTTTTTCTCGACGAGCTGCCCGAAGACGACCACCTTCAGGACGAAGAGATCCCATCCGAACTTGCCGTAGGGAATCAGCTTGAGCCCCTTGATCATGAGCCAGAATCCGAGCGGAATCAGTGGGATGAGATACCAATACTCGACCGTCCAATTCGAGATGTTGATGAGGGTCATCGTCATCGGCGGCAGTTCACTGCCGAAGTCGTCGAAGATCTTTTTGAACTGCGGCACGATCTTGATCATGATGAAAGCGAGGATGCCGACGGCGACACACACGACCACGATCGGATAGATGAGGGCGCCTTTGACTTTTCGCTTGAGCGCCTGGCTTCTCTCCATGAACTCGGCAAGCCGCCGCAGGATCACCTCGAGCGCACCGCCCGCTTCACCCGCGCGGATCATGTTGCAATAAAGCCGGTCAAATGCCTTCGGACTCTTGGAAAGGGCCTCGGAGAGATTGGCACCTCCTTCAATCTCGTCGCAGACATCAAGGAGGCTGTTCTTGAGCCGCCCAGGCTTTTGCATCTCGGCGAGCAGCTTGAGACTCCGCAGGATGGGCAGGCCCGCGTCCTGGAGGATCGAGAGCTGCCGGGTGAACATGCAGAGCTCGCGGGAGCTCACGCCGCCGATGGCCAGGGAGCGGCCAGGCTTGGCCCGCTTGCCACCGGTCGCGGTCTTGACGCGACGAGCCTTGAGCTTCGTGACCATGTAGCCCATCGAGCGGATCGTCGCCTGGGCTTCGGCCTCGGAGGCGGCATCCACGGTGTCGCGGATTTCTTTGCCGGTCGATGCGTCGATGGCTTCAAACTGGAATGTAGGCATCGCTCGGTTCCTCAGGCTTCCATGATTGTTTCGCGAATGACTTCTTCGGCCGTCGTCACGCCATTGAACACACTCTCCATCCCCGACTCGCGGAGCGTGACCATCCCGTTGCGGCGGGCCGCCTCACGCAGGTCTTCTGTCGAGGCGTTCCGCATCACCAAGTCGCGGAGCTCGTCGTTCATGACGAGCAACTCGAAGAGCCCCTTCCGCCCCTTGTATCCGGACCGGTTGCACTTCTCGCAGCCCTTGCCGCGGTAGAACTTCTTTCCCACGATCTGGTCGGTCGTGAGCTCCAGATCGGCCAGCACGTCGGCAGGCGGCACGATCTCCTCGCAGCAGTTCGAGCAGATTCGCCGCACGAGCCGCTGGGCGAGGATCGCCTCGACCGTGGCCGTGATCAAGAACGGCGGCACGCCCATGTCTCGCAGCCGCGTGACCGTGGACGGGGCGTCGTTCGTGTGAAGCGTCGAGAAGACCATGTGGCCCGTGAGCGACGCCTGGACGGCAATCTCCGCCGTCTCAACGTCCCGGATCTCACCCACAAGAATCCGGTCAGGGTCTTGCCGGAGAATGGCCCGGAGGCAAGCCGCGAAGGTGTTGCCGATCTCAGCATCGATCGGCACCTGGATGATGCCATCGATGTCATACTCCACCGGATCCTCGGTGGTGATGAGCTTGTCTTCGACCTGATTGAGCTCGGAAAGCGCCGAATAGAGTGTCGTCGTCTTGCCCGAGCCGGTGGGGCCCGTCACGAGCACGATCCCGTTGGGCCGGATGATGATCTCGCGGAACCGGCGGAGCATCGCCGGCTCGAGCCCCACCTTCTCGAGGTCGAGCGACACAACGCCACGGTCGAGCACTCGCATAACCACGCTCTCGCCAAAGAGCGTGGGGAGCACGCTCACCCGCAGGTCAACCGGATGGCCGCCGACGGTCAGCTCGATGCGGCCGTCCTGGGGCAGCCGCCGCTCGGCGATGTCGAGGTTTGCCATCACCTTGATGCGGGTCGTGATCGCGAAGGCGAGGTGTTTGGGAGGCGGCACCATTTCCTGAAGCACCCCATCGGCCTTGAGGCGAATCCGGAACTCCGTCTCGAACGGCTCGAAGTGGATGTCGCTGGCTCCGTCGCGGATGGCCAGCAGGAGCACCATATTGAGGAGCTTTCGCACCGGGGCACTCTCGGCCAGGGCCTCGACGCTCGTGAGGTCGTTCACCCCCTCGCGGCCAGCCGCTGCCGCCGCGGCTGCCAGTTCGTCGTCATGCTCGAGGTCATCGACCAGCGACTCCACGCTGTCGGAGTCAGACGAGTAATACTTCTCGATCGCCTTTTGGATCTCGATCTCGGTCGATACGCAGACGTGGATGTCGTAACCCAGGAGTGTCCGAAGCTCGTCGGCAATCTGGATCTTCTGTGGCTCAGCCGAGGCGATCGTGAGCCGGTTGCCATCCAACGCCAGCGGAATCACCCGGTAAAGCTGGGCCATCGGCTCGCTGATCGTGGTCAGCACGTCCTGCCGGATGAGCATGTCGTAGAGCGAGACAAACTCGGTGCCCCACTGCTCGGCGAGCGCTTCTCCGAGCTGCTCCTCGTTGTAGAAGCCGAGTGAGATGCCGACGCGGCCCAAGAGCTCTGACCTCGACGGCTGCTCCTCGAGCATCGTTTCGAGCTGGGCCTCGTCGATGAGGCCGAGGTCCATCAAGATTTGTCCGATCCGTTTGATTGCCATGGGTTCTTAGTGATCCTTTTCCTTGGCGGCTCGCCGTGCGACGGTCTCGTCGTCGTCGAAGATGCCTTGCTTGGCCTTGCTGATCCTGCCTGCCAGTTCATCGAGGTTTTGCGCCTTGGCCAAGACAACCTCCTCGGTGACCTTCCGCTCGTTCCAGAGCCGGAAGAGGTCGTCATCCAGCAGACGCATGCCGAGCTTGGCTCCCGTCTGGATCGCCGAGTTGATACGAAAGGTCTTGTTCTCGCGAATGAGGTTGCCGATGGCCGGCGTCACCACGAGTACCTCGTAGGCCGCACACCGACCACCGCCAATCTTCGGCAGGAGCGTCTGCGACACCACGCCGAGGATCGCCGTCGAGAGCTGCGTGCGGATCTGCTCCTGCTGATTGGTCGGGAAGGCGTCGATTATTCGATTCACCGTGCCCTGAGCACCGGTCGTGTGGAGCGTGCCGAACACCACATGGCCCGTCTCAGCCGCTGAGATGGCCGCTTCGATCGTTTCGAGGTCGCGAAGCTCGCCTACGAGGATGACGTCCGGATCCTGGCGGAGGGCCCGCCTGAGCGCCTCGGAGAAGGAGGGCACGTCGTTGCCGATCTCTCGCTGGTTGACGGTGCTCTTGATCGAGTAGTGATAGAACTCGATCGGGTCTTCGATCGTGATGATGTGGTGATCGTAGTTTTTGTTGATGAAGTCGATGAGGGCGGCGAGCGTGGTGCTTTTTCCCGACCCGGTCGGCCCCGTCACGAGAAAGAGACCTCGCGGCCGCGTCACGAGCTTCTTGCAAATCTCCGGCACGCCGAGTTGCTCGGGCGTGAGGAGCTTGTTGGGAATCTGCCGGAGCACCATCGCGATCTGGCCTCGCTGCTTGAAGACGCTCACACGAAACCGAGCAAGATCCTTGAACGCGAAGCCGAAGTCGGTGCCTCCCTTTTCGGCGAGCTCCGCCTGGCATCGCTCCGGCGTGATCGACTTCATGAGGGCGTTGGTATCGTCGCCATCGAGCACCTTCGTCTTCTGCGGCTTCATGCCGCCGTCGATCCGAAACACGGGCGGGAGACCGGTGGTGATATGGATGTCGCTCACGCCCCCCTTCACCGCCGCCATCAGGAGCTTGTCGATCTGGATCGTGCCCTCGGCAGCCTTGGGCAGTTCGAGATCGTCGTCCTCGTCGGCCGCCGCTGCCGCTTCGGCAGCTTCTGCGCCGTCTTGGTGGGCCGCGTCGAGTTCGAGCGGTGAGTGGTGGTCTTCCATCGGCAACGAGGACGATGGTGGCCGCAGCACGAGAATCGCCAAGCCGTTCATGTCCAGAACCTTGCCTTGGCACGTGCCAAGGGAGGACGGGAACGCGAACGACTCGCGGAGCCCACCCGGTGGGATGATCGCTGCGGTCAACTTGGTGACCTCATCCGCAGAGAGCGGCCGCGAGTTCAACGGCTTGAGATTGCCATCGATCATCAGCATCGGCGCCACCCCTCCGGCGAGCCGAATCTCGGTGGCGTGATGATCGACCGTCACCTTCAGCAGCTTCTCGATCGGCTGAATCGCGGTTCCCCCTGCGGTCGCGGACATGGATGTCTCGCCTCCAAAACTTGCCGTGGACCATACCGCAGTTGCGACACACCCACCCGGCATCACCCTATTGTGCCTGGAAACAGGCAGGCCGAACAGTTCCGGCGACAAATTCCGCGAATACCGTGAAGGAATTCGCGGCAAGCGGGGCCGGGTGGCGTTGGCGACGTGAGCCACGGGAAGATGTTTCTTGGCAGCCGGACATGCCCCTGACAGATGCCGGCTACCTATTGACAAGTATGGCGTGTGTCGGAAGAAAAGTCACGCCGACCTGAGAAAATTTCCCGAATTCCCAATCAGGGGCTTGTACACGGACGTACCTGCGAGGCCCGAAGGAGCCCAATCGCTACTCGTTTCGCTTGGACACCCGGAAAATCTCATCGAGCGTGGTGATTCCACGGAGCGCTTTGGTGATTCCGTCTTCAAACATCACCCTCATGCCCTGGCTGATGGCCGCGCGACGGATTTCCTGAGTGGCCGCCCCCTGGAACGCCATTTCCCGGATCTTGTTGGTCATGATCATGAGTTCAAAGATGCCGAGCCGACCCTTGTAGCCCGACTTCTGGCAGTTGCTACAGCCGCGGCCCTTCATGAAGGTGGCCCCTTCGAGCATCTCGGGCGTGATACCCGCCGACTCGATCTGGGTGTCGAGCGGCTGATAGGGCTGTTTGCACTTGTTGCAATTCACCCGCACGAGCCGCTGGGCCAGCACGGCGATCACGCTGGAGGCCACGAGATAGGCTGGCACACCCATGTCGATCATCCGGGTAATGGCCCCCGGGGCATCGTTGGTGTGAAGCGTGCTAAACACGAGATGGCCCGTGAGCGAGGCCTGAATACCCATCTGGGCCGTTTCGGTGTCTCGCATCTCGCCCACGAGGATCACATTCGGCGCCTGCCGCAGCATGGCCCGGATCACGCGGGCGAAGTCGAGGCCGATCTGGTGCCTGATCTCGACCTGATTGATCCCGGCGAGGTAGTACTCCACCGGATCCTCGGCGGTGATGATCTTCGTGTCGGGACGATTGAGCTCGTTCAGGCAGGCATAGAGCGTGGTCGTCTTGCCCGACCCGGTTGGCCCGGTGACGAGGATGATGCCGTTGGGCCTGCGGATGAGGTTCTTGAACTGCCGGAAGTCGGACTCAGCAAGGCCGAGCTGGCGGATTCCGACGCGGATGTTTTCCTTGTCGAGGATACGCATCACGACCGACTGGCCGTGGTTCGTGGGGAGCACGCTTACACGGAGGTCATATTCCTTGCCGTCGGCGGTGAGCTTGATCCGACCGTCCTGGGGCCGCCGCCGCTCGGCGATGTCGAGCTTCGAGAGAATCTTGATGCGGGACAGGATCGCCCCGAGGAGGCGACGAGGCGGGTTGTCTCGCTCCACGAGCCGGCCATCGATGCGGTAGCGAATCCGCACTCGATCTTCGAAGGGCTCGACATGGATGTCGCTGGCACGGAGCTGCACCGCCTCGGTAATGACGAGGTTTACGAGCTTGACCACCGGGGCATCCGACTGGTCTTCCTCGCCCGCGGCCACCTCCTGCTCGAGGGCCGTCTCGGTGAAGTCGATGGCGGTGTCGGTGAACTCCTGGAGCATCGAGTCGGCGCTCTCGCCGTCGGAGAGGCCGTAGTGGCGGTTGATCGCCTCGACGATCTGCTCGCGGGGAGCGATCGCCATTTCGATCTCGCGGTTGAGGATGAAGCGGAGCTTCTCCTGCGTGTCCATGTCGGTGGGGTCGCTCGTGGCGACGCGGAGCGTGCCCGCCGACTCGGAGAGCGGAAAAATCGTGTTCTCGCGGGCCACACTCTCTGGGAGCAGGCCGATCACTTCTTCCGGCACCTCGGTCGTGGCGAGGTTCACGAACTTGAGGCGGTAGGCCTTGGCGAGAGCCTTCATCACCTTCTCGGCGGGTGCATAGCCGAGCCGCACGACCTCGTCATGAACCTTCTTGCCCGACGAGCCGGCAATCCGCGATGCCTCGGCGATCTGGTCAGCCGACACGAGGCCTTCGGACACGAGGAGGGTGGTAAAGGCATCCATGGGGGAGACTGTGTGGGCTGTGGGTGGAAGTGAGTTCGGGGCCGGTCAGGCGGTGGCTTCGAGGAATGTATCGGCGTGTTCGTAGCAGGGGGCACACATGCAGAGAAAAACAAGCTCGTCGGTGCCGGTGTTGCGGATCGTGTGCCGCTCGCCAGGCGGAATCGCAATGGCATCGCCGGGGCCAACGGGACGAGAGTCGTGCCCCAGGGTCATGTCGCCGGTGCCGGAGAGGATGTAGTAGATCTCCTCCGTCACGGCGTGGTGATGGGGGATCGTCGCGCGGCCTGGTGGCAGCCGGGCTTCGGCGAGGCTTTGGTTTCTGACGACCGAGTTGCGGTAGGCCATCAGTTCACGGATCGTCGAGCCGTCCACCGTGGTGAACGGAGTCGTGTCGCGGTGGTTGACGATATCCATTGTGGATTCAGGATAGCACACGGCCATGTATATGGAGCACGGCTGGGGCTACGGCTCGGGATTCCCAGGCATCGGGGTCGGGGAGCGTTGCGGCATCAAAACTCGTGTCGGATTCGACAACGACTGTGCTGCCCGCGGGGGCGGCGGCGAGCACGGCTGCCACGAGGGCCATGAGGTCGGCGGCGCGGTCGTTGAACATGGCCCACGGTGGCGACACAAACACGACCCACGGGGCGTCG
>JBGTKO010000358.1:0-7421 GCA_041744595.1 Pirellulales bacterium
CGTTGTGCCGCGACGGTGGTACTGCGAGGCGGCCAGTGCCTGCCGTCCGTGAAGGGCTGCCTCTCGGGCCGCGGCCACGGTGCCTGAGTGATGGATGTCGGCGCCGAGGTTGCCGCCGGCATTGATCCCCGAGAGCACGAGCCCCACGTCGGGCGCGAGCACTGCAAGCGTTAAACGCACGCAGTCGGCCGGGGTGCCGTGGACCCGAAACATGCCAGGGCCAACATCATCGACCTGAATGGGCCGACCAGTCGTCACACGGTGGCCGCAGCCTGAATGAGGCTCGGCAGGCGCCGCGATCACAGCATCACCGCCAAGCGAACGGGCCGCGGCGGCAAGCGCCGCGAGGCCCGGCGCATCGATGCCGTCATCGTTCGTGAGGAGAATTTTCATGTCGTATCGAAGGGTGGCGATGGCGACCCAGCATCGCATGCAAGATCGACAAGAATCTGCCAGACACCCTCAGCCGCGTCGCCGGCAACCCGACAGACATGTTCGGCGTCGGTAAACTCCGGTGCATCGGGCCGTGCCACGTTTGTCACCACCGAGCAGGCCACGACATCGAGCCCCATCCGCACCGCCGCAACAACTTCCGGCACGGTCGACATGCCCACCACATCAGCCTCGATCCGTCGCAGCATCCGGTACTCGGCCCGCGTTTCGTAGCTCGGTCCCGAAAAGAGGGCATACACACCGCGGCGCGCGGTGGCCCCGGCCCGACGAGCCGATACAGCCGCTCGGTCCACAAGTGCCGGGGAGTAATACGTCGCGTGCCCATCAGTCTCACGATCGTTTGCCAGCTCAGCCTCGATCGCGTCCCCCCACGGCATTCGCACGAAATCGATGTGGTCGGTCATGATCACGAGCTCGCCGAGGGTCATGTCCGGCCGCACGCCTCCTGCGGCATTCGTGATGAGAAGCCGCTTGACCCCCAGGGACGCCAACAGTTCGACGCCCCGTGTGAGCATCTCGTGGGGATACCCTTCATACCCATGAACGCGGCCCTGAAGCATCACGACTGGCGTACCGCCGATGGTGCCACACGCGATGCGGCCTGCATGACCGGTCGCCATCGAACGGGCCAGCCAACCGGTATCCACTCCGGCAATCGTCCAGGGCTCGTGGAGGCGATCGACAAGACCGCCCATGCCGGTGCCAAGAATCGCGCCGACGGCGGCCCGTTGGCCTCCGGCAGCCACCACCTTGTCAGCCGCTTCCATCGCGCCACGGCGAGGACGTCCCCGCCGCAGCACCGGCCGAAGACCACCATTATTCATCGTGTCACTTCCTTGCGGCTCCATCACTCACTCGCCCCACGTCGTTGCATGCTTCCGCCCGTCTCCATCACGCGGCACGACCGGCATTTGCCGTCGTGCCGCGAAAATCATATCCTCGCCCCACCCTCTGGCAGTCGGCAAGCCCGCCGGCCCAATGTCGATCCCTGGAGTCGCTCTCTCGATGCCCACCCGTGCCGAACGTTTCGCAGGCCTTTCCGTCGCGATCGTGACACCGTTTCGCAACGGCACGGTCGATGTTGACAGGCTGCGTGAGCAGATTGAATTCCAGGTCACCGCGGGCACCACCTGCATTTGCCCCGTCGGCACGACCGGCGAGTCGCCGACCCTCTCCCACGACGAGCATGAGCGGGTCATCGCCGAGAGCGTCCAGGCTGCCGCCGGCCGAATCCTTGTCATGCCTGGCACTGGCAGCAACGCCACTGCTGAGGCGGTCCGCCTCACGAAGTATGCCGCGAAGGCCGGCGCCGATGCTGCCCTCGTTGTCGGTCCCTACTACAACCGCCCGACGCAGCGTGGCATCGAGGAACACTTCAAGGCGCTGGCTGAGTGCGTGGACATTCCCATCTGTGTCTACAACATCCCCGCCCGCACCGGTCGCAACATCGAGCCCGAGACAATCATCCGCCTGGCAGAGCTCCCCGGGATCGCGATGGTCAAGGAGGCAACGGGTTCCCTTGACCAAGCCTCGCAGATACTGGCAGCGACTGACCTCACGCTTCTTTCCGGCGACGACAGCATGACGCTTCCCCTCATGGCAATCGGTGGTCGTGGTGTCATTTCGGTTGTCGGCAATCTCGTTCCCGCCGACATGAAGGCGCTTTGCATGGCCTTTGATGCAGGGGATCTCGCAGGCGCGCGGGACTTGCACTTAAAACTCTTCACGCTCTGCCGTGACTTGCTCGGCCTGGCAAGCAACCCGATCCCGATCAAAGCGGCGCTCGCCATGACAGGCCGCGATACGGGAGATGTCCGGCTCCCACTGGTGCCCCTCGAGGCCGACCTCGCCGCAAAACTCCGTCGCGTGCTCGTCGACTACGGGCTCACATTGGTCTGAAGTCGCGGCTTCATTCGATCTCCCGAAGCACCGCTCCCTGCGTGTCGAACCGCGCAATCGTGATGTCGTGGTGCTTCGTGATGCCGAGGCGATCAAGCAATTCGGCCAAGTCGCCCGCGGCTTCGAGTGACGGGCAGCACGCAATCACCGTGGGCCCCCAACTGCTTTGGGCACAGCCGGTGATGCCAATCTCACGAAGGAGTTCCAGGAGCTGTGCCGTCGCGGCCGCATCCGGCAGGCTCGCCGACGCTGCCTCGAACGGTTTTCCGGCAAGGTCACCATACTCTCGCAAGGCCGTAGCAAACTCGGAAAACTTTCCTTCGACCGCGGCTGGTAAGAGATCAAGCAGGGCGATCTTCGACAGACCAGCCGCCACATCTGCGGGCACCGGTGGCAACCGCGCAAAAGCTGCCCTCTCTGCGTCGCCGTGGAGCCCGAGCGAACCGCGGGCGGCGATCACGACACACCGCCACGCATCGGGCAATCTCGCGCGGGCGATCATCGGTGAAAACGCTCGAGTCGCGTCGTCCTCCTGTCCGGCCTCCTCGTGCACGTACCGCCCCGCCTCAACAATGAGGCCACCGCGGCTGAAGCCGTAAACGCCCACGCACGATCGACGCCCTCGCCCCGTCGCCCGTGCCAGCTCGATCGCGTCTCGAATATCAAAGACCCACTCCTGTCCCGAGGCATCGAGTGGCTCTTCCACCGGATGTGGGACGGCAGCGACTGCCCGCTGTTCCTTGGCCCTGGCAAAGAGATGCCGTATCGCCGCCGCGACCGCGAGGCCAAGCTGGGTACCGCTTCCAAGCCCCGCATGACTCGGCGGCACATTCACCACTTCAAAACTGCACCCGACATCCGGAAGTTCCCAGGCCTCGATCGCCGCGCGAGCGAACTGCACCACCCGCTCAGCCACTGGCCCGCGTGCCTCGATCCTGTTGGCCCGCCGAGCCCGCAGAACTACGCCCGGCCGGTCGAGCATCATCCCCACTCCACCGAACGACCGCGTACCAGTCGCGCCAAATGAAAACATGCCGAGATGAATCCGCGCCGGCGTACGGATCTCGACAGCAGCGGGAATGGCGGGAGCTGAATCAGAAGGCATGGTCGAGCAAGCTTACCGCGGCCCTTGGCACGGGAAAAACGCGAACCGCGAGTGGCTGCCCGTGCCAGGGAGTCGGCGTAGGAAACAAGCGCAGCCAGAAAGGCGAAGCGCCGTTTCCTCCGAGTGAACGGAGGCCATGGAAGCGAGGCCGCCTGCGGCCGAGCGTTGGCCGACGGAGTGGGAGCCGGGCTTCGCACGGCGACCTCTAGCCGGAGACGACGCCGGGACGGCGGCGACGGCGCGACAGCATCCCGTCCGGCGATGTGACACGGGCAACCCCGAGCCGCGGAGGACGAAGCCCCTTCAATCAAGCCCCGCCCGTTCCGAGAGGATGGCAAAAGCCGCGTGCGCCCGCTGTCCCCCCGTCTTCTCGACGAGTACCGCGAGGTCAGCGAACCGCCGCCGCACCTCGTCAGGGTCGAGAATCTGTAATCGCGTGACCAGGATCGCGGCCTCGACGACCGCGTGGGCGGCTCGGTTAAACCCAGTGAAGTGCCGCAGCTCATGCGAGGCCACGACGCTGGCCTCGAGCCGGAGCCGTTCCTCGGAGTCGTCCACGGCCGTCACCTCAAACTCGAAGGCTCGGCACGCCGCCTCCAGAACAAACCCAGCGACGGTTCCCGCAGGCCGAACGTTGGGCTCACCAGCTTTGCCCGCCACGATGCTGGCAAGGAGCAGGACATCGTCACACAGATGAAAGACGCCGACACGGCTTCTGAGCAGGTGGGCAGCCGTCTGGCTCGTCGGAAACGGACGAAGCATCAGGCTCCGAAGGTGCCCCGTGGCAACTTCATCCTCCCGCACGTGAGGCCCCATCGCGGCCACGTGCGGGTGCCCCTCGGCATTCACGGTGGTAACGAGCCCTTCGAGGATCATATGGGCATCATGATAAAGTGGTTGTTTGTCCCCCGCGAGCCGTTCCTCGATGTCAACCGAGCCAGTCCGTATTCATTTCGTGACCGGCCGGCTCGCCGAACATTCTCTCCGGCAAGTGCTCGACGGGCTCGCGGGACGGGTAGGCTTCGTCGCGACCGTGCAGGTGATGCCCATCACCGTAGCAGCCCTCATGCCGACGCCGTGGATCGCGCGGAGGCTCGAGGTACCGCCCCATACAGCCCGCATCATCATTCCAGGCGGCTGCCGCGGTCCCCTCGACGTTTTTCGTGAGGTCACGAGCGTGCCAGTCGAGCGAGGCCCCGCCGACCTTCGCGCACTCGACGATTTTTTTGGCCAGAAGTCCCGCGACCTCGCCGACTATGGCCGGCACGACATCGAGATCATCGCTGAGATCAACTACGCGGCACGACTCTCTCATGCCGACCTGCTCGCCGAAGCCCGCCGCCTCACAGCCGACGGCGCCGACCGGATCGACGTAGGCTGCGATCCCGGTGAATGCTGGACCGGTGTCGGCGACTCGGTGCGGATGCTCGTCGCCGAGGGTCTTCGAGTCTCCATTGATAGTTTCGAGCCCCGCGAGATAGACGCTGCCGTCCAAGCCGGTGCCACACTCGTCTTATCAGTCAATTCGTCAAACGTTGCCGCTGCAATCGACTGGGGATGCGAGGTCGTCGTGGTGCCCGACGTGCCAGCCACGATGGAAGGTTTTGATGCGACCATCGCGAGGCTCGAGCAGGCCGGCGTGCGATACCGGCTTGACCCTGTTCTTGAGCCGATCGGCTTTGGGTTTGCCGCAAGCCTCGGGCGGTATCTCAATGTCCGCGAGCGCTATCCCTCTGCCGAAATCATGATGGGCATCGGCAACCTCACCGAGCTGACTGACGTCGATTCGGCTGGTGTCAACACGCTCTTGATCGGCTTCTGCCAAGAGGTCGGAATCCGGTCGGTTCTCACGACGCAGGTGATCTACTGGGCGACGTCGAGCGTGAAGGAATGCGACCTCGCCCGTCGGCTGGCCTGGCATGCCGTGACCCACCGCACCCTTCCAAAGCATGTCGAGCCACGCCTCGTGACCCTTCGCTCGGGCAAACCGCAGACCCACGGCGCCGACGTGCTTGACCGGCTCGCCACTGCCATCCGGGATCCCAACCTACGAGTATTCGCCGAAGGAGTCGCGGTGCATATCGTGGGCGCCGGCCTGCACATCCAGTCCCGCGATCCGTTCGCCTTGTTTGATCAACTGCAAGCCGCTGGCCGCACGGACGTCGATCCCTCACACGCGTATTATCTCGGCTATGAAGTCGCCAAGGCGGTCACGGCGCTCACGCTCGGCAAGGACTATCGACAGGATCAGGCCCTCGACTGGGGTCACCTCACACAGCCCGAAATTGCCCACGGGCCTTCACGGGCTGCGTCCCGCGCGGCCGCGGCCGACTCCCCTAAAGCGGCGCCGTTGCCCTGATTCTTGTATCGTCATGCACACTGCCGACCAGCAACAAGCCGCTGCTTCCGAAGCAAATCTTCTGACTCATCCTTGGTTTGGTCGGGTGAACGCCACTGCGTCCGGTGCCATCGTCGCCGAGTCCGCCGCGGGGCTCGATTTACTCACGGTCTTCGAGCACGCCGCCACCCTGCCCCATGTGCTGTTTCTCGATTCGGCACTCGTTGATGACCGGCCGGGCTCTGGCTCAACGGCGATTCCGAGACTCGGCCGCTGGTCGTTCGTGGCCGCCGATCCGATTCATTCGCTGATTGTTGAGGCCAGCAGCACCGCAGCGGATGTCGAAGCCGCCTTCGCCCGAGCCCGTTCGATGCTCACGGACCTCGCCTGCGTGACAATCCCCGGCCGCCCTCCGTTCCAAGGCGGCCTCGCAGGACTTCTCTCGTACGACTGTGGACTCGTACGACTTGGGCTCACTCCACCACCGGCAGCAGATCCCGTGCTTCCACTGGTGTCGCTCCATCTCTTTGACGTCGTCTTTGCGTTCGACCATGACCTCGGCCGAGGCTGGTTCATCTCGCAAGGCGTACCGGCCCGTGGGCCTGTCGGCAGACGTCGACGTGCGTGCGAACGGCTCGAAGCTTTTGTCGGCGATGCGTCCAGAAGGGGACAGGCAGCATTTTCTTTGAGAAACCAGCCAGTCCCCAGAGCAGGTACTTCCCTGCCCTCCCGTCCAGACATCCAGACGAGCCATGGCCGCGACCGCTATCTCGCGATGGTGCAGGCTGGCATTGACTTTGTTGCTGCCGGCGACATTTTCCAGGTGAACCTCGCCCAGCGGCTCGCCGTTCCATCTGACATCGATCCTGTTGCCCTCCACCTGGCAGCGCGTCGAATCAACCCCGCCCCCTTTGCGGCCTACTTCGATTCGGGCGCCGGCCATCTCGTGAGCATGTCGCCCGAACGGTTTCTGCAGGCGGCCCGCGGCACGATTCGCATGCACCCCATCAAAGGCACGCGGCGAGTGCTCTCCAATCCAGAGGCCGATCTCTATGCCGGCGCTGACCTCGAAGCCAGCGACAAGGACCGTGCCGAGAACGTCATGATTGTCGACCTCGTACGAAACGACCTCGCCAAGGTGTGCATGCCGGAAACCGTTCGCGTCGAGGCGCTGTGTCGCCTTGAGCGGTTCCGCTATGTGCAGCACCTTGTGTCGGTGGTCGCGGGACGGCTCCGCAAAGGCCTGACGGTGCTCGATGCCATTCAAGCGGCCATCCCTGGCGGGAGCGTGACGGGCGCGCCAAAGCATCACGCCTGTGAGATTATTTCTGAGCTCGAGGGAGTAGCTCGCGGCCCCTACTGCGGTGCACTGGGCTTCATCGGCCTCGACGGCTCGGCTGACTTCAATCTCCTCATCCGAACGTTCGTGATCGGGGATGGCATCGTAAGTTTTTCTGCGGGGGGCGGGATCACGGCGGCAAGCGACCCGTCAGCCGAGTACGCCGAGTCACTGCACAAGGCAGAAGGCATGCTGCGAGTGCTCGACTCCCTCGGGATCGGTGGAAGTGCGAGAACACAGGTCAGCAAGGAGGGCAGCGTTCCATGATCGTCGTCCTCGACAACCGC
>JBGTKO010000359.1:0-13508 GCA_041744595.1 Pirellulales bacterium
GCAGTGGCCGCAGGACATGCCTTCAATGGCAAGAGTGAGGACGGTTTTGGAAGCGGTGTTCATGAAAGGGCCTTCTACAAAGGGTGAGGTGCAGACCTGAGTGGGCATGACGTCGGGCACCCACCCGACCATCATACCCCCAGGGGGTATCTACGCAGCGGCCCAGGCAAGAGTTCGCCGGCGTATCGGCGTTGCCGGAGATGAGGAGGGACTCACTCCCGGCAACGCCGAAGCAGGAATGGCCGGCCCTGGTTCCCAAAAATACCCCTCCCGGGAACGAGTGCCGACCGCGTCGTCATCTACTTGGCAACGGCCTTGCAGGCCTTCTCGCACCTGCGGCATTCGTCGGCACATGCCTTCATGTGCTTGTCGTCGGGAAACGCCTCGCAGGCCTTGGCACAATGGTCGCAACACTTCGCGCAGCAATCAGCCATCACTGCGGAAAGCGGGCCACCACTCGCACAGACCTGGGAACAGGCGGCACAGCAGGTCGCGCAGTCCCGACAGTGCATCAGGCATGACAAGTGTTCCCCTTTGCCTTCGGCCAGCAGGTTTGCACAGTGCGTGGCACAGAGGTCACACACCCGTTGGCAATCCGAGCAGGCCTTGGCACAGTCCTGCAACTTCTGATCGACCTTCGTTTCCGCACCTTGAACCTGATGGGTGAACGCATCCACGCCGACGATGGCGAGGGTGAGTGCGAACGCCATCACACCGATTCCGTTGAATAGTCCAGTCTTCATGTCAGAGCTCCATTGGTTGAACCACCATCCGATGCAGGCGACAGAAATTGCCGTCTCGCATCCCAAAACACGTTGGAGCCGCTTAAAAACGAAAAAGCCGGCGTGCCCACATCCCTTTCGGGATCGAACACGCCGGCTTATTCTGCGACGAGCCTCACGGACGAACCGTGCTGCCGTTCATCAAATCTTCCAACGTCCCAGCATTGTACAGCACGGTGGGCAGCCGAGGTTGCCTCAGGGAAACAACCGCTCGGAGATGACGGTGTTCATGCGGAGCATGCTGCGGCGGTAGCGGACGGTTGCATCCCGGTATTGGCGGATGATTTCGTTGTAATCCCGCTGCGCGTTGAGGTATTCGACGACGCCCATTTCTCCTTGTGTCACGAGCCGCTGGGCGCCGTCGCGCATCCGTTTTGCCCGCGGAATTGTCGTCGTTTGCAGCCGCTCCACCGCCCTGCGGGCCGCGCGGTACTCGGCAAGCGCCTGGTCGACATCCTGGACGATCACGCTCTCAACGGCCACCAGTTCGTTCTCCGACTGCGCGACATTCACTTCGGCGCGGCGGATATTACCCTGATTGCGATTGAACAGCGGGATCGACGCCATCGCCCCGACTGACCACGACTGCCCGCTCTGGCCACCGATTGGCGCGTTGTTGGTGAACTCATAGGGCGAGTAGAGGACAAACACGTCGGGGAACCGTTCGGCCTGCGCCACACGATGGTCCAATTGAGCGCGGCGAACCCCGAGTCGATATGCCGTGAGGTCCGGACGGCTGGACAATGCCAGCGAGACCAAGGCCTCTCGTGGCGGCGGCTCGGCGCCCTCCGGCATCAGCGATCCTCGCACGCGGAGCGAGTCGGCTGCGTCCGGTGGCAGGTTGAGCGCGCGGGTCAGTGTGCGGGCGGCTGAGTAGTGTTGTGCCCGGGCTTGTTCCAAGCCGATCTCCGCCGCGTCGAGTTGAATGGCCAACCGCTCGTAGTCCGGTTCAGAAATCGTTCCCTGCCGGAGTTGCGATGCAGCGAGCTCCGTGAGCTTCGCAAGCCCCACCACCGCTGTCTCGGCATAGCGCACCGTCTCGCGGGCGGCCAACACGTCTACGAACGCGGTGGCCACGGCGTCAATCTCGAGCCGCACGGCGTCTTCATACTGGGCTTCCAGCACGTGCATCGCCTGACACGCCGCGTCGACGCGGGCTAACCGCTTGTGATTGACGTCGATGGCTTGGATCACAGTCATGCTGTAGCCGTTCTCTCCGGGCCGCGTCTCCGAGTAACTGCCATATGGCACGGCCGACGCCGTTCCAAAGACCAACGGATTGGATCGCAGGCCGGCGGTCAGGACATCGGCGCGGGCCTGCGGGATCTCCAGGAACTTGGTTCGCAGGTCGAGGTTGTTCCGAACGAGCAGGTCGATAGCCGTGTCGAGCGTCATCCCATCAGCCGGTCCTTCATCACTTGCGTCCGGAAGATCCAGCGGTGCATAGAGCGGTAGGTCCGACGGTGAAAGGATTTCCGTTTGCGGTGCCTGGAGCGCTGCGGAACGAGGCAGCCCCACCACGTTGCCAGCGGCGGCGGAGAGGATGTCGCGGGCGGGAGCATTCTCGGCCCCGGCGCCAGGAACCGAGTGCGCCGCCATCACCGGCTCTCGACCACCGGGGTCGTAGGAAAACGGACTGGCGCCGCCTCCGACCGTGCTGCCAAGATGGGTTTGGCTCCGCGCACGCTCCTGCTGATTGATGCCGCGAGAGAGGATGATGATCTCATCGGCCAAAGCGGCCGCTTGCCCGTGCGCGCGGTGCGGGGCAACCGCCGTCACGACCAGGGCGATTCCCAAGGCACGGGCCAGCCATCCTCCGATGATTGCCCCGGGGGAGAGGCCGCACGATGACCGTGGTTTGAGCCTCACAGGCGAGCCGTGGTCGAGTCGGATTTGCATGGCACTCCCTTGCCGCATGGCGCCGCCTCCTGGTTCTTCGGCCCCTTCGGATTGTGAGGCCCAGAGCTATCGTGCCGGATCGCTTGGTTTTGCCGTGGATGACGGATCGGCCAGGCCACCGGTGATGGTCGCGGCGACTTTTCCGGCGGTGTGGCGTGCCTACGGCCCAGGAGTCGCCGGCGGCGGTGCGGCTGGGACATCAGGGAACCATTGGTGGGCCAGCCGCATGACATCGTCCGAATCGCTGTCGTGCACACCATGTTCGTAGACCTTACGACCGAACGCGAAAAACAGGGCGGGCGTGACGATCTGGTCGAGGATCGTCGAACAGAGCATGCCGCCGAAGACGACCACGGTCAGCGGATAGAGGATCTCCTTGCCCGCTTGGCCGGCGCCAAAGAGCAACGGCAGAAGCCCGATGAAGGACGTGAACGCGGTCATCATCACTGGCGCCAATCGCTCCAGGCTTCCGCGGATCACCATCGCTTCGCTGAACGGCTCCCCTTCGTGTTTCATCAGGTGGATGTAATGCGAGATCATCATGATGCCGTTGCGGCTGACGATGCCGATCAGCGTGATGAAGCCGACCCAATGGGCGACCGACAGATTCGTGGCCTCGATCCACACGCGGGGCCACTCCCACCAGGCCGCCGCCGCCAGCGCCTCATGGGACGGCTGATTGGCAATCAACAGCGCGATCACCGAGCCCATTGCTGCCAGCGGGATGTTGACCAGCACTTGAAGGGCTCCCCGCCATGACTCGAGCGCCTTGCAGAGAAGCAGAAACACGCCGATCACCGAGACAGAGCCGAGTACGAGCAGGCGAAAGTTTGCCTCCTGCTGGGCCTCGAACTGACCACCGAAGTCGAGGCGATACTCGCCCGGCAGTGTGCGCAACGTCTCTTCGAGGGGTTTCAACGCCTCGCGAATGTCGGCAACGACACTCGCCAAGTCACGCCCCTGCACGTTGCACGCCACCACGATCCGCCGCTGGATGTTCTCGCGATTGATCGTGTTGGGTCCCGTCGTATCGAGAACGTCCGCCACCTGCCCGAGCGCGACGCGACGACCGGATGGGGTCACGATGATCGTCTGGTTGATCGTCTCCGGATCGCTTCGCGACGCCTCGTCGTACCAGACGACCAGGCTGAACGAGCGGTCTTCGTCAAAGACCTGAGACACGACGCGCCCCTTGTAGGCAGTCTCGAGAAGCTCGGCCACGTCGCCGGGGGCTAGCCCATAACGGGCTGCCTCGCGATGGTTGATCTCGAGCCGAATCTGCGACGTCTCGACCTGGGGTTCGATCTGCAAATCGACGATGCCCGGAATGGAGAGCAGTCGCGACTGGACATCCTGAGCCGCCGCTCGCAGCTCACGGAGATCGGGCCCGAAGACCTTGATCGCGATCTGCGCCCGAACGCCAGACATGATGTGATCGAGCCGGTGCGAAATCGGCTGGCCGACATTGAGCTTGACCGACGGAATGTGGCCGAGCTTGTCGCGAATGTCGGCGATCACCACCTCCCGCGGGCGACTGATCGTCTCGTAGCCCCAGAGATGGGCCAGGGGGATCAGCCGCAACGCGGCGTACCAGGCCCCTTCCTTCTGCCGCTGGTGCTCCATGAGGCGAACATCAAGCTCCGAAGAATTCACCCCCTCGGCATGTTCGTCGAGCTCGGCGCGTCCGGTCCGTCGCGAAAGACTGATGACCTCGGGAACCTCGGCCACCAGCTCCTCGGCCAATCGGGCGACGCGACTGCTCTCGGCCAGGCTGGTCCCCGGTTCGGTCTGGACGTTGATCGTGAGCGTGCCCTCGTTGAATGGCGGCAGAAACTCACCTCCCATCCAGGCGATCGCCGAGATGGACATCAGCACCAAAACCGCGACCACTGCCAACACGGCACGCGCGTGACGCAGCGTCACCCGGAGAAGTTTCTCGTCGAGCCGCTTCATCCACCGCAACAGCCACGAATCCTCTTCGGTGTCGAGAAACCGTGCATTCGGCAGGAGGTAATACCCGAGCACCGGGGTGATCGTGAGTGACACCAGGAGCGAGGAGAGGAGCGAAATGATGTAGGCCAGCCCCAGCGGAGCAAACATCCGTCCTTCGAGGCCAGCAAGTGAAAAGAGCGGAAACACGACGAGCGCGACGATGAGCGTCGCGTAGACGATCGAGTTGCGGACCTCGGTCGAGGCCAAAAAGATCACCCTGAGCGGATTAGCCGGATGTGCCGCGTGCCGATTCTCCTTGAGGCGTCGGTAGATGTTCTCGATGTCGACGATCGAGTCGTCGACCAAGTCGCCGATAGCCACGGCAATCCCGCCGAGCGTCATCGTATTGATCGAGATACCAAAATAATGGAACGCCAGGACCGTGATGAGAATTGACAGCGGCATCGCGGTGAGCGAACTGACACTCGTCCGGAAGTTCCACATGAAGAGGAAGAGCACGACGACCACCCAGATCGCCCCATCGCGAACCGCCTCCGCGACGTTGTCGACAGCCGCTTGGATAAAGTCGGCCTGCCGGAAGATGCGCCGCTCGATCGTGATATCCGGCGGCAAGTCGCCGCTGAGGTGATCGAGCACCTCGTCGATCGTGCGATCGAGCGCTAGGGTGTCGGCATGCGGCTGCTTTTGGATGGCAAGAATGACGGCCGGCCCGCCACTGAAGCCATCTTTCTCCTTCACTCGCACGGCTCCGTCGCCGCGCTTGATCGGGCCGCCAAAGCGAACGTCGGCGACATCCTTGATCAACACCGGCCGCGGCTCACGCCACACGACGGGTGTGGCGGCGACCTTCTCGAGGGTCAAGGATTGGCCCGTAATGCGAATGAGCGACTCCTTGTTCGGACGCTCGAGAATCCCACCACCGGAAATCACGTTGGCCTTCTCGGCCGCTGCAACGAGCTCTTGAAGCGTCACGTTCTGCGCGGCCAAGCGGGCTGGCGACGTGATGATCTGGTACTGCTTGAGCACGCCTCCCATCACGGTGACCTGCGAAACCCCTGCCACCGCTAGGAGGCGATTGCGGAGCGTGAATTCGGCCAGCGTGCGAAGCTCGAGCCCTTGCTCGAGTGTCTCCTCGGGCGTCTGCGGTTCCTTGGTCGACCGCAGACCCAGGAGCATGATCTCTCCCATGATCGACGAGATCGGCGCCATCACGGGGTTGGCGTCACGGGGGAGCCGCTCGCGGGCAAGCTGTAACTTCTCTGCCACGATCTGACGATCGCGGTAGATGTCGGTGCCCCATTCGAATTCGATCCAGACGATCGAAAGCCCGATCCCGGAGGCCGACCGCACCCGCTGCACGCCCGTCGCCCCGTTGAGCAGGTATTCCAGCGGCCGAGTGATGAGCGTTTCGACTTCCTCGGGCGCAAGGCCGGGAGCCTCGGTCATGACGGTCACGGTGGGCCGATTGAGGTCGGGGAAGACATCAACGGGCATCTGCGTGAGCCGGTATCCGCCGAAGACGAGCACGCCCAGGCCGACGATCAGCACCACAAGCCGATTCCGGAGCGAGAAGGCGATGACGTAATTGAGCATCGGCGAAAGGCGTCAGCGGAGTGACGCGAAGGCGGTCTGGAGGTGGGCCGTTCCACTGACGGCGATCGGTTCGTCGGTCGCCAGGCCGGCGACGATCTCCACGTAGCGATCATCGGCCCGGCCGGTCTCGACGGCTCGGCGCTCGAAGACCCCGTCGGAGTTACGGACAAATACGTAGGCCCGCGTTCCTTGGTAGACGAGGGCGTCTCGGGGTGCCGCGAGGGCCGGTTCGCCGGCTGCGAGGACCACCGAGATCCGGGCGAGCATGGTGTGCTGGAGCACGAGGTCTGGGGGCGCATCGAGCTCGACCCAGAGGGAGAGTGTTCGGTCGATCGCGCCGAGAAGGTTGCCGCTGCGCTTGACGGTGCCCGTGACCACGGCATCGGGGGCCGACACGAAGCGAACCCGCGCCCGTGGCGTGTCACCGTCGATTCGAAGTGCCGCAAAATCCCGCTCGGTCAGGAACCCCTGCACCCAGACGCGACTCAGATCGTGAATCTCGAACAGCGGCTCGTCGGCCCGCACCACTTGCCCCAACACCTTGTCGAATCGGACAACAGCGCCGTCGATCGGTGCACGGATGGGAAGGTGGTCGACGATGCGGCCCTCGGCGACGATTTCAGCCACTTGAGACGGAGTGAGGCCGAGGTTCAGCAGCTTCCGTGTCGCTGTGTCCAATCGCCCACGCGCGGCGTTGGAGAGCGCCTCCTCCTCCCAGACTCGCCGACGAGGCACGCTTTGGGTGACGGCAAGCCCCCGAAGCCGTTCCAGCGACTCGGCATGGAGACGCGTTTGTGCCGCCGCCTCGATCAACTCCAGTTGCAGATCCTGAAGCTCCAAGCTCGACACCTCGGCGAGGATCTGGCCGGCGGTGACGGCCTGCCCGCGGTCGACGAGAATCCGCGTCAAACGCCCTTCCAGTTGCGAGGCGACAGAGGCCCGTCCTTCCGGGGGCAGGTCGATCGCCCCGTCGAATTCGAGCACGTTCTCGATGACGCGCGGCCGGATCGGCTCGACACGCACTCCCATGTTGGCTGTGGCCTCGGGGCTCAGTCGCAACACGCCGCTCACGAAGAACCCGCCCAGCTCGTGGCTTCCTTTCGTGACCACACGGTCGCCAGGAAACACCGAACCGTCACGGAGCGCGACGTACCCCGTTCCCTCTCCCGCCACGACGACATTCTGCTTTCGATACTCAAACGCCTCGGCGGTGGCGGCCTCCTCGAGGAGGACGTACTGTTCCAGCCCATCGTTCACCAGCGCGTCGGTCGGAATCGTCACCTGCGGCTTGGCGGTCTCCGTGACGACCTGAGCCTGGCCGTACATGCCCGGCAGGAACCGCGGTTCCGGGCCCGGCGGATTCTCGATTTCGCCCCACACCGTGCCCAAGTGGGTCAGCGGATCGAGCCAGAGCCCCTTCACCTGCACGGTGGTGTCGAGCACTTCCTGCGGATACGCAGCCAGCGTGAGCTCCACCCGTTGGCCGCCGCGGGTGCGGTGCAGGTCTCGCTCGAGGACGCCGATCTTCACCCAGACCTTCGCGACGTCGATGATCTCAAAGAGGTGCTCATTGGCCGTAACGACGGTGCCGACAGTGACGTCGCCGTGAATGATCGTGCCGTCGATCGGACTGGTGACGGCCACCGTCTCGAGGATCGGCGACTGCGAATGCTCGAGCAGCCGACGAACATCAGCGTCCGAGACCCCGAGTTGACGCAGTTTACTGATGGCCACCGCCACGGCCCCGCGGTTCTGCTCGTGACGCGCCCGGGCTTCACTCACTTCCCGCATGGCGGCGATCTGTTCGCGTGCCAGATACTGCATCTGCGCGAGGGTCTGCTCAGACAGCGCCACTTCCGCCTGGGCCGTCAGCAGTTCCAGTTGGATCGTCTCCACGCCGAGGCTCCTGATGTCGGCGAGTTTTTGCCCCGCCCGAACCTTCTCTCCGGGCTTCACATAGACGGCCGAGACGCGTCCGCCGACGACGGATGCGGCGTAGGCGTGACGTCCCCAGGGTGCGACGAGCTCCGCGTACGCGAGATTCCGCGTCTCGAGCTTCCGCGGAACGACCTCCGCGGTTTCCACACGCAAGGCGTGCTGCGCCTGGGGGCTGAGGACGATCGTCCCGTTCTCGGCATCGACCAACGCGCCCTTGCTGGGCAGTGGGGCGTGGCCTTCATGCCCCACTGCCTGCAACGTGGCGACAGCCACCAGGGCCGCTGCGATGCACGGAGCTACGAGACGATTCATCCATCACCTGTGACGGTTGGCGAGGACGCCTACGACTGTGGCGCTTTGTCGAACGTACCACCGGGGCCAACCAGTTTCACAGGCTTGTAGCCGGCCTTCTCCACGGCCTCCCACAACAACTTCGCAGACGGAACCTCATCTGCCTTCGGAGCAATCGTTGCAAGCCCCGTCTCCGCACTCACCTCGACCGCCCCCACGTTTGGTACGGTCTGGAATGTTTTGGTCAACTTCTTGGCACAGCTCACGCAGTGCATACCTTCGATGGTGATCGTCGTGACCGTATCGGTCGTATCAGCGGCGAAGACCGAGCCACCTGTTCCTAGGCCAATCACGACCGCTACGAGCAATGATTTCAGGATCATGTCCAAACTCCTCGAGAAAAAAAGGGGCCGAACGCGACATCTATTTCTTGACGTAATCGGCCGGCTCTTTGACCTCCTCCGGCTGCTCCTTCGCGAGCTTCACGAACTCTTCGACACACGGCGGGCAGCAGAACTCGTACGTCTTACCGCCGACGATCCAGGTGCACTGCGGGTTCGTTTTGGTGAGCGTGATCGGACAGATCTTGTCGCTGACCTTCGGCTTCAGGTCGTGCTTGGGAACGAACCCACGGAACTTCTGGCTTGCCGTTTGATTGCCGTTGGCCGCGATATCGGCCGCCGTGTACTTGCCCCCCGGCGTCAGGAACAGCTCGCGGGCCTCGGCGCTGCCCAGCTCCGACGGCATCGACTCGCCGACGTGCCCAGGCAGGACGGACGGAAAGCCGAGCCGAAATCGCTCGCCGTTGATCCGAATGTTGGGGATCGTGACTTCGACCGATTGGCCTTGCAGGTCGGCAGGCAGCGTTCCTTTGAAGCGGGACGTAGTATTGGCGGCGTCTCCCTCCTGGGGCTCCGCTTCGAGTGGGAAGGCCATGGCCTCAGCGCCGCCGACGGGCTTCACGTAGGCGGTCAAAGCCTGCCGCTCGACTTCCTGGACTCGCCCCTCGTCCTTACCGAGCATGTACAGCCGCAAAACTCCTTGCTTCTCGAACACAGCTTCGGCGTGGTAGCTGTCGCGACCGATCGGCACGATGATGCCGCCGTTGGCGCCGGGCTTGTGAGCGTGTTCATCCGTTGCGGGCGTGGCCGAGGCTGGGCTGGCAACCGGGGATGCTGAGGGGGCCGCGGCCGGTGCGTTTGCAACAGGGAACACAACTGCCGCGATTGCGACAGAAAGAAACGGTATTCTGAAAATGGTGTTCATGGTCTGACTCATCTCTGAGGGCCTGGTGCATCAAACCCGTAGCCGCGACGATGCGGTCTACGAAACAAAAACTGAACGTGTGCTAAAAAAAGCTGGCGGTAGCGGCAATGTCCTTGGCTCACCTGGCCGGCAGCGTACGTCCGGCGGATCTCTGGATCGACACTCGCTGGTCGTCCAGAGTCCGCCGGCCGCACGATACGACTGATGCGGAACTACTTCTCCGTGGCCGCCGTGTCCTTGACCCCGAGCCGCTTCATGACCTTTTCGTGTTCCGCGATGGCTGCCTCGAGGGCCTCATCGATATCCTTGCAGCATGCCATCGAACCGTCGGCATCGACCTCATCCTTGCAGCAGATCTCGTTCATCGCCTTGTGATGCTTCGCGGCATCCGCAAGCTTCTTGCTCACGATATCGAGCGATGCCAGCGTTTCCTTGTCATCGCCGGCATTCTTGCGAATGGCGTCCACGTCCTTCTGCGCCTTGACGATGGACGTGCCGATCGAGTCGGCTGCCTCCTTGGCCACTTCGCCATCGACCTTGGTCGGTGACACGACCTGGACGTGCTGCCGGTAGTCGCGGGAGTAGTCACGAGCACTCCGCATTGAGCGCTGAGCAGACTTCCCATAGAAGTCATATCGCCCACGGGCCTTGGCATCGGCGCCACTTTGAGCGAAACCGATGGTGGCAGCCATCGCGAGGGCGACGACCGCGAGGACGAACCGAGTAGTGAATGAATGCACGACGAACTCCTTGTTGAGGGTAAAAAACATCCCTGCAGGCGGCATTCGCCGCGAGCAACGGATAAGGTATGGTTGAAGCCACTGGACTAAAGTCTCAGCCTATAGCATTGGATGCCGACCCCAGCCAGAATCTTCCCGCGGAAGTCTGACGCGGCGATCGTAGGGCGTTCGTGCTCTCTATACGGCGGTTTCGCGGCACCAACGGTCGCGTCGGCTGCGTCCGGCGGCAACAATGACCTGCGACCCCGACAGAGGGCGTCGCCCGGGAAGAAACACCGCCCGTCCGGCATCAATACATGATGGAGCTGCCACACGATCCCCCGATTGCCGCGACGGAGCCTGCCGATCTTGGCGTGATCGTCGAGGCGTGCCAGCGAGGCGACCGGGAGATGCAGCGAGAGTTATTCGAGCGCTGTCGCGAGCCGGTGTATCGATTGGCCGCCCGTATGGTCGGGCCAGAGGATGCCGCAGACGTCAGCCAGCAGGTGTTTCTGCGTGTCTTTCAGGGACTCAAGGCGTTTGCCGGGCGGTCGCGTTTCATGACATGGCTCTACCGCGTCACCACGAACGAGTGTTTGCAGGCTCTTCGCCGCAACCGGCGACGCCCCGCCGACTCGTTGAGTTTCGACCCAGTGGACCATCGACAAAGCCCTGTGGACGCCCTGCCAGACAAAGACTTGCTGGAAGGGGCGCTCGCACGAATCGACCCCGATTTGCGGAGTGCGTTTTTGCTTCGTGAAGTCGAGGACTTGTCATACGCCCGCATCGCCGAAGTGCTTCAGGTCGCCGAGGGCACCGTTGCCTCTCGGCTCAGCCGGGCGCGTCACCAATTACAAATCACACTGCGAACCATGGGATGGGACGGCTGACCATGAGCTGCGATGCCATCAAGCCAATGCTCTCGGCCTTTCACGACGGCGAGCTTCCGCCCGATCGCGATGCCGTCGTGCGCGACCATGTCACGCGGTGCGAGAGCTGCGGCGAGGATCTCGTGAGGATCAGCGACATGTCGCGGATGGCGCGGTTGCTCCGGGACGTGGAGACTCCGGATCTCTGGCCGGCGATCACGGCGATGCTCGATCGCCCGCCAGGTGAGCTTGTGCCGGCGTCCCGAGGGCCTCGGCGATTTCTCGAGCCCGAGTACCGACGACGGCTCGTCTGGGGAACGCTCGTGACGGCGGCCGCCATCATGCTGGCCGTGGGACTGACCCAGCGGCCGAACCAGCCCGCCGGCGATCACCATCGGATGGATGCCGACCTTGCTCGGTTCGTCGATGTCTTTCAACGTGATCCCGACGAGGCGCAGAGGACGTTGCAATCGCAATACACCAGTCGTCTTGTCGAGCCCAACTCGCCGTTTTCACTCGTGAACTACCAGTCTGTCGCGCCGGACGAGCTCCCTGGAGGATTTCGCCGCGAGTCGATCCGCGTGTTCGACATGCCATGCTGCAAGTGCGTGCAAACGCTCTACGCCGCGCCGGGCCGGGCCCCTCTCGCGCTATTCGAGCATGTCAAAGAGGAGTCGGACTGGTTTGCCACGATGCCGTCAATCACCGCCACGTGTTGTGGCCAAGCGGTCAAGCTCGTCCAGTGTGGCGATGCCCTCTGCGCCGCGTGGAAGGGAGCGGGCCGCTTCATGACGATCGTCGGGGCGGGGAGCGTCGAGGAACTGAGCCAGGTGATTGCAGTCATTGAAGGACACGACGAACATCCCGGGTGATCGGGCAGCCTCCCTTGGAGCCGGCCATGAGCCACCCCATTCGCGATGTGCTCGTGCCGTGTTTATTGACGTTTGAAAAATCGGCTCATGTCAGCCCGTCGCAACGCGACGGGGATGAGTCTGCCGACCGTGTCGATCATTGTGCGCCGACGCGGCCGTTGACCACCCACTCCCTATTGGCGTAGCATCCAACGTCGGTGGGTTTATTGATGTTTGAATGGTTGATTCATGGGTTACCCGCATACGGCCGTCGCGTTGCGACGGCGACACGTGAATCGACAACTCAAAGGTGAAGAGGCGCGAACAATTTCTCCAGACCGTCAGGATGGCGCACGGAATGTGCTGTTGCGTGGTGCGACGGCACGTGCGTGATTCCTTTCCCGTGCGTGAAGAATTTCCTCTTTCCGCACTTTCTCCCCATGAGGTGACGCTATGTCAAGGTTCTATTTTTCCATCGTTTCATGTTGTGTCCTGATCGCCGGCTTGCTGTCCGTTCGTGCTTCGGCCGTCGGTGCCGAGGCCACGTTGGATCCGGCGCTCAAAGTGAGTTGCATCGAGGCCTGCAACGAGTGCCTGCGTGCATGCCGGGAGTGTCTCGTCAGTTGTGATTGCCCACACTGCGAAAAGCACTGCCTGACGTGCCTGGAGACGTGCCGTGCGTGTGTGGCCTTGATGGAATACGAGGCTCCGTTGTCCGGGGAGATGTGTGCCCTGTGCGAAAAGGCTTGTGAGAACTGTGCCGCCGAGTGCATGAAGTGCGATGACATGCCTTGCTGCAAGAAGTGTGCGGAGGCCTGCACGAAGTGCCAAGCGACCTGCAAGGCGATGGCCAAGTAACAGGTAACAGGTCGCGGACAAGTCGGGGTCGCCGGGTCCTTCGTGATTCGGCGACCCCGCGCTTGTGCCGAAGCAGCGGGGAGTGAACTGCTGCTGGGCGAATCCGGTTGCCCTGGGCGCGAAGGATAGGACGGTCAATGGCACTTCCGCACCCGTGGTACGGGCGATGATCGGCTTCTGAGCATAGCCGGTGGGGTGTGGGGCTGTCCTTTTGGGTGACGAGCGGTCTGTGCGTCGCAGAAAATCACCTCCCAGTTCGCGGTTTGTCGCGATGGGCGCAGGCCGGCTCCTCTCGTGCCGTTGCGGGCGTACTTCAGAGTGAGTGGATGTCGATGACGGGCAGCTCGTCGGGTGAAGCCTGCATGACATCGCGGTCGTCGTGGGCCTGGAGGAGCTCATGCCACTCGGTGAAGGATAGGACGGTCAACGGCACTTCCACAAGCTCCGGACGGCTGTCGATCGCCTTCTGAGCATAGCGAAGGAGGCGAT
>JBGTKO010000360.1:0-5800 GCA_041744595.1 Pirellulales bacterium
TGTGGTGCAGTCCCCTCATGCACTGATACCGAACCCGTACGCGGCTCGCGAGCATTGGGTTGTCATGGAGCCGCGGAGTTCATGGAGTGTTCATGGACGTCATAATTCCGGCGGCATGCCTGCGGCCATGTGTCGAACGTGAAACTGGGGGGCGACGACTTGAGGGATCGACAGTCAACGACTGTTTACGCGGCAACTTCCACTGCGAGAAAGTCGATCGCGTCAGTGCGTTCTGCCTGGTCTTATGGACCGGTTCTCGTGACGCTCCAGAGAGCCAATTCCACGACAAGATGGACGGCGACGGAGATCACGATCGGAGTAGTAGCTTATTGATGTTTGAGCTGTTCTCGAAGAACGCCAGGAAGCTGTTCGGCAAGGGCGGACGACGTTTTCGCCCTGGGACGAAGCGAAGAAGCGTTTGCTGGAACGGCACGCATGAGGATCCAGATTCTGCCTGAGTCGGAGCGGGACCTCGACTTGGCGCCGATTTCTACGATTTCCAGTCACGCGGGGCGGGGCGGTATTTCATCCTTTGCCTTCTCGACGATATCGATGACCTCTTGAAGCACGCCGGTGTCCATGTCAAGTACCGAGGCTTCCATCGTGCGATGTCGAAGCGGTTTCCGTTCGGAATCATCTATGACATATGCGGCGACTGCATCGACAACTAAGCGGTGTTGGATTGCCGGCAGGATCCTGCCGCCATCGCTGCGGGTCTCGATGACCAGAATGCGGACCGGCCTTAGCGGCCTCGTGGCGGGTCGCGAGTCGAGGCTCGCGACACGTTACGCTTGACTACTTCTACTCACCAGGCCGTAGCACCTTCACCCATTCGACCTGCATCTTGAACGGGCCGGCCTTCTTGTCGCTGAGCATGAAGCCGACGCCGTTGATCTGATCCGGTTCGACCGCCCCCATGCCATGAACTCGCCTACCGAAGGCCGTGGGGAAAAAGTCGGCAAGCGGGATCGCCACCTCGGTCCACTCGTTATTCGTGGTCGGTAGGGGAGCGCGATACGAGAATGCCATCCGGCGGCTCTTCGTGTAGATGTTGAGGACGTATTCACGGCCATCACCCTTCACCCGGACAACGAGAGTGTCGCCGGCCTCGATGTCGAGATCCGTGGGTTTGGTCCGGACCGACGCAAAGCCGCCGTTGTTTTCCAGCGAGAGCGTGCCAAAGAATTCCAGCATCTTGTCGCCGGTGATCCTGAATTGGCCGTCGGAAACACCACCCATCACGCCATCGTTTACGGCCTGCCACTGTTGGGCAGCACCAGGCCCGTCGAATTGAAGGAGCGGCCGCAGGGCTTGTTCGGTCGCAACTTGGCTGCACAGGATCACCAGGAGGGGCGCCAGGATCGATCGCATGGGTTGGGTTCCGAAGGAGGTGGGTTCCCGGAATGATAGGGCCCCAACGCCACTGACGCGCCCACGCCTGCCATCCTCGTCAAATTGCAGCGATTCGGTCAACGAATCTAAGATGCCGACTTTCGCCTTGTCACCCCAGCCCGTGGAGTCTCAGGAAATGCTGCGCATGACATTTTTCGCCGGTCTGGCTGCACTATGCATGTCCCTGCTCCCAGAGCCTTGTTGCTACGCACAGCTTGAGGGTGGTACGGTGTGTGGTTCAGGAAACACGAACATACGAGTCATCCCAGCACGGCTCCGGATGCACATGCCGTTGTGGGCATATGGCAAGACTCCGGAACTCGCCCTCAAGAATCTCAAGTCGCGACGGGAGGCAGTCGCTGCGGAGGTAGCTTCAAGTGGGGCTGATGCAGGCACCCTTTCGGTCGGCGCCCCTCGCGTAGAGTTTCTGACGAGGCCAGCGAGTGCGGCGTGGACGACATTTCCATCCTCTTCAACGCCATTCCCCACCGCCCCATTCGCATCACCAGCACCGGTCCTGGCGCCGATTCAGCAGGCTCCTGCAGCGCCGGCTCCTCAGGCACAGACGTATCAAGATCAACCCGCTCCCGCACAATCCGTCCTCGTACAACCTGCTCCCGCTCCCGTCGTCGTTCAATCCGTGCCCGCGCAGGCCGCCACGCCAGCGGCGTCGTTGTACATTGCCATCACAACGGTTCGTGCGGAATGGCCGCTGGCAGGAGATTCACCGGATGCTGTGGGGGCAGTTGCCGCGCAGATTCAGGACAAGGTGCGCGCCAGTGAGCGAGGGGATACCAACGTTCCGAGAGACCTGACGGCAGGAGAACTGGCGCTAATCCAAGGGGTCGAAGGGAGCCGTTCGCAATCCCTGTCCCCTTTTCAATCGGACTCCGTGGTCATCGGGCCCGCGGGCGCTTCGACCACAAAGTTTGTCTTTGTTGGGGTGATTTCGGACGCGGAGCGCAAGGAAGCGCTCGCTCGTGCCTACGAGACGGCGCGCCGAAACGCCTCAGAGCTTGCGAGCGCTGCCGGGATGCATCTTGGCCCACTTGATGCACTGAATCGGCAAACGAGCTTTAGTTCAAGGATTTCGCTGTTCGGCGGCATGGAGACCGCGTCACCGCTGAAGCCACTCTCCGAGGTCGAGGCTGTCGCCACGCGGCCGGATGAGTTGGAGTTCTCCGTCGATCTCTACGCTCAATTTCGGCTGCTTGAGTCGGGGCCAAAGCCTTGATCAAAAGGGCACGACTCACCCCTCCTTGCCCCTCCTTCAGACGTCATTCATATCAATAAGGCCGGCCCCACCGACTTGCCGCCCTTGACCCTCTTTCCTCGCTTTTGCAGGTGGCCGATGCGGGCCCATAGGCTTCGGTATGCGGCAATCTCGTTTTCCCGGTACCGCTGGATGACAGGTTTATCGGTGGCGGCTCTCGTCGTCGGCTGGATCGTCGTGTCGTTTGGCGGGAAGCCCAACGTCAATTCGCCGGGCGAGGAGCTGGTGCAAAAGCCCGAGCGTCAGCATCTACAGTTGACGTTCCCGAGGGATGCCACATATGGGCCGATCATCCCGGGTCTTCAGCAGGGAGCAGTGCCGCAAGGGCTGGCGTCTGATGCGGATCGGGGCTGGCTGCTGGTGTCGATGTACCGCGAGCAACCAGAAGAAGCCCAAGTCTGCATTCTCGATGTCCGCACGGAGCAGTTGGTGCGATGCCTGACGCTCACCAACAAGGATGGCTCGCGGCTGACCGGTCATGTTGGCGGTCTTGCGATCGGACGGGGCTATCTCTGGATCGGCAACGGCGACGTCTATCGAATCCCGTTGGCGGCACTTGTTGAAGGCGTCGCTGCCGGTCGTGTCATTGCCGAGCGGGTGTTCAAGGCGGAATGCACGGCGTCGTTCATCGGGCTGCATGAAGATGTGTTGTGGGTCGGCGAGTTTGTGCACGAGTCTTTCATGGACGGCAAGTATCGAGCGAACCCGGAGCATGTGATCCGAGAGAACGACGGGACAAGCGTTCGCGCCTGGGCATGCGGGTACAGGCTCGACGCGGAGGGCCAACTGACCGCGACCAAGGCTCACGCTGATCGACTCGTACCAGATGCCGTGTTGGGCATTCCCGAGAAGGTGCAAGGCATAGCCATTCATGACGACCGGCTGTTCCTGAGCTGCTCCTACGGTCGTGCAAACCCGAGTACGCTTCTTGCCTATGTGTATCCGCTGACGGCTGGTGCGAAACAACCAGATCGCCATGTCCGATGTGGTGACTCAGATGTTCCGTTCTGGCTCCTGAATGACGCCGGTAGAGTCCACTGGGGCTACGACAAGTTCCCGCCGATGAGCGAAGGGATCGCCGTGTGTGCGGGCAAATTGGCGGTGGTGTGCGAGTCCGGGGCTGCCAAATACTTGAACGGCGGCAACGGCCCTCTCGATCGCGTGGTTTATGTTCCCCTGGTCGATCAAACTCAGTGAGCGTTGAAGCCTACCCGAGTCTTCCTTGATATCAATAAGGACCACCGACTTGCTGGCTCGTTGCTTTTGGAGGCTATGTTGAGGGCGTGTGAGCAAAAATCATGAAACCCATCACGTTCTCCTGTCACGATACGCTCCGATTCTCTCCCGAAGAGATAGCCGCGCAGATTCTTGACCTCTCAAAGTGGCCAAGCTTCCAAGGCTACGGACCTCTCCCCGGCATCAAGTCGGCTGAGTTCGAGTCGAGAACCCCGGACATTATCGGCTCTCGCATCCGGGTGACGAACAAGGACGGATCGAGCCATGTCGAAGAGATCGTCGCGTGGGAACCAGAGCGGCGGCTGGTCCTTCGGCTGGGAGACTTTTCGAAACCATTGTCGTCCTTTGCGACCCACTTCATTGAAACGTGGGCGTTTGAGCGAGCTGGGAACGAAACCAAGGTCACCAGAACGTTCGAGGTGAATCCGAAGTCGCTATTGGCCCAATCGTTCTTGTGGCTGATCTCGCTTTTCTTGAAGAGGGCCATTGCTCGTCATCTTCGAGAGATGAAGGAGGCATGACCGCGTACGATGTCCCACAAGAAACCCAACCTGCCGACGAAGACTTGCCGGGGCTGCAATCGGCCATTTTCCTGGCGAAAGAAATGGGCGAAGGTCTGGGGGCAGGTTTTCTACTGGTCTGACGTGTGTAGACGGAGGAAGCAATGATCATGACTCCCGAATCCGATGACGCCAAGCACTTCAAGACGATGTACGCTGGTCTTCCCCCGTGGGAGATAGGCAGGCCGCAGAGGGCATTCATCAACGTCGCCGATCAGGTGGCCGGATCAATCTTGGATGTTGGTTGTGGCACCGGCGAGATCTCGCTCTATTTCACCGAACGAGGCCACAAGGTCACGGGCGTCGATTTTCTGGCCGGTCCGATTGCCGCAGCGAAGCAAAAGTCTGCCGAGCGGGGATTGGCGGCAACGTTCCTCGTGATGGATGCCCTGGCACTCAGAGAGTTACCCGAGGTCTTTGACACCGCCATCGACTGCGGCCTCTTCCACGTCTTTAGCGACGAAGATCGACGCCGGTATGTCGATGGACTGGCAACCGTCGTGAAGCCGGGTGGTCGGCTGTATCTGCTCTGCTTCAGCGATGACGAGCCAGAGGGACAGGGGCCGCGGCGGGTGTCACGCATGGAGATCGAGGCTGCCTTTGCCCGCGGCTGGGTGGTCGAGTCGATCGAGCCTTCTCGATATGAAGTGCGCCCTGACCGAAAAGATATGGGGTTCAGTGTGGGCGGGCCGAAGGCTTGGTTTCTGATCGCGAGGAAAACTGAGTAGGTCTCAGGGCTTACTCGATCGCGTGTTTGTTTCGCCCCATACCCCGATTTATTCTCCGGGGTGTAGTGCCCACTTACTCCCAGAAGCCGAATGCAATGGCGGCAAAGGCGGCGGTCAACAGAAGCGACGTGATCAGAAAGATTCTCCAGGACATCGGAGCCGTGAGTCAGGAGGCCCCTGAGGGTTGGGCGAAGACCGTATCCACGAAGCTCGAAGCAAAGGGCCGTCATGGCAGTGGTCCGGGGCCGTAGCCTTTCATCGAACAAGGTAGCCCCAAGGTTGCCCAGGTTTTTTTGGTAAAAAACGATATAAAAATGGACATCGGTTCATGACTCAAAATAAGATGCCGAGTAATCGATTGCGGGTTCAATTTCCGTGCCCTCCGCTTGGTTGAAGTGCTGGTGTCACAAAACCCTGCAGCACACCCGGCCACGATCCCTGCGGCGGTCCTGCTGGAATCCTGCAGCGAGACTCGCACGCGACGGAGTGGGCCAGGGGGCCAGCACCGCAACAAGACTGAGACCGCCGTTGTCCTGGTTCACCGGCCGACACGCATTTCCGCCGAAGCCTCCGAGCGGCGGAGCCAGGCAGAGAACCGGACCATGGCGATC
>JBGTKO010000361.1:0-3771 GCA_041744595.1 Pirellulales bacterium
CTCCGCACGGCGGCGTCGTCGGTCGCGGCTGTCATGTCAGGCAGGCCGAGCCGAGCAGCGGCCGCGTGAGGTAACAGTTCGACTGAGGCAAGCCGGCAGGCAACCGCGACCAGGCATGCCACGGCCGATGAGTCAGCCCCGCCGCTTGCGGAAACAACGAAGCCACGCGAACGGCTCTTGCGGGCGTAGTCAAAAAGCCCGAGGGCAACCGCGCGGGTGAATTCTTCCTCTTTGATGCTATCGCCGCGTTCCCACGCATCACGGCCGTCGTGCCCCGCCGCGGCAAGTTCAGCAGCACGCGGCGTAAAATCGATGGCCACGACATCGGAAGGGGCATGAGTATGCTCCGTCACGAGTCTCGCCTGGGCAGGGCGAAGCCCGTCGAGATCAACCACAGCGACCGTGTCCGTCCTGTCGGCGAAGGAAAACCGTCGGCCCTGCGCGATCATGCGACCGCCAGCGGCCAGGAGCACGCTGCCGTCGTAGACCGCTCGCCCCGCTTCGTTGCCAACGAGATTTGCGTAGACGTACGCAGCCGCAAACGCCCGGGATCCCTCGAGGACAAACCGGCGGCGGATTTCCTCCTTGCCAAATGCAAAGTGGCTCGCCGAAGGGTTGAGGATCACATCGATACCCCGGTGGGCAAGGGCCGCACCGGGCCTGTCAGCCGCCCAGGCGTCTTCGCAAATCTCGAAGCCGACCCGCACACCACCCACGTCAAACCGCAGGTCGCCGATCGGCACTGGGGCACCATCCACCGTCAGTATTGCCTGTCGACCGCGGGGCCATGGCCGAAACCAACGAGGCTCATAGTGGATACCGTCGCCGGCAAGGTTCTGCTTGCAGACGATGCCCTCCACGCGGCCGTTCACGACAAACGCCGCAGCGTCGTACACGCCGCTCTCGAAACGCACCGGCAGCCCAACGGCGACCGCGATCCCTGTGGTTTGCGGAACGATCTCTTCGAGCATCCGCCACGCCATCCGCGGCACGCCAGGTGAAAGGAAGGCGTCTTCACATCCGTATCCTGTCACGCAGAGTTCCGGCAGGCAGAGTATCGAGACCTCGGTTGCCTTCGCTGCGGTGATCGCAGCGACGATCCGGTCACGGTTGCCGCCCCAATCGAGCGGCGTTTGATTGAGGGCCGAACCCCCGAGGCGAATCAGGTGCACTGTGACGCTTCTCAAAGGGCTATCGAAAAAACGCCGCGGCGGGAGGCCATGGATGGCTTCTTCCACGGACTTTCAGCCCGGCTCTTCGAGGTAGGTGTAGCCTCCGAGGCCCTCTTCATAGAACTTGAGGAACCGCCCCGCCTGGCCGTCGCCAATACGGCCCTCGCGGACTGCCTGCTCGATCGAGTCGCGGAGCCGCTGGACGAGTTGGTTGGCGTCGAATTCGACGTAGTCGAGTACCTCGCGAACCGTGTCGCCTTTGATGACGGCATCGACCACCACCTCGCCACGGTCGTCGGTGCTCACATGGACGGCGTTGGTGTCACCGAAGAGATTGTGAAGGTCGCCGAGGATTTCCTGGTAGGCCCCGATCAGGAAGGCACCGAGATAATAAGGCTCATTGTTCCACGAGTGGAGTGGCAGGGTCCGCTTCACGTCTCGGCGGTCGATGAACTGATCGATCTTGCCGTCCGAGTCGCAGGTGACGTCGCCGACCACGGCGGCCCGCGTCGGCTTCTCATCGAGCCTGTGGATCGGCATCACCGGAAAGAGCTGCTTGATGGCCCAGCTATCGGGCATCGACTGGAAGAGTGAAAAATTGCAGAAGTACGTGTCAGAAAGCGCGGCCTCAAGCCCCTCGAGCTCCTCCGGCACGTATTCCAAACTCCGCGTCAGCTTTTGGATTCGCCGACAGGTCGCCCAGTAGAGGTTTTCCACGGCCGACCGCTGGTCGAGCGGCAGATAGCCACTTGCGAAGAGGGTCATGGCCGTATCAAGACACTGCTGGGCATCGTGAAAGCTTTCGAGCAGGTTTCGGACGTTGATGTTCTGGTAGGTCTCGTAAAGATCGACAAGCGGCGTCTCGGCGTCAGCGGGTGGCTCGGTGATCTCCGTCGTTCCCCCCTGCTCCGACACCCCGAGCACGCCAAAGATCAACACGCTGTGGTAGGCGACCACGGCTCGGCCACTCTCCGAGACAATCGTAGGATGGGGAACCCCTGCCTCGTCGCAGGCGTTTTGGACGTGGTAGACAACGTCGTTGGCATACTCCTGCAGGCTGTAGTTGACGCTCGATTCAAAGTTGGTCTGCGAGCCATCGTAATCGACGCCCAGTCCACCACCGACATCGAGATATCGAAGCCCAGCCCCACGCTTCACGAGCTCGGCATAGATCCGTGAGGCCTCGTTCAGTGCTGTCTTAATATGACGGATATTCGTGATCTGGCTGCCCTGATGGAAATGGAGGAGCTGGAGGCAGTCTTCCATGCCGCGGGCGGCGAGCAGGTCAAGCCCCTTGACGATCTCGCTGGCAGTGAGCCCGAACTTGCTGCGAAAGCCCCCGGATGCCTGCCAGCGACCGCTTCCGCGAGAAGCCAGCTTCACCCGCATCCCGATCCGCGGTCGCACCCCCACCTTCTCCGCGTACTCGAGGATCAGGTTGAGTTCCGAGAACCGCTCGACGACGGGGATGATGTGGCGACCGATCTTCTGAGCCAGCATCGCCGTCTCGATAAACTCGGCATCCTTGAAGCCGTTGCAGATGATCGGCGTCTCGTTGTCGGCCAGAGCGATGACTGCCAACAGCTCCGGCTTGCTCCCCGCCTCGAGGCCGAACTTGTACGGCCGGCCAAACCGCAGCACCTCTTCAACCACCTGACGCTGCTGGTTGACCTTGATCGGATAGACGCAGCAATAGTCGCCGTGATACCCGCTCTCCTTCATCGCGGCGGCGAAGGCGCCGTGAATCTCACCGAGACGATGTTCGAGGATCTCGCCAAACCGCAGCAGGATCGGGAGGTCGATCCCCCGAACCTGAAGGCGATCGATCAACTGTTTGAGGTCGATGCTTCGGGTCGGGTCCTTGTGGCCATGGACAAGGAGGTGGCCGTTTGGCCCCACCGAGAAATAGCCATTGCCCCACCGGGCGACCTCATAGAGGTCAGCCGCATCGGCGGTGGTCCAGTGTTCAACGTCCAGATCGACGGCAGCCATTGAGGGCCCTCGGGGTCGCGTGGCATGCGATGCACCACGCGGGAAAAAGTGTAACGGGAATGCTTCCGGTGGTCATGCCGAGATCGTCAATCGTGCTTCCTCGTCAGACGACCGCCCGCGACCAACCGCCGCGGAAGTAGAGCGCGAGCATCGCAAGGCCGCGGGCCGCGAGGTCGGTGGCCATCGCCAGCCAGGCACCGTAGACGCCCAATCCACATCCGGGGAGTGTGCCCAAGCCGCCAGGCAGATCGACCACAGGCCAGGCCAAAAACACGGCGAGCGGGAGACGGATCAGGATCAGGCCTGCGAAGTTGACGACGAGCGGTGGCCGCGTGGCGCCCGCCCCTCGCATTCCGCCGGCAAAAACCATCAGGAGCGCCAGAGGCAACTGGACGAAGGCCACGATCCGCACGAGCGACGCAGCCAAGGATGCGACCTCCGGCTGATGGCCTGCCCCTCCGGTAAACCAGGCTGCCAAGGGCTCGGCCGCCAGCAGGAACCCAAACCCTACGAAAGTCATGAGCGCCGCAGCGGTCACCGCGGCTAGGCCGACGCTTCGACGGGCTCGCGCAGCATCCCCGGCACCGAGGAACTGCCCAGCGAGCGT
>JBGTKO010000362.1:0-3498 GCA_041744595.1 Pirellulales bacterium
CTGCGCGAGCAGGTGGGACTGCGGGTGGCGCACCTTCCCGTTGTCAATCATGAGCGGACTCGCCCAATGACCCGCCGTCCCCACGCTTGCGCGAGGGGCTTTTATTGCAGGCCGTTCCACCTACCGAGCCGCTGGGACTGACTTCACGCGGCGCAGGCCATCCTTGGCCCTGCTTCGCTTGCCGGGCCTCCGCCCGGAGCACAACCGGCCCTCCAGGCCTCGCGCGTCCGCTCATACAAGCCCACCTGCGCGAGCAGGTGGGACTGCGGGTGGCGCACCTTCCCGTTGTCAATCATGAGCGGACTCGCCCAATGACCCGCCGTCCCCACGCTTGCGCGAGGGGCATTGATTGTAGGCCGTTCCACCTACCGAGCCGCTGGCACGAGCACATATCCCGGCGTGGGCTTTCCGTTGTCGTCGAGGTGGCCCGTGGTCCAGAGAATGCCGCGGCAGAGGAGATCGAGATAGCGGCCGTCGGCCACGGTGTCGTTGTTGTGCCCGAGCGACGTACTGAAGGTCCGTGTCTTCTTCGGGCCGTACTCATTGGTCCATGCCACGGCCGCGTCGGAAACCTTCGGTTCGGCATCCGGGGGATCTTTCTTGCCCCGCACGGCCTGTGTGCCGGTGGCGATCACCTTGGCCGTCGGGAGGATCTGGATGTTGTTGTAGAGCTCCTCGTTGATCGTGGTCCAATCGGCGAGGGCCTTGGTGATTGGATGCGACTGGTCGTAGGCGACATCGATGGGAAACTGCGGCCCGTGGCCGGTCGACTGGAGCCCGATGAACTCGTACCAGCGGCCGTTGTCGGCATCGACAGGGATCGGCTTTTGAATCTCACCCCACCGGTAGGAATGCATCGCACAGTGAATGTTGACCGCGGGCGTGCCGTCGAGATGCGCCTTCAAAATGCGGCCGATGTATTCCTTGTCGTTGACCTTCGCCGAGCACTCGTCGTGGATCACCACGTCGTAGTTGGCCGCCCAATCCTCTTTCTCGTAGATCTCGAACGTGGCCGAGGTCGTCTTGTCGGGCGAGTAGGCAATGGTGACGTGTGCGTTCAGCCGATCCTCGATGCCTTCCTTCAAGATGCGGGTCTGGGCCGCGTAGTCATGACAGCAGCCCCCGGCCACAAGGAGCACTTCGAGCGGCTCTGGGCCATCTGCGGCAGGGGTGACACACGCCGCGAAGGCAATCGCAAGCGACAGAAGAATCCGGCACACACAAGTCATCAGAAAATGCTCCCTGGGGATCCAGAGGATACCACGCGTTTTTCACGACCCGCAGAATTCGCCGGGTTTGGAGTGGGCTTGACGGCAGGCGTACACTGACGGTTGTCACGGTGGACAGAAAGACCATGCCAATGGCCGGTTCGCCGTGGGGGGTGAGCGGGGGGCTTTGCCATGTGGTTCGCACGTCGTTCGAAGCGTGGTCGTCGTTGCCGATCGTTTCGTTTGGCCGCGGAGCGACTCGAAGCTCGCTGCCTTCTCGCGGCCGACATCATGTCTGCCATACGGCAGATCGACTGGGGAGGTGAAACCGTCACGGCCCGTGCCGATGGTTGGATCGTGACCACCGGCGGTGTGGCGCCACCGGTTGTCTCAGGCTGGACATCGAAGTCGCTCGGCGAAGGGATGTTTGCGATCACGGCTCCCGGTGCCAGCGTGTCGGATGTGACCTCGTGGTCGACATCGATCGGCGCACGAGGTTTCGAACCCGACCGGATCATCACGTCGGCTACCTTGCCCAACGATCCGTCCTTCTCTCGGCTCTGGGGTCTCCACAACACCGGACAAACCGGTGGCGTGGCAGACGCTGACATCGACGCACCCGAAGCATGGAATGTGACCACTGGCTCGCGGGCTGTGGTCGTGGCTGTGATCGATACCGGCATCGACTACCGTCACACGGACCTGGCCGCGAACATGTGGCGGAACCCAGGCGAGATTCCCGGCGACGGTATCGACAACGACGGCAACGGTTTTATCGATGATGTCTACGGCTGGGACTTTGCCAACAACGACGCCGATCCATTCGACGACGAGGGGCATGGCACGCATGTGGCAGGCACGATCGGTGCCGTGGGGAATAACGGCACGGGTGTGGCCGGCGTGAACTGGCAGGTATCGCTCATGGCGCTCAAGTTCTTGGGCGCCGACGGGAGCGGCACCACGAGCGCAGCGGTTGCAGCCTTGAACTACGCCACGATGATGCGGCGGACCTACGGTGTGAATGTCGTGGCCACCAATAACAGTTGGGGCGGTGGCGGATCCTCGACGGCCCTTACCAATGCGATCGTCGCCGGTGGGAATGCCGGCATCCTCGCCGTGGCGGCGGCGGGCAACGAGTCGGCCAATAACGACACGACGCCGTCGTATCCGGCGAACGTGAATTCGACGGCGGTGATTTCCGTGGCGGCCACCGACGCATCAAATCGGCTGGCTTCGTTCTCGAACTACGGTGCCACGACCGTGGATGTGGCGGCCCCAGGATCCGGCATCTATTCGACTACGCCCAACAATTCCTACGCGAGTTACAGCGGCACCTCGATGGCCACGCCCCATGTAGCCGGCCTCGTGGCCCTTATGGCGGCGGCCAACCCACAGGCAACGGCCAGCCAGATTCGATCGGCGATCTTCTCGACGGCCGTGCCCGTGTCCTCGCTCGCCGGCAAAGTGGCGACTGGGGGCTTGATCAATGCCGCGGCCGCAGTGAATCTGATCAGGGGGACGGAGCCGCCTCCGCCTCCACCGCCACCTCCGCCGCCATTGGCGAGCGGTGAGCCTAATGACTCGATCGGCACAGCGACGCCTGTCACCCTCACCTCGGGTGCGGCAACCATGACGGGCACCATCGGGAATGGCGCCTACGCCGCGGCCGATGTCGATATCTACGCTGTGACCGTCGCTGCCGGCGGCGTGCTCACGGTCGATATCGACGCTGCCACGCTCGCCACGCCGTCGTCTCTCGACTCGTATGTGCGGGTGTTCAACGCCTCGGGCACGCAGGTTGCGTTCAACGACGACGCTGGCGGAACGCTTGACAGCTTCGTCACCTACACCGTGCCCACGTCGGGCACGTATTACGTCGGGATCTCGTCCTATGGAAACGCCTCGTACTCGGCGACGACTGCCGGCACGGGCAGGGCTGGAGAAACGACGGGCGACTACATCGCGAAGATTTCCGTCACGGTGCCGGCGCTCCCCGCCCCGACGGCCGACATCATCGACGTCTCGCCTGATCCTCGCACCACATCGGTCTCGGCGGTCGTCGTGCAGTTCAGTCGGGCTGTCAGCGGTGTGGATGTCGCCGATTTCTCGCTGACTCGCAGCGGCACCGCTGTATCCCTGGCCGGTGCCTCGGTGACGACCACCGACAACCTCCGCTGGACGCTCGCGGGGCTCGACGCCGCGACGACTTCGGCTGGCAGTTATGTCCTCACGCTCAATGCCTCGGGGAGCGGTATCGTGGCGGTCGATGGGGGCGCGGCGCTCGTCACCT
>JBGTKO010000363.1:0-2293 GCA_041744595.1 Pirellulales bacterium
GAGCGACGTCTGGTGTGCAGGCCTTGTAGACCGCAGCCGTCGATAGGCCGGTCGACGGGCACGCCACGACGGCGAAGAGCGACGGCATCGCGGCCACAGGCGCAATCGCTTCTCCGCGACCCGCGACCACCGCGGGAACACCTGCGAGGAACCAGGGCACGTCGCTGCCGAGCTGAGCGGCGATTGCCGCGAGGCGTTCCCTTGCCCAGGGGAGACTCCAGGCCTCCACGGCCGCCAGGAGCATGGCGGCGGCATCACTCGACCCGCCACCGAGCCCGGCCTGCGACGGAATCGTTTTGACAAGCTCGATGTCGAAAGCGGGTTCGACGCCCGCCTCTTCGGCAACAGCCGCAGCGGCTCGCACGACGAGATTGGTCGAGTCCGCCGGTACGTCGCTTGCGAGATGGCTCGCACGTGGCCCCTCGCACCGGATCACGAGCCGGATGCCCGGCGTTCCGCCAAATCGCACCGTGAGCGTATCAGCCAGATCGATCGGCACGATGAGCGACTCGATCGCGTGAAAACCATCGACCCGTCGTTCGAGGACCGCCAGCGAAAGGTTGAGCTTGGCGGGACAGCGGCGGGTGATGACCGCGGGCACGGGAGCCCCACTCACCGCCAGTTGGACACGAAGACGAGCGTTCCCGTTGCCAGAACGAGGCCAATCGCGACGAGCGAGGTCAGGAGCATCGCAATGCTTCGGCCAGCCCAGAGGTCGTCGCGGATCATCTCCGTGCGGTCAGCCCGATCAAACGACTCGTTCCATACGGGGAAGGCCTTTTCGTCGTAGACCCATTCAGTCCGCTCTTGGAAACGTGTTTCAGTCATGATGTGTCGCTCTTTTTGTCGCGCTGATTTGTCGTGATTGGGGAGCCAAGGAGGACATGGCCGCTGGCGCGGTCCATCACGGGGTATGATTTGCTGTGTCGTCCGACCCCGAAAATCTAGCTGGTGGTGGACGGCTTCGCCAGAGTGGTCGCCTGTCCTCCGTGTCTGCTGTCATGCCTGCCTCCGATCCGCTTGCTGTCATCGATACCGCCGGGCCGCAGGCTGACCACACAGCTCTGCCACACCTCCTCGATCCAGCGACAGACCTCGTCGGTTGGCTCGCCGCCGAGGGAGCGCCCGCCTGGCGTGCGGCCGCGGTCCGCCGCTGGCTCTTCGGCCGCCGCGCCGACTCTTTCGATGCCATGACCGATCTCCCCCGCGGCCTTCGAGATCGGCTGGCGGCGAGTTTTCGAATATGGACGGCCTCCATCGCGGCGCATCAGCAGTCTTCCGATGGCACCGAAAAACTCCTGCTCGAGTTCACCGACGGGCAGCGGGTCGAGTGCGTGCTGCTTCGCGACGGCCCACGGCGAACCGTCTGCATCAGTTCGCAGGTGGGCTGCGGCATGGGCTGCGTGTTTTGCGCGAGTGGCATCGACGGCGTCGTGCGAAACCTGACGTCGGGCGAGATCATCGAGCAGCTTCTGAGGCTCGCGGCCCTTCTTCCTGATGACGAACGACTTAGCCACATCGTCGTGATGGGCATGGGCGAGCCGCTGGCGAATCTCGATCGTCTCCTGCCCGCGCTTGCCATGGCCCGCGATCCCGAGGGGCTCGGCATCTCCCAGCGGCGGATCACGATCTCAACTGTCGGCTTACCGCAGGGGATCGACCGGCTCATCGAGGCCGACGCAGGCTACAACCTCGCGGTGTCGCTCCATGCGGCCGACGATACTCTCCGCACACGGCTCGTGCCGGTGAACAAGGCCATTGGCTTAGGCGCCGTGATGGCCGCGGCCGACCGGTACTGGGAAGCATCGGGGCGACGGCTCACCTTTGAGTACGTCTTGCTCGGTGGCGAGAACGACTCGCCGAGCGACGCCGAAAAACTCGCGGCGCTCCTCCGCGGCCGGTCGGCCCTGCTCAACATCATTCCCTACAACACCGTGGCCGGGATGCCCTGGCACGAGCCATCGCGAAAGGCACTCGAGCGGTTTCTTGACGTGCTCCAGGCCGATGGCGTGAACGTGCAGGTTCGACGCCGCAAGGGCTCCGAGATCGATGCCGCCTGCGGGCAATTGCGGAGAGACGTGGCCGTCGGCAATCCATGACCGGTGCCACCACCGCGATGATGGTCCTCCGCGACCCGGACATCCGGCTCATGGTCCGCGTCCGGGAAGCCGACGATCGGGAAGCCTTTGCGGAACTTGTGGAACGGTTCCAGCGCCGGCTCGTCGGCATCATGCACCACCTCGTCGGCAATGCGGACGAAGCGGAAGACCTCGCCCAGGAAGTGTTCCTGCGG
>JBGTKO010000364.1:0-4743 GCA_041744595.1 Pirellulales bacterium
CCGCGCGATCGCCCCGGCGGCACCGTACCGCCACGTCAGCATCGCTGCGGCATCCGCGGCACGTGCGAGCGTCTTTTCGGTCGATGATGCCGAGAGTGGCACGGCGAAGGCAGGCCGCGCATGCGCCATCGATCGCACAAGAAGGCTTGTCGCCCATGCGGTGAGCCCTGTGATATCGCTGTCGTCGCAGGTGACCACGGCCACGCAGGACGCGTCGCGGATGGCTCTCGCAAGGTCTCGGCAGGTATCCGCCACGGCAGCCGCCGCTGGATTGGCTTGGGGTACGTCGTGTTCCAGGAGGACGGCATGAAGAAGCCTCGTTGCATCGACAGCCGTCTCCGTAGGCAGCGGCAGGTGACTGCCCGCGGACGCAATCGGCTCAGGGCCAACGGCGATGACCGTTCGTGCTGTGCCGTCGGGGAGCGAGTGCCGAACGAGGTCGGCAATTTGAGAGCGGCCGAGGGAATCAGGGCTACAAAACCAAAGGATCACGAGATCGGCTCGGTCCCGAAGTTCTTCAGGATCCGCGGTGACCGCTCCCGCGCGGACAACGATCGGGCCAATGGGGCGAGCCGTGTCAGGGCTTCCCGCGTCGATCGCGGCACCGAGTTGCTCCGCAATGTCGCATGCCGCGCGGATGGCGTCAGGTGACGCATCGGCCAGACCGGTGACGAGAACGCGGCGGCTCACGGTTTCGGCACGACCCAGATGTTGCGGTACCGAACTGGGTTGCCGTGGTCCTGGAGGTAGAGAGGGCCGCGGGTTTTGTCTGGGCCGTCCCGTCCCGACGGGGTTACCTTTGAGACTTCGATGTCCTCGTGGATCAGGACGCCATTGTGCCGAACCGTAAGCCGGGCATCTGAGACCCTCGTGTCGCCCTCGTACTTCGGCGAGGTGACCTCGACGTCATACGTTTGCCAGGTGAGTGGCGGAAAGCACATGTTGACTTTCGGCGCGGCGACGGAGTACACGCCACCACATTCATCGTTCTTCCCTTCGAGGCCAAAGCTGTCGAGCATCTGCACCTCGTAGCGGCCCTGGAAGTAGGCACCGCTGTTGCCGCGCTTCTGGCCACGGTCTTTTGGCTGGTAGGGAAGGCGAAACTCGATATGCCAGGTGGCATCGCCGAACGACTCCTTCGTGACGACGCCCTCCATGAGCAGGCCATCGTCGGTGATTTTTGGGTTTACGAGCGTTTCGTTTTCATCCGTGGGACCGTCACCATCAAAGATCACGATGGCCCCGTCTGGTGGCTTGGCACCGAGGGTTGGACTCTTGCGTTCGACCTTCGGCAGCTTGGCGAGCGTTTCTCCCGCGTCATCGAGCACGATGAGCATGCCATCGCGAATTGCTCCCTGCCGCTTGGTGCCACCCAGGTCGACCCCTTCAATGCGGACGACATCGCCGTCACGAACACCTGTGCCGCGGATCGTGTCAGGAGGCGTCCAGCCATCCCCGGGAAGGCCACCAGGGTACGCCACCGCGTCGAAGCTTCCGTCACCAAGCGCGATCACCTGGACTCCGAACTTCGTATCGCCGGATTCATGATGGACGACGCCCACATACTCGCCCTGAAACGGGAAGTCGGCATCGGTCGCGGACGGATCGGTGTAGGCAGGGCGGCCACTCGGGGCGGCAAGGCCGCCGCCCGCGAGCATCGAGACGAGGATGGCAAAGAGGAAACTTGAAGCACTGTGTCGCATGCCGGACTCCAGGAAAGCGGCGAAAGAGAACACGGAGTATGCCTCACGGCCGGCCGCGGGAGAAACGGTCGCCGTGAGCCTCACGCGGCGTTGCCCGGCTTCGCGAAGACGAGCCGGCCCGCCGATGTCTGGAGCGTGCTCGTGACGCTGACTTGCACAGTTCGGCCGATTTGGCCGCGGCCGTTTTCGACGACCACCATCGTGCCGTCGTCGAGATAGCCCACCCCCTGATCAGGCTCCTCGCCTGGCTTGACGAGACGCACAGACAGCGGGTCGCCTGGTACGAAGGCCGGCTTCAGGGCGAGCGACACGTCATTCACATTGACCACCGGCACATTCTGCACGCCGGCAAGTTTGGAAACGTTGGGGTCGATCGTGACCAATCGACCGTCAAGCTGTTGGGCCATGGCCACGACCCGTGATTCGAGCGTAGCCTCTTCGATCTCCGTGGCGCGGGGGCTCATGACGTCGATATCGACCGCCTTGTTGGCCCGGAGGCGATTCAAGACATCGAGTCCACGCCGTCCCCGCGTTCGTCGCTGACGGTCAGACGACTCTGCCGCCGCCTGGAGCTCGTCGAGCACGAACGTCGGGATGACGAACCGGCTCTCGAAGATGCCTGCTTCCGCGAGATCTGCGACGCGGCCGTCGACAATCGAGGTGATGTCGAGGACGTTGGGCCGCAGGCCCCGGACGTCACGGGCAAACTCCACGAACGGGATTAGGAATCGGAAATCGCTGCGAGTCTGGAGCAGCAAGCTCGTGCAGAGGTAGCAGAGCACGGGGCCGATGATGAGCGGCAGCCACGTCCAGAGCGGATCGGCCTGCTTGAGGGGAAGGATCGGTGTCAGGGCAAGCATCGTGACGTAGGTCAAGAAGACGCCGACCAAGAGGCCGAAATAGACCGCTGTGATGACCGTGAGATCTTTGCGGCGGATGCTGCCGTCGATCGCGATCACGGTGAGCGGGAGAGCGATCATTCCAGCCAGAATTCCCCACGGTACCCACATGGGCACGCCGCGGAGGGCCGAGTCGTTGATGATCAGCACCGCGATGCCCGCGGAGACGACAATGAAGATCGCGCGTAGGAAAAACAGGGCCATGCGTGGGCGTCAATGAACTGATGGGCTGAATCCCTCAATGGTATCATCCGCGACCTATCACCGACCACCGCACGTTGGCTCGCCGCCCAGCCGCCGGGCGTGGTCGGTCTCGAGGAATCGGTCGGTCATGCCCGCAAGGTAGTCGGCTGTTGTGCGGGGGACGCCGCACGTGGCGGCGCGGTCTCTGTACCGCGGGGGCATGTCGTCCGGGTGGTTCACGTACCAAGCAAATAGCTCCGCGAGTCTCTGCTGGGCCGGCACACGCACCGCGAGCACCTTGTCGCTGCGGTAAACTCGCTCGAAGAGGAATCGCTCGAGCTCCCGCTTGGCGGCGGCAACGGCGGGAGTGTGGGCGACAATTCGCCGGCCGTGTTCCTGGCCCGCGGCTCTCACGTCGGCTGCGGAACGCGGCGCGGTTTCGTGAAGCGTGGCGAGGCTCGTGCGGACGAGGTCGGCCACCTGGAAATCGACAAGCTCATGGATCACGGCCCGCCGACGGTCGCCACCGACAAGTAGGCCGAAGTGGTCGTGAACCCGCGCGGCGGCTTCGGCCACAATCGGCAGATCGAGGAGTTCCTCGAGCGTGACGAGGCCGAGTTCAACGCCGTCGTCGGCGTCATGGGTGTCGTAGGCAATCGAGTCGGCGGCGTCCACGACCTGCGTCTCGAGCAGCGGCGGCGGCGCGGTGCCGTCCTTCTTCCGCGTCGCCTGGGCATCGAGGACCTCTCGGGAGAGATTGAGGCCCGGGAACTGCGGGTAGCGGGTTTCCAGGAGCTCCATGATGCGCAGCGCCTGAGCGTTGTGGTTGAAACCCCCTTCGTCCCTGAGCAGTTCCGCCAGCACGTCTTCGCCGGCGTGTCCCAGCGGTGGGTGGCCGATGTCGTGAGCCAGCGCCAGAGTCTCGACGAGATCCTCGTTGACCGCGAGCGCCCGAGCGAGCGTGCGGGCGATATTGGTCACCTCGAGGGTGTGCGTGAGGCGGCTGCGGTGGTAGTCGCCGTGATAGCCTGTGAAGACCTGCGTCTTGTGGGCGAGGCGTCGAAACGCGGCCGAGTGAACGATCCGGTCACGGTCCCGCTGGTAGGGGCTGCGAAACGCGTGCAGTGGTTCGGGGTACACGCGACCCGCCGTGTCGGCGGCATGCATCGCCCACGGCGCCAGCAGGGCTGCCTCGCGAGCTCGCCAGTCCGGCGGTGTGAAACTTAGGCTCGTCGTGTTCTGCCCGCTCATGGCTGCGCCCCTTCGGCTGCGGCACGGGTCAATTGGAGCCAGAGCTCATCGAGCGATTGGGGAAGCACGCGAATCCCCGCGGTTGTTGGCATGAAGTTCACGTCGCCCGGCCAGCGGGGCACGATGTGCCAGTGCAGATGGCCCGGCACCCCTGCACCTGCCACGCGGCCGAGGTTCAGGCCAATATTAAAACCCTGCGCCTGCATCGACCGCTCCATGATGCTGCACCAGCGGGCAAGGCCGTGCTGGAGGTCGAGGAGAACGTCGTCGCCGAGGCTCGCGAGCGTTGCCCGGTGGTCGAGGGGCGCGACGAGTAGGTGGCCGTTGGAGTAGGGAAAGCGATTGATCACCACGATGCTGTGTTCCGTGCGATCCACGACGCCCAAAGCTCGGTCATCTTTCGCGTAGGCAGCCGCCGCGCGGCAGAGGAAGCAGTCACGGTCGGCGCCCGGTCGCCAATGGTCGATGACGACGGCTTCGGCCGGATCGCCTGCGTCGATGCCCTGCACGTAACCCAGCCGCCACGGGGCCCAGAGTCGTTCGGTATCCATGCTGGTAGGGTACCCCGGCCTGAGGGCCACAACCAAAAGCCGCGACGGTGAGCGACGGCTCGGGGTTGCCCGTGTCATGTCGCCGGACGTTCGCTACGGGCATCGCTCGGCCGCAGGCGGCCTCGCTTCCATGCCCTTCGCTCACTCGGAGGAAAC
>JBGTKO010000365.1:0-5172 GCA_041744595.1 Pirellulales bacterium
AGGAGCTGGCCGACGCGGTCTATGCCGAGGTGGTGGCGGTCGGTGGGTCGATTGGTGCCGAGCTCGGCCTGGGGCTTTCGCGAACGCCCTTCTTTGGACGGTACTTTCCCGAGTTGGCGAGAGTCTTTGCTGATGTAAAACAACTCTTTGACCCGGCAGGAATCATGAATCCTGGGCGAGTTGTCGCATGTGATACGCCGCCTGAAACATTTCTTCGACCGCTCGAGCCACCTCCGCGAACGGCCGACGACGGCGAGCCCTTGTCGCCGGCGCCGCAGATCGTGCCACTGACCACATGGAGCCGCGAACGGCTGGCTATCGAGGTGGATGCCTGCAATAGCTGCGGGGCCTGCCGAAGCATTTCTGCGACGACCCGGATGTGTCCCCGCTACCGTGAGAATCCTTCGGAAGAAGCCTCGCCCAGGGCCAAGGCTGACGTCATGGCCGCGCTGCTCTCGGGCTCGCTCGATCCCAAAAGGATTTCGAGCGACGCGGTGCGGGCCGTGGCCGACACCTGCTTCAACTGCCACCGTTGCCGGAGCGACTGCGATGCGGGGATCGATATCCCGGCGCTCGTGATGGAACTCAAGGCGGCCCACTATGCCACCAACTCCACGAAAATGGTGCCGTGGCTGCTTTCGCGGATCGATGCGATCTCGACTGTTGCCGGTCGCCTGCGGCCTGCGGCGAACTGGGCGATCACGAACCCGCAGGCCCGCTGGGTCATGGAGAAGATGCTCGGCATCGCCCGCGGCCGTAAACTGCCGCTGGTGAGCGGTGGACAGGTCATGCGATGGGCGGCTCGCCGGGGCCTCACCCGTCCGTCACGGCACATCGGACCACGCGTGCTCTACTTTCTCGACACGTATGCCCGTCGGCATGATCCACTGCTCGCCGAGGCTTTTGTCGCGGTGCTCGAGCGGAACGGCATCGGTGTCTTCATCGACCCACGGCAGGTGTCCGCTGGGATGCCGATGGTGACGGAAGGTGACCTCGACGGCGCTCGCAAGCTCGCGCGAACGAATCTCCGGGTACTTGCTGAAGCGGTGCGGCTCGGCTACCGCATCGTCTGCACCGAACCCTCGGCCGTGACCTGCATCACGCACCATTATCCGCTTCTGCTCGAGGATGAAGAACTGCCTCGCGTCGCGGCGGCCACGTGCGATGCCACAAGCTACCTCTGGGAGCTTCACCGCGAGGGAAGGCTTCGGCTCGACTTTCGACCCGTGCCGGCGAAGATCCTCTATCACGCTGGTTGCCACGAACGAGGTGCTGGAGGAACCTCGCCTGCCGAGCATCTCCTCCGGCTCATCCCTGGGCTCGCGCTCGACGCCGCTGACCACGGCTGCTCGGGCATGGCCGGCACGTGGGGGCTCGCTCGGGAGCACTACCGGGCAAGCCTTCGAATGGGGCTCGGACTCGTTTCGGCGATGCGTGCGGCAGGCATCGAGGCCGGAGCCACCGGCTGTAGCGCCTGCCGTATTCAGATGGAGCAAGGCACGACGAAGCCAGCGGTGCATCCCGTCAAAATTTTGGCGAAGGCCTATGGTCTGCTGGATGGGATGCCTCCCTACGGCCTCGACACGCTCTTCACGGCCACGAGTGGCCGGCTTACCACCACCTGACAAGCGGCCTGACTCGCCAACAACTTCGTTCCATGCCTGACGCTCCGATGACCCTTCGCGTGTCGCTCTTCGCCGGCATGGCCGAGACCGTGGGCCGACGGAGCATCGAGATTCCGTGGACCGGAGGCACCGTTGCGGATGTCCGAGGGACTTTGGCAGCCCTCCATCCGGCGCTCGAGCCTCTGCTTTCGAGAAGCGCCGTGGCGCTCGCCGACCGCTATGCTGCTCCAGACGAACCGGTCCCGTTGGGTGTTGACGTGGCCATCATTCCTCCGGTCAGTGGAGGGTGATGACGCATGGCAGTCCACTCATCGCAAAGCCCGACGTGCCGCGGGATCCTGACGATCACGCACGATCCGATCGATTCGATGAGGCTCCTTGGAGCCGTCGCCGATGTGACCGCAGGGGCCAACGTGCTCTTTGTGGGGACAGCGAGGAGCGTGACCGACGGCGTGGCTACGACATGCCTTGCCTACGACGCTCACGAGCCGCTTGCCCGGTCTGTCCTCACGGGGCTTTTGACCGAAGCACGCGACCGGTTCTCGCTTGTTGCCTGCGGTGTGGCCCACCGCCTCGGTACGATCGCAGTCGGTGAGGCGAGCATTGCCGTGGCAACGAGCGCACCGCATCGGAAGGCTGCTTTTGCCGCAGCCGAGTGGCTCATGGAGCAGATCAAGCGAAATGTACCAATCTGGAAGTGCGAGTATCGCGAAGACGGCAGCCATGAATGGGTCCATGGCAACGTGGTGCCCCATGAATGACCTCGTCGATGGATTCGGCCGCGTGCATACCGACCTGCGAATCAGCGTGACCGATCGCTGCAATCTGCGGTGTGGCTATTGCATGCCGGCCGAGGTGATTTTTCGACCACGGGAGCAACTGCTCACCTACGAGGAGATCTCCCGTGTGGCATCGGTCGCGGCGGGCTTGGGCGTGCGCACGATCCGGCTCACCGGCGGTGAGCCACTGCTGCGACGAGGAATCGACGAGCTCGTGCGGATGCTCGTGGATGTGCCAGGAATCTCGGAGGTGTCGCTGACGACCAATGGGCTCTTGCTCGCCGAACAGGCGGAGTCGCTTCGTGCTGCCGGCCTCGCGCGGCTCAATGTCAGCCTCGATGCCCTCACGGAGGAGAGCTTCGAGCGAATCACCCGCCGCCGAGGGCTCGATCGTGTGCTGGCAGGGATCGCTGCGGCCCGTATGGCTGGCTTCGACGGTATTCGTATCAACGCCGTCTCGATCCGCGGTCTCACCGAGCGGGAGATCGTGCCGCTCGCTACATTCTGTCGCCGCGAACGGCTCCATCTTCGGTTCATTGAATTCATGCCGCTGGATGCTGACGGGGGTTGGGCACATGAGCAGGTTCTTTCCGGGGCGGAAGTGCGGCAGATGCTTGGCCGCGACGTGGGTGCGCTCGAACCTTTGCCGAAAACAGATCCAGGTCAGCCGGCAGTCGATTGGCGATGGGCCGACGGTGGTGGCCTCGTCGGATTCATCGACCCGGTCACGAGCCCGTTCTGCGATCGATGTGACCGGCTTCGGCTCACGGCCGATGGGCAGTTTCGAAACTGCCTCTTTGCAACCGACGAGTGGGATGTGCGGAGCATCCTCCGAGGCGGAGGGGACGACGACGCGATCGCCGACATGCTCCGCGGCTGCGTCGCCGCCAAACGTGCCGCCCACGGGATTGGCTCGCCCACGTTTTCGCGGCCGGCCCGCGCGATGTATCAGATCGGGGGATGACAGGTGGCTCCTGAACGACGGTATCTCGACAACGCCGCCACGACCTGGCCCAAACCCCCTCCCGTGCTCGCTGCGTGGAGGCATGCTGCTGAGGAACTAGGAGCGACGGCGGGCCGCGGCACCTACCGCGAGGCTGTCGAGGCGTCGGCGATTCTCATGCGGGCCCGCACCGCGGCGGCCCGGCTCCTGGGTGGCGTCGATTCGATGCGTGTGGCGATCCCGTCTGGCTGCACGCTCGCGCTCAACACCGCAATCCATGGGACCGTGCGACCCGGCGACCATGTGATCGCGACCGCCGCCGACCACAACGCCACGCTCCGTCCGCTGCACTGGCTGGCGACGCGAGGCGTCATCGACTGGACGGTCGTGCCCTGCGACGGCACCGGCATCGTCGATCCCGCCGCGATCGCTACTGCGTGGCGGTCCTCGACGCGGATGGTCGTTTTGTCGCATGCATCGAACGTGACCGGCACGATACAGGACGTGGCGGCGATCGCGGCCATCGCCCATGAACGAGGTGGTATTGTCCTGCTCGATGCGGCCCAAACGCTTGGGCAGGAGCCATGCGACAAGCCAGGGTGGGACGCCGACATCGTTGCTGCACCGGCCCACAAGTGGCTCCTGGGGACCAGCGGGGCAGCTTTGCTGTGGGCCCGCGAAGGGATTGAGATCGCACCCCTTGTGCAGGGCGGAACGGGCACGTCCAGCGACTCCCTCGCGATGCCGGAGGAATTCGCGGCCCGCATGGAGGCTGGATCACCGGACGTTTCGGCAGCCGCGGCTCTCGAGGCAGCGATCCGTTGGCTTGAATCTCGGTCCATCAAGGTTGTTGGTCGTGCCTGCCGGGCGTTGGCCGACTGCTGTGCCGCCGAGCTTGCTACGATTCGTGGTGTGCGAGTCGTCGGTGGAAAACGTGGTCCGCCGATTGTGAGCTTCACGGTCGAGGGCTATGATCCCGCGGATGTTGCCGCCATCCTTGAGAGCAGTTCGGGCGTGCAGGTGAGGGCCGGGTTTCACTGTGCCGCCTGCATCCATGAAAATCTCGGCACACGGGCAGGTGGCACGGTGCGGGCAAGCTTTGGCCTGTTCAATAGGCATGAGGACGTGGTCGCTCTCGTGGGGAGCGTTCACGCGATCGCGACGGGCTGACAGGAGGAGACGCAGTCGATGGCAGGGATTCGCAAGGATGTGTGGTACGCCGATGGCCTGAGGTTTGCGTGTACGCAGTGCGGCGACTGCTGTACGGGTGCCGAGGGGTATGTCTGGGTGAACCAGGCGGAGATCGACGCCATGGCGGCAAAGCTCAGCATGACCTCGGAGGACTTCGAGGCTCGCCACGTCTACCGCGTCGGCATCCGCCGTTCGCTCAAGGAGCGTCCAGGCGGCGACTGCGTGTTGCTTGATCCGAAGACTCGCAAGTGCACGACCTATGAGGAGCGTCCGCGTCAGTGCCGCACGTGGCCCTTTTGGGATTCCAACCTCCGCTCGCCTAAGTCGTGGGCCGAAGCCGCCGAGGCCTGCCCAGGCTGCAACAAGGGCAACCTCGTGCCGCTTGAACGCATTGTCGAGCAGGCGGCTCAAATCCGCGTCTAACAGTTCTCGCGGGGCGTGTGAAGTTTGAACGTCCAGCGTGCTCGGGGTTGCCCGTGCCATGTCGCCGGTCGTCCTGCTTTCGCGCCGTCGCCGCCGTCCCGGCGTCGGCTCCGGCTTGAGGTCGCCGAGCGAAGCTCGGCTCCCGCTACGCCGGCCATCGCTCGGCCGCACGCGGCCTCGCTTCCGTGGCCTTCGCTCACTCGGAGGAAAC
>JBGTKO010000366.1:0-6613 GCA_041744595.1 Pirellulales bacterium
AGCCGAGGGCCGGTTGGCCTCGCGATAGCCCTGAATGAACTGCGTGCCCATCCACCGGAAGAGGTAGTCCACGAGGCTCTTGGCCACGGGGATGTCAGGATTCTTCGTGTAACCCCACGGCTCAAACCGGGTATGCGAAAACTTCTTCACATACACCTCGAGCGGCACGCCGTATTGAAGGCTCATCGACACGGCCGTTCCGAAGGCGTCCATGAGGCCGCCGATCGTGCTGCCTTCCTTGGCCATCGTGATGAAGAGCTCGCCCGGCCGACCGTCGTCATAGAGGCCCACCGTGATGTAGCCCTCATGCCCACCCACGCTGAACTTGTGCGTGACGCTCCGACGGGTGTCGGGGAGTCGCTCCCGCCGCAGGGCGGCCGTCACCTTCGCCGCAGCCTTGTCGGCCTCGGTCGAGGTATTGAGCGGCTGGCTCTCCTTCGACCCGTCACGGTAGATCGCCAGGGCCTTGAGTCCCATCCGCCAGCCTTCCTGATAGGCTCCGGCGATATCGGCTGGCGTTGTCTCTCGCGGCATGTTCACCGTTTTGGAAATCGCGCCCGAGAGGAACGGCTGAGCCGCGGCCATCATCTTCACATGCGCCCTCCAGGCGATGCTCCGCGTGCCGTTTCGCGGCTGGAAGGCACAGTCGAAGACCGACAGGTGCTCCTTGGCGAGCCCCGGCGCCCCCTCGATCGTGTCCTTCTTGTCGATGGAGGCCAGGATTCCCTCGACGGTCGGCTCGTCGTAGCCGAGCGTCCGAAGTGCCAGCGGAACCGTCTGGTTCACGATCTTGAGCATGCCGCCACCGGCGAGCTGCTTGTACTTGACCAGCGCGATATCAGGCTCGATGCCAGTCGTGTCACAGTCCATGAGGAACGAGATCGTGCCGGTCGGTGCGAGGACCGTGGCCTGGGCGTTGCGGTAGCCGTGGGCACGGCCTCCGGCGAGCACCTCGTCCCAAATCTTTCGAGCCGCCTCGTGAAGATACGTCGGACACGAAGAATCGATCGCTTCGACCGCATCGCGGTGCATCTGCATCACCTTGAGCATCGGCTCACGATTCGCCGCGAAGCCTTCAAACGGACCGACCGCCCCGGCAAGCTCGGCGCTCGTGCGGTTGGCAGCCCCGTGAAGAATCGCCGTGATCGCCCCGCAGAGGCCGCGGCCGGCATCGCTGTCGTAGGCGATGCCGTCGGCCATGAGGAGGCTGCCGAGATTCGAGTAGCCGAGACCGAGCGGCCGGTAGAGATGGCTGTTCTTCGCGATCCGTGCGGTTGGGTAGCTCGCATGATCAACCAGAATCTCCTGGGCCACGAAGAAGATCCGGCAGGCCGCAGCAAACCGCTCGACCTCGAACGACCCATCGGGCCGGCGGAACTTCATCAGGTTGATGCTCGCGAGGTTACATGCCGTGTCGTCCAAGAACATATATTCAGAGCATGGATTACTCGCGTTGATCCGGCCTGAGTTGGGGCACGTGTGCCAGTGGTTGATCGTGCTGTCGTACTGCACGCCGGGATCGCCGCACTGCCAGGCGCACTCGGCCATCCGGTCGAGCACTTCCTTAGCCTTGAACGATGGGCCGGCCTTCGAGGGCTCGGTGACCCAGCGGGTGGTCCAGGTGTCGTCGCGATCGACGGCCTCCATGAACTCATCGGTGACACGGACGGACAGGTTCGCGTTTTGAAACAGGATCGAGCTATACGCCTCACCATTAAAATTGGCGTCGTAGCCCCCCTTCTCGATGAGCACGCGAGCCTTCTTCTCTTCCTTACTTTTGCACTCGATAAACTCCATGATGTCGGGGTGATGAACCTTCAGCGACTGCATCTTGGCAGCCCGCCGGGTCTTGCCGCCGCTCTTCACGACCGCAGCCACCTGGTCGTACACCCGCATGAACGAAAGCGGCCCCGATGGCTTGCCACCGCCGGCGAGTTTCTCGCGCTGGCTACGGAGCGTGGAGAGGTCGGTACCGGTGCCCGAACCAAACTTGAAGAGCATCGCCTCGCTGCGGGCGAGGTCCATGATGTCTTCCATGTTGTCGCGAACACTTTGAATAAAGCAGGCGCTGCCCTGGGGAAACTCATACGGGTTGTCGGGCATGACAACATCCCGCTTCGATTCGTCCCACCGCCAGTTACAAGCGGCACCTTTCACACCGTATTGGTGATAGAGCCCGACGTTGAACCACACGGGCGAATTGAAGGCGCCGTGTTGGTGGACGCAGAGCCATGCCAGGTCACGGTAAAAATTCTCGGCGTCGGCGTCGGTCTTGAAGTAGCCGTCGGCTTTGCCCCAGTCGGCGATCGTGCGGGCAACACGGTGGACGAGCTGCTTGACGGAGTGCTCCCGCTCCGGCGTATGGATTTCGCCGTAGAAATACTTGCTCACGACGACGTTCGTGGCGAGCTGGCTCCATGCGGCCGGAATCTCGCAGGCGGTCTGCTCGAAGAGCACCTTGCCGTCTTCACCCTTGATGGCGGCCGTGCGGAGGTCCCACTCGGTCGTGTCAAAGGGGCTCTCGACTTCGGTTGGGCAGAACGTGGGGCGAACTTCGAGAGCCACGCGGTCAGCGGGCCACTCACCAGAAGCGCGGCTAGGACCGGGGGCGGTGGTACCGGGAAGCGTCGCCGAGTCGTAATCTGCCATGGGAAAGAAACCTCCTTGAAAACGTGAACCTGCACACTAGAAACCGTCAAAACCCAGGGCCGCCTGCCCCAAGGAAAAAGTATACGAGCGTATAGCTCGTCTGCAATCCACCATCGGCCCAAAAAACGGGGCCGCGTGAGACAATCATCCCTAAAACAAGCCCTACAACCGGAATAATCGGAAAGCAGGTCCATCTGCCGTGCTATCGCAACATATTGTGGTGGTCGTTCCGTTGACCACTGCCGGTGGGCCGGGGCGTGAATGTAGCGTGAGCGTTCGGGGCGTCAAGCTGGGTTTCTCGGAGCGGCAAAACCGTGGCGAAAACATGGCTTGCCGCCGGTTCGAGAGCATTCCATCACCGATAGCGAGAACCACTCGCTGGAGGGGATTTTGCTCAGGGGCTCGCCAAGAGCCGCTCCTGAGGCGAGAATCACCCTTGAAAACACCTCCGGAGACTGCTTGATGACCATGTCACCTGCGCCGAACCGCCCGCTCGATGGCCAGCGAATCCTCGTGCTGGTCGGAGACGACTACGAGGATCTTGAGCTTTGGTACCCGAAGCTTCGGATCGAGGAGGCGGGAGGCCATGTCGTGCTCGCCGGCGAGGCGCAGGGCCATACGTATTCAGGCAAGCATGGCTACCCGTGCAAAAGCGACGCCAGGATCGCTGACATGGAGGCGGCCGACTTTCACGGGATTGTGATTCCTGGCGGATGGATGCCCGACAAGCTCCGCCGCGACCCGAAGCTTTTGGGCATAGTCCGCGATTTTTCGGCCGCCGGGAAGCTCGTGGCGGCGATCTGCCACGGAGGCTGGATCGCTATTTCGGCGGGGGTGTATCGGGGCGTGCGGGTGACCGGGAGCCCTGGAATCAAGGACGATCTCGTGAACGCCGGAGCGATCTGGGAGGATACTGAGGTCGTCGTCGATCGGCACTTCGTGTCGAGCCGCAAGCCTGGCGACCTGCCGTCGTTCATGGAGGCGATCTTGGAATTTTTGTCGGGCGCGGCGGTGTCCTAGACACGGTGGCTTAGAGTAAACTCGGTGTATGGGGCAAGCAAAAACCTCTCGTGACGACGCGGTGCGGACTCGTATCCGCGAGGCGGGCCTACGGTGTACGACGGCTCGGGTGGCCGTTCTCAAACACCTCGATGCCGCCTCCGGGCCACTCACGCACGCGGAAGTGTCTGAGGCGCTCGCCGATCTTGGCTATGACCGTGCCACGATCTACCGCAATCTCACGGAGCTGACCGAGGCTGGTCTGGCCGTTCGCGTGGAGCTCGGTGACCACGTGTGGCGGTTTGAGGTGAAGCACGCCGGGAGCGGGCATTCGGGCGAAGAGCACGCTCACTTTCTCTGCACAACCTGTGGCGAGGTGTCGTGCCTCGATGATGTCGAGGTGGCGATCACGCCTCGCACCACCGCCAAACCCGAGGCCGGAAAGGCTGGTGCTCGCGACACGCACGCCGGTCGCCGCACGATCGGCAGTGTCACCGAGGTTCTCCTCAAGGGCCGCTGCGAGCAGTGCGAGTAAGCCCCGGCCGCATCGGGATAGCGTCCGTCAGCCCCGTGTTGGTACTGGCCCCGCCTCCCGCCCTCCTGGATCCGCAGGTCTACAAACCACCAGCACGAGCGTTTCCCGAAAGGGGTTACCACATGACGCTCCGCGTGCCTGCGGTTCTGCTCCTGCTCGTCAGTGCCATCGGTCTTGGCGGCTGCGCTTCCGACGGCGAGCTCGACGCACTCTGGCGACAGGGCTACGGCTACAACAACCCAAACGCGGAACGCATGCGGCAGGGCTAGCAGTAGTACACCTCGCCGGCTCGCGTGCTGGCGGTATCCTGCGGCATCCTCAGCAGCGCGGTTCGCAGACAACCGCTCCGCTCGTATGAAAGTCCACATCCTTCAGCATGTTGCTTTCGAGGGTCCCGGAAGCATTGGTGCTTGGCTCCGGGCGCACCACGCCGTCGTGACCACGAATCGGCTCTTCGATTCCCCGGCCCTTCCGTCGCCGAGCGACTTCGACATGCTCATCCTCCTCGGCGGTCCGATGAGCGTGAACGACGAGCGGGATTTCCCTTGGCTTCGTGACGAAAAACGCCTTGTGAGGGAAGCCATCGGGATGGGGAAGGCCGTCTTAGGCATCTGCCTGGGCGCTCAGCTCATCGCGTCGTCGCTTGGTGCTCGCGTCTATCCGTGCATCGACAAGGAGATCGGATGGTTTCCCGTGTACGCCACCGACCATGACTCGTCGGCATTTGCCTTCCCGTCGCGCACCGATGTCTTTCATTGGCATGGAGAGACGTTCGATCTTCCCGCTGGCGGGGTTCACCTCGCGAAGAGCGAGGGATGCCTTCATCAGGCCTTTCAGATCGGCCCACGGACGATCGGGTTACAGTTCCACCTCGAAACCACGCCGGAAAGTGCCGACGCCATCGTGTCTGCATGTCGGCATGAACTTGTCCCTTCGACGTATGTTCAAAGCGAGCAGGAGCTTCGTGCGATTCCCGCGGCCCGCTACCTCGGCATCAACGCGCTCATGACGGACGTTCTCACGTACCTTGCCCGCGACCTGGAGCGGGCTCGCTGAGCGAGGGCGAGGGCATCGCTGCCTGCGATTTACTCGGGCCGCCACTTCAAAGCCGCAGGAAGGGGGATGCTACGCGGGTACAATATAGCCCTGTGTTCCTCGTGACCGCCTACAAGCCTGATCCCGATCAGTGGAACGCCACCTTTACGCAAAGGGTCCGCCGATGAGCGTCAAGAAGAAGATCAAGCTGATTCATGAGGGTCGGTTTGCGGCCGAAGTGGAGATCGACTTGATCGATGACGAAACGGGCTGGGCTCCATATCTGAGTGTTGCCGATGCCAGGAAGCTGGACGAAGTTCGCGCCGCATTGAGGGCGGGGCAAGTTGCCAAGGCATCGTTGCTTGGGCGTGTATTTGAATTGCAGCCCCTCTCGCATAGAGCGCATAGAGAGAGTGCATAATCAGCCGCGGGAGCAGACTCGCGATCGCGCCCTGCGGTGTGGAAAATCTCTTCGCCGTGAGCTGCTCAACTTGATCGTCCTCCAGTCACAGAATGCGGAAGTCGGTGACCTCAACGCCCATGGATTCCACGTCGATCAAAAAGAATGCCCTTAACGGCTCGTCATCGATGTAGTACAGCCCTTCTGACAAGTACTTCCCGTTCCCAGTTGGATCATCTTCTAGCCGATGTCGAATCGCGTCGGCTGCCTGGATTGCTGATGACGCTCCAACAACGCCTGCGATCCGCAAAAGTTCTGCGGCTGCCGCAAGCGAAAACTCGACGTTGTAGGTCAATCGTGCGCTCCATCCCTGACCGTTGCGACCAACTCGCTCCAAGAGAGTCGTTGACCGTCGTGGCTGGCTCGACTTCGGGCTCGTTCAATCTCGGCCTCGGTTGGCGGTCGTCGAACGAGGCCGATCGTGTGCCCGCTTGCGTCAACCAGTTCAATCGGTCCTTCGCTAGCCCGGATCTGCGCGGCAATGTCTTCTGCAATGGCGACTTTTGTCATGATCGAATCCTCTCTCCCGACTATTCTACCTCGACACGTGCTCGTCTGAGATTGACACATGGAGAACATTCGTTGGAACAGCCGCGCGATAGCGTCATGCGGTACAGACAACCTATTCGCTGTGACCTGCTCAACTTAATCGTTCGGATACAACGGCACCGCGGCCTTGAAGCCGCGGAAAGACGGTCCACTCGATCGCCCATAGGCAACTAGGCGTCAGGCTTCAATGGGGCCGCGGCTGATCAGCCGCGGAAAGTGAGCAGGGCTTCGCGGAGCGGGCGAGTGTGCGGCGCGCTTCAATGGGGCCGCGGCTGATCAGCCGCGGAAAGTGGTCGCGTGGCATGGGGTCCATTCCATTCAGAATCGGCTTCAATGGGGCCGCGGCTGATCAGCCGCGGAAAGCCGATCAGGGGAAGCCATCAGAC
>JBGTKO010000367.1:0-8931 GCA_041744595.1 Pirellulales bacterium
TCGGGGGGCTGCCACGCCCGAAACCGTACGCCCGCCACAAACTCGCCGGGCACGCCAGTGGGCACCAGCGGCACACGCCGGCCATTGCAGGCCACCGCATGCCGCCCAGGCACGAGCCCGGCCGCCTTCACCTGCACCCGCTCCAGTGAACTATCCACCGGCCGCGCGGTGGCCCCGCCGATCGACTGCTCGCCCAACACATGCCAGGGTTCGAGGGCCGTGCGAAGCTCGAGCCGCACGCCGTCATGCGTCACCTCGCCCAGCCGCGGAAACCGAAACTCCGCAAAACTCTCGAACCACTCCCGCTCAAAACCGAAGCCGGCCCGGCGCAGCTCAGCCACCACCACGCCAAAGTCCTGCATCAGAAAATGTGGCAACATGAACCGGTCATGGAGCGCCGTGCCCCACCTGACGAGGCCGCCTCGATACGGCTCCCGCCACAGCCACGCGACCAGCGCCCGCACCACGAGCTCGGCTGCCAGGCTCATCCGCACATGCGGGGCCATCTCGAATCCACGCAGCTCCACGAGCCCACGTCGGCCGCCCGCCGAATCGGGTGACCAGAGCTTGTCGATACAGATCTCCGCCCGATGCGTGTTGCCGGTGAGGTCAGTGAGGATGTTGCGAAACACCCGGTCTGTCAGCCAGGGCAATACGCATGTCTCAGACTCATGACTCGCCGCCGCAGGAAGCGGCGGCTGCCGACCATGGCAAACCTCGGCTTTGCCATCGGTCGGCCAAGCGGGAAAAGGAATTGGAGGGCTTTTCCCGCGGGAAACAAGCTGCGCGAGGGCTATTTCGAGCTCATAGACGCTCTCGTGCCGCGCCTCGTCGATCCGCGGCGCCTGGCTTGTCGGGCCGATGAACCGGCCAGCGAAGAGATACGAGAGCGATGGGTGATTGTTGAAATACGCCACCATGCCACCGAGCAGCCAAGGCCGCCTGAGAAAGGGGCTGTCATTGGCCGTTCGCCCACCGAGGACAACATGGTCGCCACCACCGGTGCCGGTATGCAGTCCATCGAGCTCGAACTTCTCAGCCCCCAGCCGACTCGCACGAGCCTCCTCGGCGAGCGTCTCGCGAAGCGTCACCAACTCCCGCCATGACGACACCGGAGGCACATTGACCTCGATGACACCAGGATCGGGCGTGACGTGCAGCCGCACGAGCCGCGGGTCGTGCGAAGGGGGATACCCTTCGAGGACGAGAGGGGTTCCCGTTTCGGACGCGACGCTTTCGATTGCCGCGACCAGTTCGAGCCAGTCGGTGGCCGCCTGACTCACCGCCTCATGGTCACGGGCCTCTTCGGGTAAGAGATCGAGCGGCGGCATGAAGACATGCAACCGCCCCTTCCGCGACTCGACCACCATCGACGTGCGAACGATTCCCTCGCCTGCGAGAATCTCCTCCTCGGTCGGCCAGGGCAGGCTTGCCATGGGCAGCCGCAGGCCCGCCGGTGAATCACCAGGAATGAGCGGCACGCGTCCACCCGGCATCGGCCACTCGCTCGACCGCCAGCGGAGACGTTCGCCCTGGCCAAACCGCAACAGCGGCAGCACAAACGCAGCGGGTGTCTCGGTGTCGATGTCTTGTTCGTCGAGCGGGTTTACCGGTGCGATCTCGTGCGCCGGAATCACAAAAATCGGATCGACCCCGAGCCCACTGGCCAGCCGCCGCAGAAACCCGCCCGTGCGGTTCGCCGTGGCCGCAACCTCTGCTGCATTAACTGGCGGCCGCTCGATTTTTGCCGCGGGTTTGTCCAGGTCGTCGGCCCCGTCCTTGTCCTCGTCAGTCTCTGGCTCCTCGGGCGGATCGCCGGCGAGGAGCTCCGGCCGCTTCCAGATCGGCTCGCCATCCCCACGCCACACGATGTCGAGCGTCCACCGCGGCAACGGCTCACCCGGATACCACTTCCCCTGCCCTTCGAGGAGGATGCCGCCCGGCGCGAGCCGGTCGAGCAGCCGACGTGCGAGCACGCCCCCTTGTCGTCGCTTGTTCTTTCCGAGCGCCGCGATATTCCATTCGGCCGCATCGAAGTCATCAATGGATACGAACGTGGGTTCACCTCCCATCGTGAGGCGAACATCGCCGGCGGTGAGCGCCGCATCCACCCGATCGCCCACCGTCAGAATCCGCTGCCACTGTGGCTCCGTGAAGGGCCGCGTGGTTCGCGGCGCCTCGGCGAGCCGTGAGATCCGCATGTCGAAATGAAACTCGGTCTGGCAGGGATCGACGGCGCCCGTGATTGGCGCGGCACTCACTGGATCGGGCGTCGCAGCGAGGGGGATATGCCCCTCAGCAGCCAAGAGACCGCTCGTGGGATCAAACCCCACCCAGCCGGCGCCCGGCAGATAGACCTCGGCCCAGGCGTGGAGGTCGGTGAAATCGGACGTCGGCCCGACCGGGCCATCGAGTGGCTTCTGGTCCGGGGCGAGCTGGATCAGATAGCCCGAGCAGAAGCGGGCCGCGAGGCCGAGCCTTCGGGCCAGTGACACAAAAAGCCATGCCGAGTCGCGGCAGCTCCCCGTGCCGAGGCAGAGCGACTCTTCCGGAGTCTGCACGCCCGGCTCCATCCGGATCACATAGCCGACGCGGTCGTGGACCACCCGGTTGAGCGCGACCAACACGTCGATCGTTCGTCCGCCCGCCGCCGCCACACCGTTCTGGCGAAACTCGCGTGCGAGCGTATCGACGAGGGGCCCACCGGTCGCCGCCGGTGCCGCGAGGTAGGGGGCGAGCTCCGCCGCCAGCACGGGGTCGTAGCCGAACGGAAACGTCTCGACCTCGGGTTCGAGAAAGAAATCGAAGGCATTGATGGCGACCAGCTCGGCCACGAGATCGACTTCGAGGACGAGATGCGTTGCGGGCTCAGGGAACACGATCCGAGCGACATGGTTGCCCTGCGGGTCTTGCTGCCAGTTGAGGAAGTGGCCACGGGGCTCGACCGCGAGCGTGTAGCCCGTCACGCGGGTGCGGCAGTGGGGAGCAGGTCGCAGCCGAACGGTATGCGGCGCGAGTCGCACAGGCCGATCAAAGCGATATTCCGTGCGATGGTGGAGCGCGATACGGATCGACATGAATGAGTACTCGGTGGGTTCTTGGGTCGGGTTCTTGGGGACAGGGTGGGTTCTTGGGGACAGGCACCTTGTCCTTTGGACAACGAGCCAGTCCCTGGGTATCAGGATCAGGCTTCGGCGGCGCGGCCGGCCGGTGTTGTCGCGAAAAACGTGTCGCGGATGGCGTCACTCGCCCGGTTCACCCGCTGCTGAAAGCCATCGATGAAGCCGTGGAGGCCGCCGGGGCTTGCAAGCACCTCGTCGATCGAACCGTAGTCGAGCTTCGAGCGCAGCCGGCCAAGCCGCTGCTCGGCAATGTTCGTGTAGGCCCCCTTCGCACCGCCGGTGATGGCGAGGAGCGACTCCTCCGCCTTGATGAGGCAGAAATGCATCGCCCGCGGGAAGAACCGGTCAAACACCAGAAACTCCGCCACGTTCCGCCGCGACACCGCGCCATATTGTTTGCGGTACATCTCGAGCGCACTGGCGCTTTCGAGGACGGCCGACCACTGCACAGCGTCACCGTCGGGCAGCTCCTGGCCCTGCTGTTCCATTTCTACGAGCGACACACCGGTCGGAATCGTGACGGAGTCTCCATCGATCCAATCCGCCGCGGCAGCCACGAAGCTCCCCTCGGAATCGCTCCTGCCTGACCGCTGTGTCATGGAGGAGCTCCCCCTGACTTCATCACTTCCCGACTGCTGCGTGATGGTGGAGCTGCCCTCGGCTTTGTCATCTCCCGCCGGCCGCGCGGAGCGCGAAGCGGCCGGCTGAAAAAAGTGTTCGACGTCTAACACCCGGCTCGTCTTGTCGGCCCGCTCGACGAGCCTGCCGAGCCTTCCAAAATGCCAGGCCTCGCCATGTGACATCGTGGCATCGGAGACCCCCGTAATGAGCTGGCTGGCCCGCTTCACCTCCTCCAAGAACTCCCGCGGGTGGAGCCAGCCGTCGTATCGCTGGGCTGCCGATTGCACTTCGAGGTGGACCTTGTTGATCTCCTCCCACATCGCCGTACTGATCATGTCGCGAACGGTGCGGGCATTCTCTCTCGCTGCGCGGAAACAGGTGGCGATCGAGTTGGGGTTTTCGAGATCAAACACGAGGAACGAAATGACGCGGGCCTGGTCGGCCTGGCCATGCCGCTTTTGAAACTCAGCCTGGTCGCCAAACGTGCAGACCAGCGCGTTCCAAAGCCGATTGTGATTGATCGTGCCTTCGAGCGCGAGATCGAGCGTGGTCTCCATCGCGCGGGCGACATTCTCCGCCCGCTCGATCTGGCGGTTCATCCAGTACACGCTGTAGGCCACCCGCGAGAGCATCGGCGTTCCTCATGGTAACGGGTCGAATCCACGGAAACAGGGACTTCAACCATCAAAGCCTTCCTGTGTGGACGACCCAGGTATCTTTGCTGCCGCCTCCCTGCGACGAGTTCACGACGAGTGAACCCTTCACGAGCGCCACCCGCGTGAGCCCGCCGGGCAAGACGTAGATGTCTTCGCCGTAGAGGATGAATGGCCGCAGATCGACATGCCGTCCTTCGAGTTTGTCACCAACCACCGTGGGCACCCGCGAGAGCGCGAGCATCGGCTGGGCGATGAAGTTGCGAGGGTTGGCCATGATCCGCTCGCGGCAGGCGTCGAGCTCCTCTCGGGAGGCCCGCGGCCCCAAGACGATGCCGTAGCCACCCGATTCGTTCGCCGGCTTCACGACCAGGTTGGCAAGGTTCTCGAGCACATGCTGGTATTGCGTTTTCTCGCCGCAGACAAACGTCGGCACGTTCGGGATGATCGGATCTTCGCCGAGGTAGTAGCGGATGATCTGCGGCACGTAGGCGTAGACGGCCTTGTCGTCGGCGATGCCCGTGCCCGGAGCGTTGACCAGCGCGACGTTGCCCTTGCGATACGCTCCCATGAGCCCCGGCACGCCCACGAGCGAGTCGTCGCGAAACGCGAGCGGGTCGAGAAAATCGTCGTCGATACGGCGGTAGATCACATCCACCCGCTCAAGCCCGCGGGTCGTCCGCATGAAGACGACATCATCGACCACGACGAGATCGGAGCCCTGCACGAGCTCCACGCCCATCTGCCGCGCGAGAAAGCTGTGCTCGAAGTAGGCCGAGTTGTAGATACCCGGCGTGAGCACCACCACTGTCGGATCGCGGACCTGCTTCGGCGCCACGTGCTGGAGCATCGCGAGCAGCTTCTCGGGATAATCTTCGACTGGACTGATCCGTTGACCCTCGAAGAGCTGCGGAAACGTCCGCTTCATGACCTCGCGGTTTTCGAGCACATACGACACTCCCGACGGCGTCCGAAGGTTGTCCTCGAGGACATACATCACGCCATCGGCGCCGCGAACAAGGTCCGTGCCGGTGATGTGGCACCAGATGCCCTGGGGTGGCTCGAGCCCGGCGCACGGCCCGCGAAAACACTTCCCGGTATCGACGAGCCAGTCTGGCACGACCCTGTCGGCAAGTATTTTCCGATCGTTGTAGATATCGTCGATGAAGAGGTTGAGTGCCCTGATCCGCTGCATGAGCCCCCGTTCGATGACGGCCCATTCGGCCGCCTCGACCACGCGGGGCACGATGTCAAAGGGCCAGACCTTCTCCGTGCCGGCTTCGTGGCCGTAGACGTTGAACGTGATGCCCATCGTGAGCAGCGCCTTGTCGGCGGCACGCTGCCGCTCGGCAAACTCACCATTGGAAAACTCGGCCAGCCGCCGCGCGAGCAGCTCGGCGCCGGGCCGGGGGCAGAGCTGATCATCGAACAGCTCGTCGTGAAAACCCTCGGTCTGGTAGGCCTCGAGATCCATGGGCGGCGTGCGTTCTCCCGGCCGGTCAGGCGTGGCAACTCAGGGGGGGGTGGGGGCGGATCCCGCGGCCTCCGTCCGCCACTCATCGTCCACGGGACGGTGCGAAGATACCCGACCAGCCACCGCGAGGGAATGCCCTGGCCCTCACGTCACGTGCGGACGGCCGTCAGCTCAGCCAGAAGCTGCGACATGGACGTGCCGTTGATCGGCATCAGGACGAATCGGCGGCGGTCGTCCACGCGGGTCAAGGTTTCGAGCGCCCCCTGCTTGGAGTCTGCCAAGAGGATGGCAGGAACGTCGGCCAGGTCGGGATTGGTCGTGAGCGAGTTGAATGTCTTCACGGCCTCTTCGCCGAGTTTGTGGGTACTCATCACGAGCACGTCGGCTGGCCGGGGCACCGTCGAGAACCGGGTCAGGGCCCGCTGCGGGCTCTCCGTGAGGAGAACCTTGTAACCGAGCTTCGTGAAAAACTCCCGCAGCTTGTCCTGGCATCGCTCGGACGACTCGACGAGCATGAGGCTTCCCTTGTATGCCACGATCGACGAGAGGACGACGGAATCAGCGGTGTCACCGCCAGTCACTCGCACGAGGATCGACTCGGCCCGCCGCTTGACGTCGGTGGCCGTCTGCAACCGCTCCATGGCATCGAGTGCCATCATGCGGCCGATGAAATCGATGACGTCCCGCGGCAGGTCTGGTGACTGCTGGCCGATCGGAATCGCGCCGGTGTACCGCCGCGGGTCGGACCGTTCGTTGCGATCGCGGGTTTCCTTCAGCGGCGAGACGCCGGTGATCGTCAGGTACGCAATGGCCCCCAAGAAATAGATGTCGCTGCGGACGGCGTCATCCTTCATGCCCGTGAGCTTTTCGAGCGCGGCATAATCGACTGTGCGAGGCTGGTTGATCCGGCCGATGGCAGCGTCGCTCGATTCATCGACACCGGCCAGACCGAAGTCGACGAGCTTCACATGCCCCGTCGATGAGACGATCACGTTGGATGCCTTCAGGTCGCGGTGTGTGACCCCGCGGCGATGGGCATATTCGAGGCCCGAAGCCATCTGGTGGATCAGGTCGAAGGCCTTTGGAAGATCCAAGGCGCCGCGTCGCTTAATGAGCTCCCGAAGGGTTTGCCCCTCCACGAACTCCATCGTGATGTAGCTTGCCCCCGCCTCCTCACCGACATCCTGGATGGCGACGATATTGGGATGCCGCAGCACCCGCCCCATTTCCCCTTCGTGCCGGAACGCGCGGCATTTTTCTGGGTCGGTCGAGTAGCGACTCCGAAGCACCTTGACCGCCAGGATGCCACCGTCGGTGACATTAATGGCCCGATAGACTCGCGCGAACGACCCGGCCCCGATCTGGTAGAGGAGCTTGGCATTGCCATAGCGGTACCCCTTCCGCTCTCCCTTGAGGAGCCGCTCGAGCTGAAACCCCGTGAGAGCCTCCTGTCGGACCAGTGCCCGACCGAGATCCTCTGGCGCCGCCGTGTTTCCGACTTCATGCACGGCCTCGGCCAGCGCCTCGGCCGACACGAGCTCGAGGTCAGCAATGAGCTGGGCAAGGCTTTCGGCGTTGGCAGGCTTCATGGGATTTCCGTGACGATTCCGTGAGCATGATCACTCCGGAGCGACAAAACAATCCTACGTCGCCCGAGGCCGCCGGGTTGCACGGCCACCGCACCCCGCCCAACTTCTCTGGAGCCCGGCCCCACACGGCTGCTACAAGCCATTTTTCTCCTCCATCCACGACGATCCCTACGATGCGTCTTTTGTTATACGGGCACGCCGCTTCCGCTCCCCTGTTCACCACGATTTTTATCCTGGCAGCGGCCGGCGCGGCAGTCCAGGCAGAATCGCTCGAAAACAGTTTCGAGGGCCCGGAGACGAGCTGGAATCTGGGCAGCGAGGGGTCGTGGCTGCGGCTCGTTGCCCATAGCCGCTCGACCGAACAGCCTCACCGCGGAAAGGGGTGCGAGCGTTTTGTCGTCGCGGCTTCCGCGACTGGGACCGTCGCGTTCGAGACCCCGCTCGGTCCCGCCGCGGTCATTGATGAGTTTCAGGCGTCGGTGTGGGTGAAGGCGAGCCGGCCCGATGTTCGGGTGGCCGTGCGGGTCGTGCTGCCCGAACATCCATCGCGGCAGACAGGCCGACCGGTCGAGGTGTTGGTGCCTGGCGGGGCGTCCCGCGACGCCGGCCGTTGGGAGCAGCTCTCGGTCGGCGACGTCCGCCGCACGCTCGAGAAACAGTTGCCCGCCCTCCGACTCGAGCATGGCCCGCAGGTGACGCTTTCCGGCGGGATCGTCACGGCCATCGTTGTTGATGCAGCCATCCCGCCCGGCGACCACAGCTTTGCCATCGATGATCTTCTCGTGAACGGCCTCGTGCCTGTCCAGTCCAGGCATGAGTCTTGGCACGATCCGCTCGTGCGGCCGGCCGCTGCGGTCGCTCCCGTTTCCGATCCACCAGCCGGCCTCGCTCGCGATGTAATCGAAGTCGATGGCCGCCCATTCTTTCCTCGCTCGATCGACTGGAACGGCGAGCCGTTCGCCTTCCTCGCGGAGCTTGGCCTCAACTGTGTGCGGCTCCCTGCACCGGCCGCTGCCGATCAGCTTGCCGCGGCGCGGTCGGCCGGCATGTGGATCATCTGTCCACCGCCGCCGCTGCCCGACATCGATCTGCAGGAGCCAGATCAGGTGCCGATGCTCCGCAACTGGGACCGCGTGCTTGCCTGGGACCTGGGCACAAGCCTCTCCGACGACAGCGTGGACGAGCTCGCGGAGCTGGCGCGACGACTCCGCGCGAGCGATCCACGGCGGGGCCGCCCCCTGATCGGTTCGGCCGATTCAGGGCTCCGCAACGTCTCTCGGCATATCGACATGATCGTCGCCCGGCGCACGGTTCTGGGCACGAGCCTCGAACTTCTCGACTGGCTCGAATGGCTCAGGCAGCGGCCGAGGCTCGCGAGGCCGGGCACTCCCTTCATGACGACGCTCGCCACGGAGCTTGACCCCGCCGCCGCCAGGAAGTCCGGCAAGTTCAGAGTAGTAGAGGGTAGTGCA
>JBGTKO010000368.1:0-1543 GCA_041744595.1 Pirellulales bacterium
GAACCTGCATCATTCGCCGACACACGCATGCAATCCGACACCGCCCCCGACCACGACCCTGCCGAGCCCTGGCTTACGTGCGTGGCACCGCTCGCCGTCCTCATGGCCGCCGGCTTCCTCGAACCAACGCCCTCCGGCGGCGGCCTCGCCGAGTCGCTCGGCATCCCCTACTCCGCCTACCCGCTGATCTACGCGCTCCGCATAGCCGCCGCGGCAGCGATCCTCATCCGAGTTTGGCCCAACCTGCGAGCCTGGCTCGGACGGCCAACCTGGTGGCCACCGCTCTTGGGCCTCGCCCTCGTCATCCCTTGGGTGATCCTCTCGCAGCTTCAGCGCGACGCCGGCTGGACGCTCGGCGTCGGCGAACGCAGCGGCTACGACCCTTTTCATGCGTCACATCTCGGCACCGACGCGACAAGTGCCTGGGTCTTCCTCGTCGTGCGAGCCATCGGTCTCGTCATCATCGTGCCGATCGCCGAAGAACTTTTTCTGCGAGGCTTTCTCATGCGATACGCGATCGAGGAACGCTTCTGGCGAATACCCTTCGGCACGCTCACCTTCACCTCCGCCGCCGCGTGCCTCTTCTACGCCGTGGCGAGCCACCCCGCCGAAGCAGTCGCCGCAGTTGGCTGGTTCGCGATCGTGAGCGGTGTCGCCGCCGCCACACGAAAGCCGATTGACTGCATCCTCTGCCACGCCGCCACCAACCTCGCCCTCGGCGCATACGTCCTCGCCACTGGCACCTGGTGGCTCCTGTGATAATCTTCGAACAAGGGAGTTTGTGATGGCGACTGATACCGAGCAAGCCGATACGGAGGATTTCGTCGAGCAAGAGGTGCGATACACCCTTGATCTCGGCACCAGGCTTGTCGTCGTGGAAAACGTGCCCGCGCGGGTTTCCAGGCAAACCGGGGAGCAGTGTTTCTCGCCAGAGACAACACAAAGACTTTGGGACATCGTGCATGGTGGCGAGCAGCCGGCCCGAGTCATGGACACCGATGTCTACAACTTCCACTGAGGGTTGATTGCTCCTCCATGGCCATCGCCCGTCGAGGACGACTCGCACCGACGCCTACGGGGCTCTTGCACGCGGGCCATGCGAGGACCTTTGCCCTCGCCGCCAAGCGTGCTGGACCGGCCGGGCTTGTGATGCGGATCGAAGACCTCGATGGGCCGCGGTGCAAGCCGGAGTTTGCGACGGCGGCGCTCGAGGATCTTCAGTGGCTCGGTCTTCCGTGGACGGAGGGCCCCGATGTGGGCGGGCCGCACGGGCCGTATGTGCAGAGCGAGCGAACGGCCTGGTATCTCGAGGTCTGGCGGCAGCTTGAGGCGGCTGGTGTGATCTATCCGAGCCCGCACTCACGCCGCGCCGTGGAGGCAGCCGCCCCGGCGCCGCATGAAGCGGAGGCGCTCTCCCAACCGGAGGCGCTCTTTGAAGCGGAGCCGACCGTCCAAGGAGAACCGCTCTTCCCGACGAGGCTGCGGCCGGCCCACTGGGACCGTGCGTCGGCCCCCGGCGGTGTGCCGTGGCGGTTTCGCGTGC
>JBGTKO010000369.1:0-4526 GCA_041744595.1 Pirellulales bacterium
CAGCGGCGCGACCGAGGCCAACCGCATGGCCATACTCGGGCTCGCCGGCAAGGGCTGTCGTGTTGCGGTGTCTCCGCGCGACCATCCATCGATCGCATCGGCGGCAGCCGAGCTTGCCAGCCGCGGCCATGCCGTCCGCACGCTCCCGCTCGAGGCTGATGGCAGGATCGTCGCCGCGACGCTCATGGAAGAAATCGAGGCTGCCGATGGCGGCGGAATTCTTTTGGCCGTTACCCCGATCTGCGGCCAGACCGGCCTCTCTCATGACCTTTTAGAGTTCATTGATCTGGCAAAGGCTGCCTCGCCGCTCATGATCCACGCCGACGCCACGCAATCAGCGGCCTGGAATGCCCTCGACTTCGCCGCGTCGCCCTTTGCGACCATGACGCTCGCGCCGCACAAGTTCGGCGGCCCGCGGGGCATCGGCGGCCTCGTCATACGCGGAGGCATTCCCGTGGTACCTCTCCTTCCTGGGTCGCAGGAGCTTGGCCTTCGCGGTGGCACGGAGGCGGTATCGCTCGCCGTGGGGTTCGCGCATTCCCTCGCACTCGCCGCCGCCGAGCGGGAGACTGTCTCGCGACGGGTGAGGGAGTTGCGAGAGACGCTCGAGGCAAACCTCCTCGAAGCCGCTCGCGACGCTGGGCTCGACGCGGTCATCATTGGCGCCAGCGGCCACCGTGCACCGCACATCGCAGCCCTGTCAATCCGCGGCGTCGATCGGCAAGCGGTCGTCATGGCCGCCGACCTCGAGGGCGTCTGCCTCTCGACCGGCACTGCCTGCGCGAGTGGGTCGAGCGAACCGTCGCCCGTTCTTTTTGCACTGCGACTCGACGACGAACTCGTCGCTGGCACCTTCCGGGCGAGCCTCGGCCGCACGACCACCCACCACGACATCGATGAAGCAGTCGCCAGGCTCCGCCACGTCTTCGCTCGGCTCACTCGCTGAATCGCGGTGCCGTTTTCTCAGGCACCTGTGAGAATGGTTTCCCATCCAAGCCACTCGCGCAGGTGGGCTTCTATTGGTAATGGCGGATGAACAAACGCGAGCCTGGAGACGCGAGCGGCCGGGCGGAGGCCCGGCAAGGCCGCCGGGGGCAGGGATGCCCCGCCGGCCGTATAGAAGCCCCTCGCGCAAGCGTGGGGACGGCGGGTTATTGGGCGAGCCCACTCATGATTGAAAACGGGACGCCACGCCACCCGCAGTCCCACCTGCTCGCGCAGGTGGGCTCCTATTGGAGGACGCGGCAAGGTCTGGAGGGCCTGTTGCCGTACGGCCGCCGGTTCGACGGGTACATTCATGTCTCGGCGGGTCCCTGGTAAACCTGTAGGTGGCGGATTTCGGGAATGTGAACATGGCCGCATCGAACATGCCCATGACAGACTTGACGGCGCCGTGGCGGCTCCTGCGGTGGGCCATTGACGAGTTGGTCGCGACAACTCGAACAAGCCCGCAGCCTTTCAATCCGCTCTGTCTCATCACGGCAGACGCTGCCACGACCATCCTGGGCGACATCGCCGGCCTGACGGAGGCCGCAGGATTAACCGTGCTCCGCCGGTCCGGCCGCGAGCTCGGCGAGGAACTCGAGAGGGCGATCTCGACAGACAGCGAGGAACGGCTCCGGGACCGGTTTGCCGCGGCCGATCTCGTCGTCGTCGATGCCCTCGAGACGATCGGCGCCGGAGACAGGCAGGCCGGAGCATGCCAGGTGTTTGATGTATCGACTGAAGCCCGGACCGCATGGTGCGTGAGCCTTTCACGGCCGCCCGAGGCTGCAGGTTTCGATCCATGCCTTGCCTCACGGCTCTCCGGCGGCCTCCTCATCACGCTCCCCACGCGTGTCATTCCCTCCCTGAAAGGCCCTCCCAGAATCTCGAAGATCATTGCGGCGACCGCGCGGCAGTTCGATCTGTCCGTGGCAGACATCACGGGCGGCCGTCGCAGCAGGAATGTCGCCGGTGCTCGAAGCCTGGCGATGTACCTCGCTCGAACGCTCACGGGTGCGAGCTTCAATGCGATCGGAAAAGCCTGTGGTGGCCGCGACCACACCACGGCCATGCATGCCACGCGAAAGATCGCCGCCGAGATCAATCGCAATACCGGCCTCGCCGAGGAAGTCGCCGCCATCACAGCCCGCATCGCCTAGCGAGCTCAGGCTGTCGGTTTCGTGTTGGTAACCGGAGGGAATTCGTGGCAGGACGAGCCGCGACATTTTCAGTGCCATGATCGAGACGGCCGGCCGTCTCAATGGCGCCACGACGCCAACGCCTTATGGTCAGGATAACGCCGCTGAACCGCCTTGCCGCCATACAAGTTTTGCCATGTTGCCAGCACCATACCACCACATTGCCACCATGTTCTCCACCATGTCACAACAAGCCATATCACTCCAAAAACATCTTGGAAACCAGTATGTTTTCCATGCCTCAGCGACGGGTTGGGCGGCCTGTTTGGCCGGTCGTTGACAAGCCCTCCTCTTAGGCATGTTCGGCCCTGTTTCTATCTTCTATTTACTCCTAAAAAACAAAGAAGAGGAGGAGGAAGCAGAAAGGCGGGGGCGGCTGGGAAATGCCCTGAAATCTGGTAGGATTCGAGGATTCTCACCGGCATCGCAGGAACCCACGTTTCGTATGAAGATTCGCTGCCCCAAGGAGCCCCTTCTCGCCGCGGTCCAGACCGCGGCATCCGTCGTTCCGGCCCGCTCTCCCAAGCCCGTGCTCGCCAATGTGAAGCTCGACGCGACCCGCGAGGGTGCGGTCATTTCAGCGACCGATCTCGAGGTCGGTATCCGGGTGGCAGTCGATGGGGTCGAGACCGAGGCGGCCGGATCGGTCCTTCTTCCGAGCGGTCGTCTGATCGCGATTCTTCGAGAGGCTCCGGCTGGCACCGTCTTCGAGATAGCCAGTGACGGGACGGCCGCGAGCGTGAAAGCCCCGCGGAGTGATTTTCGCCTTCCGGTCGAAGACCCGCTCGAGTTTCCCTCGGTGGCAACGTTTCCTGAAGGACGGTCATTCGAAGTTTCCACGCCGCTCATCCGCGAGCTCGTCCGGCGAACCGTCTATGCCACCGACAACGAGTCGAGTCGCTTCGCCCTCGGCGGCGTTCTCATGGAGCTTTTGGCAACAAGCGTCATCGCCGTTGGCACTGATGGCCGGAGGCTCGCCAAGATGGAGGGCCCCTGCCAGGCCCACGGTTCTGACATGGAAGAGGCACGGCCGATCGTGCCGGCCCGCGCGATGCACTTGATCGAACGGTGTCTGGGCGGGACCGATGCGCCGGTCCACGTGGCCGTGGGGGCGAGCGAGATCGTCGTCCGCACGGGAGAAACCACGATCTCAGCACGGCTCGTGGCCGGGCGTTTTCCACCCTGGCGGGATGTGTTTCCCGATCGGCCCGATGCGTCGAAGGTGCCAATCGTGGCCGGCCCGCTGCTCGCGGCGGTGCGGCAGGCGGCCATCGTCACAAGTGAACAATCCAAGGGGGTCGATTTCTCGTTCGAGCCCGGGCAGCTCGTGCTCTCGGGGCGTTCGGCCGAAAGCGGCGAGAGCCGGATTGAGCTGCCGATCGACCATGCCGGTGCTGCTGTCAAAATCAAACTCGACCCTCGGTTCATGATCGATTTCCTGAGGGTGCTAGACGGTGGCACCACGGTGACCATCGAGATCACGGACTCGCAGAGTGCATGTGTCTGCCGGACCGACGACGGCTACGGCTACGTGATCATGCCGCTGGCGGTCGATTGAATGAGCCGATGAAAACCACGTGGCCGGACCGAGAGGGGCATTTGTCGACGCACCGTGACCAGTCACGAGGGCCTCAGTCCGTGGGCCGTATTGTCGCGCGGCTCATGGCCCGGACTGGCTACGCTCGAGAACAGGCCTCGGAGTCGCTCGTCGCCGCGTGGGCCGCAGCCGTGCCCGAGCGGCTGGCCGGCCACTCGCGCCCAGGGCTCATTCGCCGTGGTGTGCTCGACGTCTTTGTGACGCACTCGGCCATCGTCCAGGAAATGGCGTTCCACAAGGAGGTTGTTCTTCGGAGCCTTCAGGCGAGCATGCCGTCTGCCGGCATCACCGACATCCGCTGCCGCATGGCCGAGACAGGGTCATGACCGACATGCCTCACGATACGCATCTCCGGGGACTGGCTGGTTTTCAAAAGGAAAAGCTCCTGTCCCCTTCGTCCCGGACCGTGTCCCCCTTGTGAAAGACGAAGACCATTGATGAGCGACGAATCCCTCCAGCCCGGCTATACGTCGGCCGATCTCAAGCACCTTTCCGACCGCGACCATGTTCGTGAGCGGTTCGGCATGTACATCGGCGACAACACCGCCCGTGGTCTGCACCACCTTGTCTACGAAGTCGTCGATAACTCGATCGACGAGTGCATGGCGGGCTATGCCAAGCAGGTGGGGGTCACGGTCAATGTCGATGGCAGCGTCACGGTCGAGGACGATGGCCGTGGCATCCCGGCCGATATCCACCCGCAGCTCTCGGAGGAGATGGACCGTGAGGTCTCCACGCTCGAGGGC
>JBGTKO010000370.1:0-2162 GCA_041744595.1 Pirellulales bacterium
GGGCCTGAAGCCTGGCGACGTGATCGTGCAAGTGGCCGGCCAGGCCACGGCCGATCCGACGGCGCTTGCCGACGTGCTCGCCGGGACAAGGCCAGGGCAGCGGGTGCCCATTGAGGTTGTCCGAGGCGATGGCAAAGTTTCAGTGGACGCAACACTCGTCAGGCGACCGCTCGAGGTCGTGCGGCCCGAGTACCGCGGCCGGACGGTGGTCGATGCCAATACGCGGCCACACGACCCGCTTTCGTTTCGCTTCTCCCTCGAGTCTCGCGATGGCCGCCGCCGCCGCGAGACACTCGATGAGATCCCGGGTCAGGATCTCGCCGACATCGACTGGCATGCCTCACGGTCTGCCGATGGCCGCAGCGTGCGGTTTACGCGAACGCTCCCCGGCGGCCTCATGGCGAGCAAGGAATACCGTCTCATTACCGCTGCGGATGCGCCCGGCTACGCCCTCGATCTCGTCATCGGACTCGAATCACCCGCCGCGAAGACCGTCGTCACCTATGCCCTCGATGGCCCGACGGGCTTGCCAACGGAGGGTTGGTGGTACACGCAGCGAGTGTGGCATGAGTTTTGGAGCTCACTGGCGGTTCGCGACGTGGCCCTGCGGTTTGTGGGAAGCGAGAGCACGCTCATCAGTGGGCTCAAGACACTCGACGGCACGCTCGACCGGCCAGCGACCACGGTCATGCCCGACAAGCCGCTGTCGTTTGCCGGTGTCGATGCGCTCTACTTTGCATCGGCCATGATCCCCTCAACCGGCGACAACGCTCCTGCGCTTGCGGAGGTGCGGTCGATTGCGGTGGGCGAACCCACCGAGCCGGCTCGGAAAAAGCTCGTCAACGTCACAGCCCGGATCATTTCGGATGACATCGCGGTCGGCCCGGATCAGCCACTTCGTCACCAGTACACGATCTTTGCCGGTCCGAAGCAGCCAGAGTTGTTGCGGCAGTTCGGCGCACCGAAGGCGAGCATGGATGACATTGTCTACTACGGATGGTTTGGCTGGGTCGCGAGGCCGATGATCGCGCTGCTGCACGGTCTCCATGCGATTGTTCGGAACTACGGGATCGCCATCATCCTTCTCACGGTGCTCGTCCGTGGAGCGATGTTCCCGATCAGCCGGAAGCAGGCGATCTCGTCTCAAAAAATGCAGGCGCTTCAGCCTGAGATGAAGATCATCAACGAGAAATACAAAAACGACACCGAGAAGCGGGGCCGAGCCGTCCAGGAGCTATGGAAGAAGCACGGGGTGAACCCGATGAGCGGCTGCCTGCCGGTCTTCATCCAGATTCCAATTTTCATGGGGCTCTACAGGGCGCTCGCGACCGATGTCGAGCTCCGCGAGGCGCCACTCTTCACCAACGCGATCCGTTGGTGCTCGAATCTTGCAGCTCCCGACATGCTCTGGGATTGGACAGGCTACCTGCCGGGATTCCTGACGTCCCCCGAGGGATGGCTCGGCCCGTACTTGAACGTCTTGCCACTGGTCACGATCGGCCTCTTCCTCTGGCAGCAGAAGCTTTTCATGCCGCCAGCAATGGACGAGCAGCAGCGGATGCAGCAACAGGTGATGAACTACATGATGTGGTTCATGGCACTCATGTTTTTCAAGGTGCCGAGTGGGCTCTGTCTCTACTTCATTGCCTCGAGCCTCTGGGGCATCGCCGAGCGGCTCCTCTGGCTGCCGAAGCCTGCGGCTGCCGGGGCGAATGGAGGCGTTCGCGTCGTTGACGCGGTTTCGGAGCCGGCGGCCAACAAAACCACGGCGGTGGCCGAAGCGGCCCGTGAACGACGCCTGGCCCGCAAGAAGCAGCGGTAGTTTACTGACGGCCCGCCCTGGGTGGCCCATGTTCTCCACGAATGGCCTCATCGTGGCCGCTGCGACCCGTGAGGGGGCCGGATCGCGGGCGATCGTGCGGCTTGCGGGAGAAGGTCTTGAGCGAGTGCTCACAGGTCTCGTCGATGCGGATTCACCAGGATTTCCGGAGCAAGGAGAAAAGCCAAGGGTCGTCAGGGCTCGGCTCGCAGCCGGTGGAATGGCCCGTGAGTGGGGCGAACTACCCGTCGATGTTCTGTCGTGGCCAGGCCCGGGCGGCCCGATCGGCGGGCCGTTGGCCGAGGTGCAATTGCCCGCATGTGGCCCACTCGTGGCCGACTTC
>JBGTKO010000371.1:0-2830 GCA_041744595.1 Pirellulales bacterium
GAAATGGCACGGGCAACCCCGAGCCACGCTGGACGTCACCCCATGGACTGCACGGCATGCGGGCTATGAGGCCTTTACGCGCTCTTCGTACGGGTCTCGCGGAGCGGGATCACCGTCTCGGTGCCTTCGACGTGCCGCTCGTTGATCACGTAGGTCGCCCCCTGGTGGTCAGGGAGGTCGAACATGATGTCGAGCATCGTGTCTTCCATGATGCTCCGCAGGCCACGGGCGCCGGTTTCCTTCTTCATCGCCTTGCGGGCGATCGTCCGAAGGGCGGCGTCGGTGAACTCGAGGTTGCAGTTCTCGAGGCCAAACATCTTCTGGTACTGCTTGATCAGGGCATTCCGTGGTTCGGTCAGCACCTTCACGAGCGCTTCCTCGTCGAGCGGCTGGAGCGACGAGATCACCGGCAGCCGGCCCACGAGCTCGGGGATCAACCCGAATTCGAGGATGTCGTCGGAGTCGACCTGCGGGAGGAGCTCCGCCATGGTGGCATCGCCGCGGTGTCCCATGGGCTGACCGAAGCCGATCGTCCGCTTACCGAGCCGCTTGGCGATGATCTTGTCGATGCCCACGAAAGTCCCGCCGCAGATGAACAGGATGTTCGACGTGTCGAGCTGGATGTACTGCTGCTCGGGATGCTTGCGGCCACCCTGTGGAGGCACATTGGCAACCGTGCCCTCGAGCATCTTGAGGAGTGCCTGCTGCACGCCTTCACCCGAGACGTCCCGCGTGATCGACACGTTCTGGCTCGTCTTACCGATCTTGTCGATCTCGTCGATGTAGAGCACGCCTCGCTGGGCCGCTTCGATGTCGTAGTCGGCCGCGTTCAAGAGCTTGAGGAGAAGGTTTTCCACGTCTTCGCCCACGTAGCCCGCCTCAGTGAGCGTCGTGGCGTCGCCGATGGCGAAGGGAACGTCGAGGATCTTGGCGAGCGTCCGAGCCAGGAGCGTCTTGCCGCAGCCTGTCGGGCCCATCAAAAGAATGTTGGACTTATCGACCTCGACGTCGGTACCGTCGCGACCGAGGTTCAGCCGCTTGTAGTGGCTATGCACGGCGACGGCCAGCACCCGCTTGGCATGCTGCTGTCCGATCACATACTGATCAAGGTGCGTCACGATCTCTCGGGGTGTCGGGATCGACGTGAAGAGCTGCTTGCCGGTGCCCCGGCGGCGCTTCTCCTGGTCGAGGATCGACTGACACAGCTCGATACACTCGCCGCAGATGTAGACGTCACCTGGGCCCTCGACGAGCGGCCCGACGTCGCGGTAGCTCTTGCGGCAGAACGAGCAGAAGGCGTTCTTCTTGGTCGTCCCACCAGTCCCGCGGCGTCCCAGACCTCCCGTGTCTTTCCCGGCTGCCATCCGTTCATTCCCTCTCTGCTGCTGGCCCGACGGGATCCGAAGGCGGCCGATGCCGCCCACGGAGTTCGGGTGTGTCTGACCGTGGTCCCGGCCTGACGAGTGTTCTTATTCTTCGGAATTCTTCGTCGCTCAGCACACCCTCGTCTCGGAGATTCCTATAGTGGATGAGTGTGTCTTGCCAGTCGGCGCCATCTGTTCCATCGAATCCGCCAAGTCCATCCAGTCCGAGCCACCGCCGCCGAACATGGAGAATCGCTACGACCGCCGCGGCCACAACGGCCGCAAGCAGGATGAAGTTGATCACCACGCCTGTGGAACCGCTGGCCTGCGACACCAGCGGGATACTCGCGGCGAAGGCGTTCAAAGCCAAGGCGAATTCTTGCACTGATCAGTCCCCCGCAAAAATCTCCTTCGTACGACCTGACAGCCGTATCAAACAACGGAACTCGCAACGGAACACGGTAAGCCGACAGCCGGAGGGGACTCGCTCGTTTGCCAAGAAACAAGCGACCGGACCTCATGGTGTTCAGTATGGCGATGCGGCACGCCACCGGTCCAGCAGAGATTCTCGAGGCCGCCCGTTTTGCCCTCCACACCTCACTTTTCTTCGCCTGCCTGCGGCACTCGTTCACCCTGGTAATTTGGGCTGACCTTTTTGATCCTGCTGAAAATGAGTGACTTTCCAGCGGGGCGGATGCCGATAGCCGAATCCATGCGTTCTTCGGCACAAGCACCGTACGCCCCCACCGACCAAGCGGCCGCCTGCCGATGGCTGGTGGCCGCACTGGCCCCACTGACAGTGATGGCGCTCGTGGTGGGTCTGTTCTCCACATCGACCGTGCAGGCAGACTCACTCGCCGACGCCGCGGGCCTTCCGAAACTCATTCGTACCAAGCACCGGTCCTTCGCGATTCCCTTCAAGCTTCCGGAGTCGCGGGATCCTGATCCCGACGCCACACCGCAGCGGGTCATTCTCAATATTTCCAAGGATCTTGGAATGACATGGTCGGTGGCTGGCGAAACGGCTCCGACCGCCGGCACCTTCTCATACACCGCCGATACCGACGGCGAGTATTGGTTCAGGCTTCGGGCGGTTGACCGTAAGGGACGCTCCCGCGGAAGCGAAGGCCCGGACATTCGCGTCCTTGTCGATGCCGACGGTCCGCGACTGGCCGCGCGGGTTTGGAAAGGTGCCGACGGCGAAATCATCTGCCGCTACGCTGCTGCTGATGACTCGTTGAATCTCGACTCGCTCGTGCTCGAATACCGCGGTGGTCAAGAGAAGGGCTGGAAGAGCGTCGCCGCCGACGCCGTGCTCGCTCGCGAAACCCCGGCCCACATGGTGGGCGAGGCGATTTGGTGGGCAGGTGAGCGGGTCGAGCAGCTCGTCGTGAAGATCTCGCTGACCGACACGTCGGGCAATCAAACCGTGAAACAGTTTTCACTCGAGCCCACCGATCCCGGCG
>JBGTKO010000372.1:0-2833 GCA_041744595.1 Pirellulales bacterium
CTTTTGTGGCCGACGCCCGCCACGATGCGTACGAGCGGTACCTCGACACGCTCTTCGCCTCACCGGCATGGGGCGAGCACCGCGGCCGCTACTGGCTTGACTACGCTCGCTACGCCGACACCCACGGCATCCACTTCGACAACCTCCGAGAGATGTGGTCGTTTCGGCAGTGGGTGATCGAAGCATACAACGCCAACATGCCTTTCGATGAATTCACCCGCCTTCAACTCGCGGGGGATCTCATCGACCCCGGCACTGACGCGACACCCGAAAGGATTCTCGACGCCCAGATCGGTAGCGGCTTCAACCGCTGCAACATGACGACAAACGAAGGGGGCATCATCGACGAGGAATACATCGTCCTCTATGCCCGTGATCGCACCGAGACGACGGCCACTGTCTGGATGGGGCTGACAGCGGGCTGCGCCGTCTGCCACGACCACAAGTTTGATCCTGTATCGACGAAGGATTTCTACGCACTCTCGGCCTTCTTCAATAACACGACTCAAAAGGCGAAAGACGGCAACGTCAAGAACACGCCGCCGGTCCTGCCGATCCCGCTGGCCGAAGACCGCCCGCGGCTCGCGGAGCTCGAGCGGGCGCTGCCGGCTGCAAGAAAGGTCGTTGACGATCGGCGACGAGAGGCCAGAAGCGCCTTCGAGGAATTTCTTGCTACTGCCACACCCGAGTCGGTGCCTCCCGCGCTGCCGCCGGAGCCGCCACTGGTGTCGCTCCCCTTGACCGAAGGCGAAGGAACCACAGTCCGTGCCGAGCTTTCTGGCGAACCCGTCGAGCTGCCGCTTTCACCCAACACCGCGTGGCAACCCGGCCCGAAGGAGAAGCCGGCGGTCATCCTCGACGGCAAAGCGGTGGAGATCGCCTCAGCCGGTGACTTCGAACATGACCAGCCATTTTCGGTGAACTTCTGGCTCCAGGCGACTGGCAATGATGCCCCGTACGCGGTCGTCGCCCGCATGGACGTGGCAGCCAAGCATCGCGGCTGGGATGTCTGGATTCAGAGCCGTCGCGTGGCCTTCCATTTGATCCACGCCTGGCCAGAAAATGGCTTCAAAGTGGTCACGCAAAAACAGCTTCCGGCCAATGAATGGACCCGAGTGACAGTCACGTATTCCGGCAGTGGCAGGCCCAGGGATGTGCAGATCTATTTCGACGGCGTTCCACAAGAACTCGACACGGAGAGTAACAACTTTGGCCGGAAGTCGATCCGCACGGATGCACCGCTGACCGTCGGCAGCCGCACGGGGGGCGGCGCTGCCCATGGCGTGGGCCTGGCCGATGTCACGATTCATGGTCGAGCGTTCTCACCCGCCCAGGTGGAAGGCGTCTCGAAGGCCGACAAGCTCGCCGAGGCGTTGAAGCTGCCCCCCTCGGAGCGGTCCGAGGCTGCCAAGGGGCTGTATGCCTGGTGGCTTGGTTCGCACGACGGCGGCTTTCTTGCAGGGACGGCGACAGTGACCGACATCGAATCGGAGATCGCGACGATTCACGGCCGCGGTACGATTGCCCATGTGATGGCCGAGAAGCCTGGCCAACCGATGGCCGCGATCCTCGACCGCGGCGAATACGACAAACCGCAGGAAGAAGTGATAGCCGACACGCCTGCGGCCCTTTCACCGTTTCCCGAAACGCTTCCGCGGAACAGGCTGGGCCTCGCGGAATGGCTCCTGAGCCCTGAACACCCGCTGACCACGCGGGTGACGGTCAACCGGTTCTGGCAGGAAGTGTTTGGGCATGGCATCGTGCGAACCGCCGGTGACTTTGGCATTACTGGCGATCTACCAAGCCACCCGGAACTCCTCGACTGGCTCGCGGTCGAGTTCCGCGAAACCGGCTGGGATGTCAAGAAGCTCTTTCGGCTCATGCTCACGAGCGCCGCCTACCGCCAGTCGGCGGTGACAACACCCGAGAAGGCGGCTCGCGACCGTGACAACCGGCTGCTCTCCCGAGGCCCGCGGTTCCGGATGGATGCAGAGATGATCCGCGACCAGGCGCTTGCCGCGAGCGGTCTGCTGGTCCACAAACTCGGCGGCCCGAGCGTGAAGCCCTACCAGCCAGAAGGTGTTTGGGAGGCCGTCGCGATGCCCGAGAGTAATACGAAGAAATACATCACCGACACCGGAGAAAACCTCTACCGACGGAGCCTCTATTGGTTCTGGAAACGATCGGCCCCGCCAGCGTCGCTCGACATTTTCAACGCCCCATCGCGGGAGGTTTGTACCGTGAAGCGGGAGCGGACCAACACGCCGCTGCAGGCGCTCGTGACCTTGAACGACCCGCAGTTCATCGAGGCGGCTCGTGCCCTGGCAGACCTCGCCCTCGAACAGCCCGGCGACACCATGCCGCGAATCGATTTCGTGGCACGCAGGCTTCTCGCGCGGCCGCTCGAGTCGGACGAGCGGGAGATCGTGGGAGCGTCCCTCACCGCGCTCTTGTCGCACTACAAGGCTCACCCGGATGACGCGGCGAAGCTCGTCGCCGTCGGTGAATCGAAGCCGAGGTCCAAAGACACACCCGCGCTCGCAGCCTGGACGATGCTTGTCAACGAACTGTCGAATCTCGATGAGGTACTTTGCAAATGAAAAAGGTTTCAGGAACCTTTTTCGAGGAGAACAAACCCATGAATCGAATTCCGTCACACCTCGCTGAACACGCGTTGAACCTCACCCGCCGCCGGTTCTTCGAGCAGGGGAGCCACCTTCTCGGTGGCGCCGCGCTTGCCACGCTCATGGGCCAAGGGGCGGGGGCCGCGACGATCGGCTCCGACGGCGCGGTCTCGCGGGTGCCCGGTGCGATCGGCCCGCACTTTGCCCCA
>JBGTKO010000373.1:0-3042 GCA_041744595.1 Pirellulales bacterium
TCGGATGGTTGGCGCGTTGGAAGAAGCTCTCGTAGTGCCCGGCGCTCTGCCCGAGCCGATAGCGGGTCAGGTTGGCATCGCGGCTCGCCGCCTCGCGGTCGGGGCTCATGCACCGTGTAGACCACGCGAGTGGCCGGCGCGACAAGGGCCTTGGTGTCGAAGGGGTGACGAAAACCAGGATCGGAGAAGAACCACTCGCGCGAAGACGCGAAGGCAAGAGAGCATCGGTTCAGGTTACGTCGAACCGGCGTCGTGCTATGGCCCACATCTCGTTGACGGAGCCAATGCGGCCTTCGCTTGAAAGGACAGGCATGACACGACGAACGATCGGACAGCACGCCATTGTGCTCGCACTGCTCAGCCTGTTCAGTCTGCCGCAAGGCGCCGCGGCGATTGGGACCGCGTTTACCTATCAAGGGCAGCTGCAGCAGAGCGGCAGTCCCGGCACGGGCCCGTGCGACTTTCGATTCATGCTCTGCTGGAGGTAGTGGTTCAACGGATCCACCCCGCAGTCGAAACTCTTGCGGTCGTGGCTGGCGTCCAGCAGCTCGACTCTAAGCACGCACGAGTTTCCGATGGGCGGCTTTGGCCGAGAGCAACGCCGCATTCGGCTTGGGCGGCTTGTCGAGTAACGCGAAGACGCGCTGGGTCTGCTCGCGATTCAGCCGGATGATCGACTCGCGTTCGAGGATTTCCTGGGCTTGGCGGTGTGCGGCATGGACGACAAAGTGATTGAGCGATGCACCTTCCAGATCGGCGGCGGCCTGGATGGTTTTCCGCACTCCGGAAGGAATACGCGCGACCAGGCGGGACTTCTTTGCGGCTACAGCGGGCATGGTGCCAAGATGGCACCAGCCTTCCCCGACGTCAACCAAGGGCAGGGCAAAACCAGGCCTGCGCAACATGAGACCCAGGTCACAGATTGATCCTGTCGAAGCGATTGAGACCTATGCTATGTGCAGCACATGTCTGTGCGGCGGATCGTCGCGTCGGTGAAGGCGATCACGGGAGAGAGCGTCATGATCGGCGAGGCCGAGCTGGCTCATGCGATGCGGCACTTCACTCTTCCTCGGGATCTCCTGATCGAGCTCATCAAACGAGTGCTACAACGGCCCACCTCCGTGTTGGTTGACGACGAGAAGGAGCCGCACGAGTACCGGCTCTTCTATCGCCTCGAAGATGGCCGTTACATTCTGGCGGTGGTCAAAGTCATCGAGGAGGGTGCGTTTTTCGCAAGCATGTATCCGACAGGTAGGCGCATGCGCCGATCGCACCGGCATTTCAGGAGGCTACGATGAAGCGGCCGACGATCTCGTTTCGTCATTTCGGAGATTCGGGTCCCCTCTCGGCGTACTGGTACCCGGGTCCATACGGGGATGCAGTCGACGCCACGCAAGGCAAGGGAGTGGGGTGGTTTGCGCCTAACGGCGAGTTGCTTGGGGTGGAGTTTGACGACGTCGCCGTTCACGACGATCGCCAAGCACTGCTGTTCAAGAACGGCGTGGTGGTCGAGGTAAGCGTAAAGAAGGGAAAGGTCTCCGTTCAAATACGTGGCCGTCAGCGTCCGCCCGCGGCAGCGTAGCTTGCCGTGGCGCGACGATTCTGAACCTATCCCCCGGGAGGTGAGGTGAGGGAATGACCTCGAGATCACCCTGCCTGTTCGTCGATCTCCCAGGGCCGTTCCCACCATTGTAGAGTCCGACGTTGCGCGATGATGGGCACCAATCGGCGCTGCATCTCGACGACGATCGCGACTTTCTCCCGCAACGGCAGCGTCGCCATGGTGCGCCGCCATTCCATCTTTGCACGAGCTTGGGTCTCAGTTAGCTCACTCGTCGGTCGTCGATGTTCTTCCATGGACTCACTTCGAGATGCTGTAGCGATCGAGCAATGCTTGCAGCTTCGCCTCATCGATGACGCCGGACTGGCGAAAGACCTCGACGCGCTCGCTGCGTTTCGCCCCACCTAGCTGGAGCCACAAGGCGCAGAGATACTCCGGAGTCATGACGCGGAAGCTGACTCCTTCATAGTCCCGAACCGCGGCATGGTCGATTGCCTCGTCACACAATGCATTCGGCGAAACCAGAAACTGCACCGGTGTTCCGTGAATCACCACATGCTCCGCCACCACGGCGCAACCGCGCTCGCGCAGCCGGTCGTAAATCGGCGCCAGGGAAATGACCGGCCCGGAACCGGCATCGATCACAATGAATACGTCGAGATCAAAGGTGAGAGTCGGCTCCGCCCAGAACACCATCGCCATCGCACCACCGACGGCATACTCGCGAATCACCCGCTGATCCTTAAGCACATTGATCTCTCGAAAGGTGTCGGCAAGCGACGGCATGCGCAGACCTTCGCAATCCAACTCATGGCCGTCAACCAGGAGGGGCCTATCAACCTAATGCGCCAGGCCCGACTCGAACGGACGACCTACGGCTTACTGAGCTTCGCAAAATAGAGTGACGGCTTTCACGCAGGTTCGTCATTCCCGCGAACGAGGCTGTCGATTTTCTCGCGAAGCGCCCCTCGATACGCCGCCAAAGAACGGCGGCTACTCGTACAGGGTGAACGGTTCTTGCTGGCATGTCGGGTTCCTCCCCCGTTCGCCCCGAGTGCCGGGCCGTCTTCGGGCCGGCGTATCGAGGGGCACGCGCTTGGCACCGGCGGTTTGTTCCTTAGGAGGCCGCGTCTTTTCAGCGGCCGTATCGAGGGGCATTTCGCGTTTATCGACACCCTCGAACGCGGGAATCCAGGCGGGGCGGTGTGGATCCCCGCTTTCGCGGGGATGACGCAAGAGCCACCCGGGTCAACAAGCAGCGCAGCGCCAAATCGTAGGCCAAACAATACCCGGGCACGCGAGAAGAGCCTCGGCTTGTGATAGATTTCAGGCGGGAAGGGAGCAGCTGATGGCCACAGTTTCATTCGAGGTGCCAGCGGAGGTCTTTGCCGCGGTACGCCGCTCGCCAGCCGAGTTCACCCGTGAAGTCCGCCTTGCGGCAGCGATTCGATGGTACAGCCGTGCCGAGATCTCCCAGGAGC
>JBGTKO010000374.1:0-36244 GCA_041744595.1 Pirellulales bacterium
TCAACAGCGACAACCCCACGGCTCAGATCGGATTCCGGCTCGTGAACGTTCAGGCGGTGCCGGAGCCTACCACGATGGCGATGGCTGGTGCTGGGCTTGTTGGCCTGGTTGGCCTCGGATGGAAGCGTCGTCGCAATGCCAAGGTCGGTCCGGTCAGCGCCTAACCGACCGCCGGCTGCCAGCAGTCTGTGGAATGGAGCCATGGAGGGCTCTTTCCACGGGCAGTTCGCAATCAATTCGCATGCCCCGCCCCTTGCACTTGCAAGGGGCGGGGTTTTGCGCGTCTGATGGGTGTGTGTGTTGGCCGTGTTGAAGGGGTTCGGAACTTGGTGCTTGTATGGAGGCGCGCTTGAGACAGCCAAGGAGTCGGCCAAGTCAACATCGGCGTTGCGCTTCCGCCTCTCGGCGAGGTGTCCCCTCGAGCGTTTCTCTTCGTGGTTCGTGCTCACGGCCAAAACCGGCGTCCCATCTGTTACGATGCTTTGCCGCGGGATGAGCCCGCGAGACACGTTTTGGAGGACGACAGATGACGCAGATTGAGCGGGCCCGAGCGGGAGAGATCACTCCCGAGATGCAGTTTGTCGCAACGCGGGAGGAGATCACCCAGGAGCTCGTTCGCGACGAGGTGTCACGCGGACGGATGGTCATTCCGGCGAACACCGTGCACCTCTCGAAATCGCTCGAGCCGATGGCGATCGGCATCGCCGCTCGAACCAAGATCAACGCGAATATCGGCAACTCGGCGGTGACGAGCGACGTGGCCGCCGAACTCGAAAAGCTCCACATGGCTGTCCACTACGGGTCCGACACCGTGATGGACCTATCGACAGGAAAAGACATCGACGGGATTCGCCGCGCGATCGTCGATGCCTCGCCCGTGCCGATCGGAACCGTGCCGATCTACCAGATGCTCGAAGAGCTCGGCGGCGATATTGACGACATGCAGCCGCAGCATTTTCTGGACATGTGCGAGAAGCAGGCCCAGCAGGGGGTCGACTACATGACCGTCCACGCCGGTGTGCTCCAGGAGCATCTCTCGCTCACGATGAAACGGATCACGGGCATCGTCAGCCGCGGAGGCTCGCTCATCGCACGGTGGATGATGACACACCGCGAGCAGAATCCGCTCTACACCCACTTCGAAGATCTCTGCGACATTTTTCGGCAGTACGATGTGACATGGAGCTTGGGCGATGGACTCCGCCCTGGGTGCATCGCCGATGCCAGTGACGAGGCCCAGTTTGCGGAGCTGCACGTGCTCGGGGAGCTCACCCGCAGGGCGTGGGCAAAGGGCTGCCAGGTGATGGTCGAAGGGCCAGGGCATGTCCCGATGGACCAGATCGACATGAACGTGAAACGGCAGATGCAGGAGTGCGATGAGGCGCCGTTCTACGTGCTCGGCCCGCTCGTCACGGATATCGCCCCGGGCTATGACCACATCACCAGCGCCATCGGTGCGGCTCTCGCCGGCTGGAGCGGCGCGGCTATGCTCTGCTATGTCACGCCGAAGGAGCATCTTGGGCTGCCCGATGCCGAAGATGTCCGGCAGGGTGTGATCGCATACAAGATCGCCGCCCACGCGGCCGACCTGGCCCGGCACCGAAAGAACGCCCGTTCTCGCGACGATGCGCTGTCGCGGGCTCGGTTTGCGTTCGACTGGAACGAGCAGTTTCGGCTGTCGCTCGACCCGGAACGGGCGCGGGAATATCACGACCAGACGCTCCCACAGGAGACGTTCAAGAGCGCCCACTTCTGCAGCATGTGCGGGCCGAAGTATTGCTCGATGAAGATCTCGCAGGAGATTCGAGACATGGCGTCAAGTGAGAGCCTGCCGATCGAGCCGGTCGCGATCACGTTGCCGTAGCCCTCTTTCGGCAGAGCTCTGTAGGCATGGCCGATATCCCCGATCCGTTCCGCGATGCCCGCCAGAAAGCCGGCGTGCTCGGCCTTCCAACCGACCAAGAGGTCATCCCGCTCATCCTTCGCCACGAGGAAGTGCGGAAGGCGGCGAAGGACTGGAAAACCTTCAGCTCGGATGCGCCATTTCGCGTGCCGATCCCTTCCGAGGAGCGGTTTCGCACGGTGCGACAGTTGCCGATCGAAGTCGATCCACCCGAGCACACCGAGTACCGAAAACTCGTCGAGCCCTTCTTTCTACGGGCAAAGCAGCCGGCCTTCGTGGCCCGCGTGGAGGCGATCACCGAGCGGCTCGTCGCGGATGCATGCGCCGCCGAGTCGGTCGAGGCCGTTGGCAACATCGCGCTCGCTCTTCAGTCACGAGCCCTCACGGTCCTGCTCAATGTCCCCGAGGAGGAAGCCGAGCGGTTTATCAGATGGGGAGTCCACGTCTTTCACAATGAACGCGGCGAATCGCACGGGGCTGAGCTCGAGCGGTACCTCAGCGAGCAGTTCGACCGGGCCACCGAGGCACCGGGCGACGATTTTTACAGCGTCCTCACGAAGGCGACGTTTCAGGGCCGCCCGCTCACGCGGGCCGAGATGCTCGGGTTCGCCAACCTCATGTTTGCTGGTGGTCGCGACACGATCATCCACACCGTCTCGTCAATCATCGGGTACTTCGCCGGTCGGCCCGAGGCGCTGGGGTTTCTCCGGGCCGACGCCGACCGCATCGTCCATGCGAGCGAGGAGTTTTTTCGGGTCTCCATGCCGCTCTCGCACATTGGACGGGTGTGCCCCACCGGCGCCGACGTGCATGGGATCGAGGTCAGGCCTGGCGACCGCGTCAGCCTCTGCTGGGCGTCGGCCAATCTCGACGAAACTGTTTTTGAAACGCCCGACGAAATTCATCTCGACCGGCGACCCAATCCCCACGTGGCCTTTGGGTTTGGGGCCCATTTCTGTCTCGGCGCAGCCCATGCCCGCACCGTGGTGCGCACGCTGCTTGCCGTACTCTGCCGACGAGTGGAGCGAATCGATCTCATCGCGAAGCAGGACCGCGTCGAGCACACGACGGCGTACGACCGGCGGCTCGGCTACGACTCGCTGACGGTTCGCTTTGAATCGCGGTGAAGGCCGCCGCGCTACTTTTTTGCCCAGCCGGTGCCATCGGGGCGATCTTCTAGCACGATGCCTGCCTCGGTGAGGCGGTTCCGCACGAGGTCAGCCGTGGCGAAGTCTTTGGCTTTTCTCGCATTCGCACGGATCTCGATGACGAGCTCCATGAGTTTTGAAACGAGCCCCTCGTCGGCACCATCGGAGGTGGCCTTCGGTGGCTCGAGAAATATGCCCAGCACGGCTGTCAGCTCCCGCACGACGAGCATCCTGGCCTCGAGGCCGGCAAGTTCGGGGGCCGACTTGTTTGCCTCGAGCCCATGTTGATCGATGAACTTGTTGACCACACGCACGGCATCAAAAAGCATGGCGACCGCAATGGCCGTATTGAAATCGTCATCCATCGCGGCCAAGAACTTCGAGCGAAGGTCGGCCATCTCATCGCTGGCGCGGGCAACGGCCGCGTCTCCAGTTTGGCGGTCGCGAGGTGCCATCGCGTAGAACGATGTTCCGGTGATCCGTTCGAAGCGGGCAAAGAGTCGCTCAAAAGCCTCCATGGCCCGGGCACTCTCCTGAAGCGGCTCCTCTCCAAAATGGATGGGGCTGCGGTAGTGGGTCGAGAGCAGGAGAAATCGGATCGCCTCGGGCCGGTGGCGTGCGAGCAGGTTTTTGAATGGCTCGGCGCCCGTGGATTTCGATATCTTCGTGGCCGCCTGTGCAGCGGCGTCATCGGCACCGCCGTCGCGGGGCCGTCCGCCCACCTTGCCAGCAGCACCGGCTGCCTGCATGAGGCCGTTGTGCATCCAATAGGTTGCCATCGGCGCCCCATGGAGTGATTCGCTCTGGGCGATCTCGTTTTCGTGATGCGGGAAGACGAGATCGAGGCCACCGCCATGAATGTCAAACGTCTCGCCGAGGATGGCCTTGCTCATCGCGGAGCATTCGATGTGCCAGCCAGGTCGCCCCGGCCCCCAGGGGCTGTCCCACGAGGGTTCTCCTGCTTTGGCTTTCTTCCAGAGTGCGAAGTCAGCCGCTGAACGCTTCCGTTCGGCGGTTGAGCCTCCCTCGCCCTGCGTCTGCTCGACTGAACGGTTGGTGAGCTTGCCGTAGTCGGCATCTTTCATGACATCAAAGTAGACGTCGCCATCGCTCGCGTACGCAAAACCTTTGGCGATAAGCCCCTCGATAAAGGCGATGATCGTGCCGATGTGCTCCGTCGCCTTGGGCATCGTGTCGATGCTGGTCACGCCGAGGGCCGCGAGATTCTCGAGGTAGTCCGCGGTCATCTCCGTAGCAAGCGCCGCCATCGTCATGCCGCGAGTGCTGCTTTCCGCAATGATCTTGTCATCGACATCCGTCACGTTCACGACCCAGGTCACGCCGTAGCCGGAATAGACGAGGTGCCGTTTGACCGTGTCAAAAATCACGGGCCCGACCATGTGGCCGATGTGGCTCGGCTTGTAGACTGTCGGCCCACAAAGATACATGCCGACGTGGCCCTGGCGGACTGTGACGAGGGGCCCCTTGGTGCGAGTGAGCGTGCTGTAGACCTCGATCACGGGCAGGTCCTCCGCCGCCGCTGTCCCTGCCTGTTTTGTTTCCACTGTCGCCATCTGGCTCCTCGTGTGGTTGCTTCTTCTAGGACACCGACTTCTCGATCAACACAACGCACTCTGCCGCCACTGCAAGTTCCTCGCCGATCGGGCCGACATGTTCGCCGGTCTTGGCCTTGAGCCAAACGGCCGACTCGTCGAGACCGAGGATCTCGGCGATCCGCTGCCGGATGGCCGGCCGGTATGGAAGGATTTTGGGCCGCTGGGCGAAAATCACGCAATCCAGGTTCACGATCCACCAGCCGGCCCGACTCACCCGATCGGTCGCGGCCCTGAGCATCTCTGCGGAATCGCGGCCCCGATTGGCCGGGTCGGTGTCTGGAAACATCTCCCCGATATCGCCGAGCGCGGCGGCTCCAAGCAGGGCATCGGTGATCGCGTGGAGGAGCACGTCGGCGTCGGAGTGGCCGATGGCTGCCCGGTCGTGGGGAATCCGGATGCCGCCGAGCAGGAGCGCGTCGCCGGCCCCAAGGCGATGCGTATCGTGCCCAAGTCCAACGCGAAACGAGCCGGCCATACTGCGAAAGACTCCAGGTGAAGGTCTCGTTTTCGCCTATACTCCCGCCATGCACAACGCCATCGTCTCCGGTGCGGCCGAGCACGGAGCCGAACCCGGAATCGAACCCTTGATCCGAGTCGCGGGCCTCGCCAAGGAATACCGGGTCTTCGACAAGCCCGAGGGTCTTCTCGCGAGCGTGCAATCGCTCTTCCACAGAGAGAGCCGGCTCGTCGAGGCTCTCCGGGGTGTCGATTTCACGGTCGGCCGCGGCGAGTTCGTGGCCCTCCTCGGGCCGAACGGTGCGGGTAAGACCACACTCTTGAAGCTGCTCTCGGGGATTATCACGCCGACCCGAGGCACGGCGACGGTGCTTGGCCATGTGCCTTGGGAGCGGGCCGACGATTTCCGACGGCGGTTCGCGCTCGTCATGGGGCAGCGGAACCAGCTCTGGTGGGATCTTCCCGCGGCCGAGAGTTTTCGGCTGCACCAGGAGATCTACCGGATCGACCCGGCTCGCTTCGCCCGCACCCGGGACGAACTGGTCGACCTGCTTGACGTGCGAAGGCTGATCCTCCAGCCTGTTCGTGAGCTTTCGCTTGGCGAGCGGATGAAGCTCGAGCTCGTGGCGGCCTTGCTCCACGAGCCGGACGTGCTGTTCCTGGACGAGCCGACGATCGGCCTCGATGTCGTCGCACAGCACACGGTCCACACGTTTCTTCGCCATGTGCAGGCCGAGCGACGCATGACGGTCGTGCTCACCACGCATTATATGAAGGACGTCGCCGCTCTCTGTAAGCGGGCGATTGTGATCACCGGCGGCGACATCCTTTATGACGGGTCACTTTCCGACATCGTCGATCGGTTCACGACCCACAAGGTCGTCACGCTCGACTACGACGAAGCACCTGATCCCGCCGCTGTGGAGCGGCTCGGTTTTCCGTGTGAGTGCCGTGGGCCGCGTGTCGTGCTCCGGATCGAACGCAACCAGATCGCGGATGTTCTCCCCGCACTGCTACGGGGCGACGGAGTCCGCGACGTGTCGGTCGAAGACGTGCCGCTCGAAGAGATCGTCGCGGATCTGTTCCGCCAGGGCAGGGCAGGGGCGACAGCGTCAGCTCCACGATAACCCCGTCGCGGTCGAGTGCTCTTGAGTAAACCAGCAGTAGACGCTTTAAGAAACACGACATGTGATGGCCTTCGGGCACGAATATTTTCACGCCAACGGTCAATGATTGGCCTCAACGTCGTCGTCGGTTTCAACTGCCCTGTCGCCAGTCGTGCGTCCCATCTCGGTCTCCTCGGAGATCCACAGGAAGACGTCATGGACTACCCGGTGTATGTCGCGGGCCTTGTCCAGTTGCCCTTCCGTCGGCTTCTTGTCTTTGGCTATAGCGATCGCCTTGCGTAGGTTCACGGCCAATCGTTCGAGCTCGCTGAGCTTGGACTCCGCTGCAGCGATGACGTCATCGGGACGATCCGTGGGAAGGCCAAGAACGTCGAGCCCCTCGTTGACGATTTCTCTCAGGCGGTCGTAAATCGCGATGGCACCATGCGGTTGCTCAAGCATGGTCCGCGTGGCAACGAAACCCCAAAGCACTTGCCCGCAGGAGTCACGCCCTGTCACGCGTACGCCTTTCCCAAGCGGCTCAACGACCAGCGATCCATCGATTCGCTTGTGGGCACGCTTTGAGTCGCTGGATGTCTGGCCCGTGTGTCAGAAGGGATCGACCTATGTGGCGATTGACTTCGAGACGGCAAACCAGTCTCGGGATAGTGCGTGTGCGATCGGAGTTGCCGTCATCGAAGACGGCGCCGTAAGGGAATCCTTCCAGCGATTAATCCGACCACCCACCGATGACTTCAGCGACTGGAACTTCCGGATCCATGGGATTCATTGGAAGGATGTGGAGCATGAGGATGACTTCGTCACCGTGTGGGGTGATCTCCAGCAGTCAATAGGTGACGCTGTGTACTATGTGGCCCACAACGCCGGATTCGAGCAACAGGTCTTGGCAGCGTGTTGCGACTACTACGACATCGCGCCCCCCGATACCGAGTTCCTCTGCACGATCGAGGCAGCCTCGATGCTGTGGCCCCTGGAGTCCTACAAGCTGCCGAGGGTGTGTCAATTTCTGGGGATTCCGCTGAAGCACCATAACGCGCAGTCGGATGCGGAGGCCTCAGCCAATATCCTGCTGAAGGCGATGATTCAGGGATACAGCCCGGAATGCGCGGCTTCCGAGGGCACGGGTTTGTGGGCGGCGAAGCATCTCTCAAACGAGATCATGCAGCTCGTTTCTTCGATCGTTGAAGATGGGGTTGTTGAGGCGGATGACATTCACGCTGCTGCAACGTGGATGGAGCGGAACCCTGAGGCTGTGTCTGTGTGGCCTGGGTCTGAATTGATGAGACGACTCGAGGCAATTCTCGAGGACGGGATTATCGCGTCTACTGAACTGGACGAGTTTCACTCATTGTGCAACGCCCTTTTGGGCCTTAATGAACGGAAGAAGGCGCGGCGGTCGATCACGAAGCGTCCGGGTGCGATGTCCGTTTGTTTCACTGGGTTTGGGCCTGGAAAAGTCGCCGTGCGAGCTCAGGCCGAAGCTGCCGGATATCACGTCGTTGCGACTGTCACGAAGCGTCTCGACTACCTTGTGTGTGGTCCTGTGCAAGGGCCATCAAAGATAGAGCAAGCGATAGACCGTGGAGCGAAGGTTGTGACTTGCGAGGAATGGCAGGCCATTCTGAACATGAGAGGGTAAGGGATCGTGCATCGATCAGGAAGGGATCGCATGATTCGCTGAAAGCGGTGGACGACGGTGGCCTTCGTCTCGCGAATCAACGGGAATGTGGCACCCGAAAGCCCTTTGCAGCGATTGCTCGATACTCAGCCGCTCCTCGTCCATCGCGAAACCCTTTGGAAGGTACTGGCGGAGCGTTGCCGTGGCCCACAGGTGAAACTCGGTGCCCCGCGGAAAACGGGCGAGGTATCCCACGGCGGTGACCACGTCGAAGGAGTAACGGTCAGCGAGTCTGGCGACAGTCCGGGCGTTTTTGGTGTGAGCTATCCGGAATTTCCGGATAGCTACCGCTCACCCGCCGCCCATTGACGGTCCGACAATTTCGTTCCTTCCTCGTTGAACTTTATGAAAAGTGCGATATTCTGGGATAAAAACCATTTTTAACGTGTAAAAACGATAGGCCATAGGCTATCATCTATGGCAGTTCTGATAGGATATAATCTATCAGAAAAGGCTTTTGGAGACCCAGTCATGTCCGCCTATGCCCGGAAAGCAGCTCTCGGACGACGGCACCTCGATGCTGTTCTTCGAGCGGCGCTGGCTGCGAAGTTCCCGCCACGCCCGGCAAAGGGCTGGGTGACGGCGATCCGCACCGCGCTTGGCATGACCACGCGGCAGCTCGCGGCCCGCATGGGCATGCGACAGCCTTCCCTGTTCGCCCTGGAGAAAGCAGAGGCTGATGGCACCGTGTCGCTCAATACCCTTCGGCGAGCCGCCACTGCGCTCGACTGCGATCTCGTCTACGTTCTCGTCCCGCGCAGACCGCTCGATGAGAGCGTGAGGCGCAGGGCACACGCGATTGCCGAGGAACAAGTCGCCGCCACTTCGCACACGATGCAACTCGAGGGCCAAGGCATCAGTGCCCGTGCACGCGCTGCGGAAGTGCGGCGGCTAGCCGATGTCCTCGTGAACGATGGTGGCCGACTGTGGGAACAACCGTGACCGATCCGTTGTTCGTTCCCGAACACCCTGACGAGACGCACCTTGAGCCTGAGGAACGGCGGCAACTCCTTCTTCCGCACATTGCCACGCGAGCCCAGCTCAACGAAGCTGAGCAAGCCAATATCACCGATGCCGCTGCATGGGCTTTTGCTCGCCGACGTGACGTGTTGAAGGAGAACTTCTTGCTCTCGCTTCATAAGCGCATGCTCGGCCGGGTGTGGCGTTGGGCCGGCACGATCCGCAGCTCAGACCGCAATATCGGCGTGGCATTCCACCAGATTCGGCCACAGATGCGTTTGTTGGTGGAGAATGCCCGATACTGGGTGGAAAATGCAACTTTCCCACCGGACGAGATAGCCGTCCGGTTCCATCATCGCCTCGTCTTGATCCATCCATTTCCCAACGGCAATGGTCGGCATGGCCGCCTCGCTGCCGACCTCCTTGCGGTCAGGCTGGGGAGGTCCCGATTCACTTGGGGGCGAGTCAGTCTCCAAGAGGCGGCGGAAACACGCAGGCAGTACATATCGGCCCTCCGTGCCGCAGACGCTCATGAGATTCCGCCACTGCTCGAGTTCGCCCGATCCTGAAGGAAATGGCCATCGTGGCGCGCCGGCGCCGCATCTCACGTTGCACGACAGGCTCGTATCGTATCGGCTACGCTCAGGACCTGACCTGCCGCCATCACCCGATTATCAGAACTACCGTTGACCGTCGCATCTCTTGCATGAACACAGCTATCGATTCACCAACACGTGGCCCCCGCCCGTTCGCGGCCCTACGCATCTGGTGGACGATGCTCGCGATCTCGATCGAGGAGCGGCTCGTCTACCGCGGCGATTTTGCCCTGGGCACGCTCATGCGGTTTCTGCCGATTGTCACGCAGGTTTTTCTGTGGACCGCGGTCTTCTCCGCGACATCCCGTGCCGATATCGCCGGGTACACACGAAACGACATCGTCGCCTACTACCTGCTCACGATGATTGCCCGAGCATTTTCAAGCATGCCCGGGCTCGCGGGCGGCATCGCCCGCAGCGTCCGCGACGGGTCCATCAAAAAGTTTCTCGTCCAGCCGGTGGACTATATCGCCTTTCTCCTCGCGTCACGGGTAGCCCACAAACTCGTCTATTACGCCGTGGCCGTGATCCCCTTCGCCGCCGTTTTTTGGTTTTGCCGAGACTTCTTTCCGCCGGTGCCAGATACCGGCACGATCGCCGCCTTCGTGCTGTCGCTCGTGCTCTCATTCCTCCGCGGGTTCTTCATGGAAGCAACGCTCGGCATGCTCGGCTTCTGGTTCATGGAGGTCTCGAGCATCGTGTTTGGGTACATGCTCGTGCAGTACCTCCTCTCGGGACACATGTTCCCGATCGACATGCTTGCCGGGATTCCCACGGGTATTCCAGGCATGAGCCTGGCCGATGTCGTGACCTGGTTGCCGTTTCAGTTCACGGCCTATTTTCCGGCAGCGGTCTGGCTGGGGAAGGTGCAGGGAGCGGAGCTCACGAAGGGTTTGATCGTGGAGGTGGTGTGGGTTGGCATCATGTTCATCGCCTGCCGGGCTGCCTGGGCCCGCGGCACACGGCGGTATAGCGCCTTCGGAGGATGACGTGACCCGCTACCTTGCCATCCTCGGCACGTTCGCGAGGGCCTGCCTCGTCCGTGACATGACATTCCGGGCGAACTTCATCCTCGAGTGCCTCACCAGCCTCGGCTGGATGTCGATGAATCTGGCCTTCTATCTCCTCGTCTTCACGTTCACGACCGAGATCGGGAAGGGCACGGGCTGGACGCGGGAACCGTACTTTGCGTTCGTGGCGACCGGGCTCATCATCAACTCGATCGTGCAAGCCCTCTTCATGCCGAGCGCCGAGGAGCTCACGGAAATGGTTCGCACGGGTGGCCTCGATGCCGTGCTCGTCAAGCCGCTTGACGCCCAGTTTCTGCTCTCGATGCACCGGGTCAACTTCGCGGCTTTCGCCAACGGGATCGCCGGGATTGCGTTGCTCGCCTGGGCTGTCTCGCGGTTTGAGACGCCTCCCCCGCCGGTCGCCTGGGTGACCTATCCGCTCGTCATTCTGTGCGGCGTCGCGATCCTCTACGCAATCGTGATCATGCTCGCGGCTGCCACGATCCATATGGGCCGAAATCAAAGCCTCTACGATTTCTGGTTTTACCTCACGAACTTCAATCGCTATCCCGCGGAGATCTACGCCGGGCCGTGGGGTGGGCCGCTCCGCGCCGTGTTTACGTTTGTGATCCCGATTCTTTTGGTCGTCAACATACCGGCCCACGTGGTGACGAGACCGCTTGTCGATAGCGCCTGGTGGCCCGTCGCCGGGATCGTAGTTGCGGCAGCCGCGTCGCTTGGTATCTCCAGGCTTGTGTTCCAGTGGTCCCTTGCCCGCTACCGGAGCGCGTCGAGCTGACATGGTGGAAGCAAGCACGGCCCGCCGAGGTCTGCATGAGGATATCGCAGCCGTTGTGATTGGCCTGTCGGCGGTGCTGCTGGCGCTCTTGGTCACGTGGCTGGCGCGACCGACCGACGATGCAGCTAGCAGAGAACGTTATTCGAAGGAATGGACTACGCCGCTTGCGGCGTCAGTCGGTACCCCTGGCACGTGGACCGACGATCCACTGGAAGCTTTCACCGACAAGGAAGGCCACATCGACCTCACGCCGATCGTGATGGGCATGGACTGGGTCCTTCTTGCCGGGGCAGTTGGAACGATCCTGGGAGGGCATCGGCTTCTCGCATTCTTGCCGGGAGGCGTTGCGTTGGTCGTGCTCGCGTGCCTCGCCTATGTCATCGCGGCTCAGAGCGTCATCAAGCACTACAACCTTGAGTACCCGCTGTGGGCACTCGCCATCGGGCTCGTCGTGGGGAACCTAACGGGCGTGCCGAGGTGGCTGAGGCCGGCGCTCCTGGGAGAGTTCTTCATCAAGACGGGGCTCGTGGTCTTCGGTGCCGAAGTGCTTGTCACTCGGCTCCTCGCTCTCGGGCTTCCCGGCGTCATGACCGCCTGGGTCGTGACACCGATCGTGCTCGTCACCACCTACCTGTTTGGCGTCCACATTCTGAAGGTGCCGTCGCGATCGCTCTGCATGACGCTTGCGGCCGATATGTCGGTGTGTGGCGTGTCGGCCGCGATCGCGACAGGCGCAGCGTGTCGAGCCAAGAAGGAAGAAATCTCGCTCACCATCAGCCTGTCGCTCTTCTTCACCGTCATCATGATGGTGGCCATGCCCCCCGTGGTCCGCTGGCTCGAGCTCAGTGAGATCGTCGGGGGAGCCTGGATCGGTGGCACCATCGACGCGACGGGGGCCGTCGTGGCTGCTGGTGAATCGATCAGCAAGCGGGCCGGCGAGGTGGCAGCGACGGTCAAGATGATCCAAAACTCGATGATCGGGTTCATTGCCTTTGCGGTGGCCGCATACTGGGCCGGCTGGGTTGAACGGTATGCCACCCCTGTACGTGGCTCACTCTTCGGCGAGACATGGCGCCGCTTTCCTCGATTCATCCTCGGGTTTCTGGCTGCCTCGCTGCTCTGTTCTGCAATCCACGCGATGGGGCCCGAAGAAGCACTCTGGGTAGAGGAAGCCACAGGGGGCTTCACCTCAAAACTCCGCGGCTGGCTGTTCTGCGTGGGCTTTGTCTGCATGGGCCTCCAGACAAACTTTCGCGAGTTGGCCCCCTACCTCGCCAGTGGCCGACCGGTCGTGCTCTATGTCGCGGGGCAGGCCTTCAATCTCGCACTCACGCTCGCGATGGCGAGCCTGTCGTTTGGCTGGCTCTTTCGAAACGTCGTGTCCTGATTCTGGTGGTAAGATCGCGATCTTCCCACGGGACCTTTCTGCATGCCGCTCACGCTCGCCTTCAGCTCCAATGCCTACCTTGACGTGCCGGTTGAGGAGGCCGTCGCGCGGATCGCCGCCGCGGGCTACCGTGGCATCGAGCTTCTTGCCGATGTGCCCCACGCATGGCCGGCCGGGCTGCTGGAAGTCCAAAAGGAGACGATCCGCCGGGCGATCAAAGAACACGGCCTTACGATCTCCAACATCAACGCGTTCATGATGAACGCCGTGGCCGATCCGCGGCAGCCCTATTGGCATCCTGGTTGGACCGATCCCGACCCGCACTACCGTGCCATCCGCCGTGAACACACAAAGCGGGCGCTTCGACTGGCTTCGGAGTTGGGAGCCACCACGATCTCGACCGAACCTGGCGGTGAGTTGGCCCTGGGGCAGTCGCGAGAGGAAGCCGAAACGATCTTCTATGACGAGATCATGCCGGTTCTCGATGTTGCGGCATCATGCAACGTGACCTTGCTCATCGAGCCCGAGCCAGGGTTGCTCATTGAGACGTTTGATCAATACCTCACGTTTGCCGCGCGAGTCGACCACCCATCGCTCGGCCTCAACTTCGACGTTGGCCACGCCTACTGTGTGGCCGACGACCCCGCAGAATGGGTGCCACGGCTCGTCGGGCACACGCGGCACTACCACGTAGAGGACATCGCCGCCACGCGGGTGCACCACCACCTCGTGCCAGGGGAAGGAGCGATCGATTTTACGGGCGTGCTTCGCGCGATTGCGACTTATACGCCCGATATCTGGGTGACGGTGGAGCTCTATCCCTACCGTGACCGACCCGACGACGCTGCCCGCGCGGCCCGGGCTTACCTCCTCGCGGTGGCACGCGATGCGGAAGTGGAGCTCACCTGATGCTTGCCTGGTTGCGCATTATTCGGATACCGAATCTGGCGACGGCGGCTGCCGATGCGCTGGCGGGCTATCTCGTGATCGCAGGGCTTCGCGAGCTTGCGTGGCCGCCGGCTGCCTGCGGCCTCGCCGTGGCGGCGGTTGTGGCGCTCTACGCGGCAGGCATCGTGTTCAATGATGTGTGCGACGCGGAGCTCGATCGCCGCGAGCGACCGGAGCGGCCGCTGCCGAGCGGTGCGATTGACTCACGAGCTGCAGCGATCGCCGCCGGTGGGCTTGGGGTTGCAGGGTTGTTCCTGGCCGGTGGAGCGAGCTACCAGACGGCATCTCCTTGGCCGGCGGCAGTCGCCGCCATTCTCGCTGGATGTATTTGGCTCTATGACCGCCACGCGAAGGGCACCTCGCTCGGACCGATCGTCATGGGCACCTGCCGAAGTCTTGCGTGGCTCGTGGGAATGACGGCGGCCGGTGGCCCGAACGAGATTTATGAGTGGCTCATCCCGGCAGGCATGGGGCTCTACGTGGCGGGTATCACGCTCTACGCTCGGGACGAGGCAGCCGAAAGCCAGCAGCGGAACACCCTCATGGCAGGCACCGTTGTCACGCTTCTCGGTCTTGTCGTAGCCGCAGGTTTTGTGTGGCTGCCTGAACGCGAACCGATTGAGCTTGCGGCTGGTGCTCAGATGCCTGTGACCACCTGGCTTCTGCTCTGGTCGGTGATCGGCACGTCGATCTTCTACCGCATGGCGGAGGGCATCGCCGACACCGAGCCGCGCCGCATCCGTTTCGCGGTCGGTAACGCCATCATGTCGATCATCACGCTCGATGCCGTGCTCGTCCTGGCGGCCTGTGGCGAGCAGTGGGCGATCGTCGTTCTTTGTCTCTTGGCCTGGTTTCTGTTTTTCAAGCGTCTCGTGCCGCCGACCTGACGCACGGCGAGCAAGGTGGCCTCAGACGATGCTTCTTGGCTACAGCACCAACAGTATCGGTGAGATTGATCCGCTCGATGCGGTGCCGATCCTCGCGGATCTCGGTTACCGGTCGCTGGCAATCACGCCTGACCGACACCTCCTGAATCCATGTGCCGCGGGACTCGCGGCAGAGGTGTCTCACTGGCAACGGGTGCTCGAGGCGCATCGCGTGGCATGCGTTATCGAGACGGGCGCCCGCCACCTGCTTGATCCGCGTGTCAAGCATGAGCCGACGCTTGTCTCGGCGGACCGCGAGGCTCGCAGTCGGCGGGTTGAGTTCACGCGACGCGCGATTGACATCGCAGCCGATCTGGGGGCGAGTTGCGTGTCTTTTTGGAGCGGTGTGGCCCGCGACGCGGCTCCCGAAGACGTGATCCAGGCTCGACTCGTCGAGAGCCTCCGCCCGATCCTGGAGCACGCGGAGAGTCGCGGCATCACGCTCGGCTTCGAGCCCGAGCCGGGCATGGTGATCGACACGGTCGCAAGGTATGCCTTGCTCGTCGAGCAACTCGGCCACTCTTCGGTGCTCGGCCTCACGATCGACACGGGGCACCTCGAGTGCCTTGGCGAGCGGCCGGCCGCTGACGTGATCGCACCATGGGCGACGCGGATCGTGAACGTTCACATCGACGACATGCTCGCCTGCCGACACGAACACCTGCCGCTCGGCACGGGTGACGTTGACTTTGCACCGATCTTCGCGGCCCTCGCCGCAGCCGGCTTCTCCGGGGGCCTGCACGTGGAACTCCCGCGGCAGACCCACCGCTGGTTCGACACTGCCCGCGAGTCGGCCTGCTTTATTCAGCGGCTCGTCAATCCAAGCCCACCTGCGCGAGCAGGTGGGACGGCGGGTAGCTCGCCGTCCAGTTTTCGATCGTGAGCGGGCTCGCCCAACAACCCGCCGTCCCCACGCTCGCGCGAGGGGCTTCTATGAGGTAGCTCGTTGTGAACTTCCTTCACCTCCTCAAAGTCGGGTCCCCACGCTTGCGCGAGGGGCTTCTATGGCGCGCGGCGATTCACGACCACTCAGGTGGTGGCTCGATCGTGTCGGCTGGCCGCTTCCCCGAATCCTTGCGGCCGGAGCCCTCAAAGCGACTGATCGCCTTCACGGTCATGTCGGCATCACAGGTGATCTGGCAGGAGAGCCGAAGCGATGGTGTGCCAGCGAGCCCCTTGGCCGTGAGCACATCCTTTTCGGCTTTCGTCATCGTCGCGGGCTCGCCCGCCACAAACTCGACGCGGCAGGTGGTGCAGCGGGCCACACCACCACAGGCGTGGAGCTGATCGATGCCACAGTCATCGACCAGGGCGTTGACCAGCCGCTTGCCAGCCGGCACCTCGAATGATCCGACATCTTCAACGGTCAGTTTTGGCATGGATCTTTTCCTTGGGATGGGGGAACGAGGAGTTCACTTCTCGCCCTTCTTACGTTTCGGATCAAGATTCGCGGCAAGGTCTTCCTCGGAAACAGCCGTCACGATCCCGTCGCTCGGCACGTCGATGCCGGCGGTCCAGGCAAGGGCGTTGAGCATGAGCTTTCGGAAGTCGTCATTGCTCCAGTTGGCGTGGAAGTGGCCTCCCGTACAGCCGAAGCCGCGGCCTCCCTCTGGCCGCTCGTAGGCCCAGGCGAGCGCCTCGCGACCACCTCGGTTGGCCCGAACGGTCGGGTTATTGCTGTGGGGACCGTCGGGCCGCTCCCGCGTCGAATCCGGTGGCACCGCGGTGAGGATCAACGTCAGCCCCTTCGTGGGCTCGACGAACCGCATGTTGTAGTACCACTCGTCGTTGATCTCGAAGGGTTTGACACCTCGCGTGATCGGGTGGTCTTTGGCAACTTCCGTCTCGGCGAGCGTCCAGTGGGGATTCACCGACCAATGCGGCTCGAAGTAGCCTCCCATCCAGTCCAGGAACTCTGGGCCTCCCTTTTCCTTCGTCACCTCGACGGCATAGTGGAGGCATGCGATCCCGATGCCCCGCTTCGCGAGGGCGTCGATCTGCCCGAGGCGGTTGCTCTGGAGGACCGGGTGCCCGCCGCCACCGTCGGCAAAGAAGAAGACGGCATCGGCGTTGTCAAACGCCGTCGGATCGGTCGGCCAGCCGCCCGAATAGACCTCGGTCACAAGCTGCGGGCAGGCTTCACCAAGGCATTTCTCGAGCAGCATGCAGCCCGCGCGAAACTCATGCTGGCCTGGCCCGTGGCTCGGCTTCCCCGCGACCATCACGAGCTTCTTCTTGCCATCGGTCAGCCGCGTCCGCTTGAGCCGGATGTTCTTGAACTCCACCTTCATCGGTGGGCCAGCGTGCACCTGAAACGCCAACACGCCCTGGTCAGCCCGTTTGCCAGGCTGCTCATCGACGATCTCCGCCATGAGCTGGCCATTGATGAAGTGCTCGAGCCGCGGGCCTTTGGCCACGATGCGGTAGGTGTTCCACTCGCCCGACTTGATCACCTCTTGAAGTTTGGCCGTGTCGCCAATCGGTTCGCCCTGAGTCTTCTTACCATCGGCACCGATCGTGATCCGCTGGCCTCGCTGGCAGAGAATGCCGCGGCCTCGCTCCTCATAGAGAATGCCGGAGTATTTGGTGCCCGATTCAAAGTCGGCCTGGTAACCGCCGACAACGAAGTCACCAAGGTCGCGACTGCGGTACTGGATGCCGCTATTGCCAGTAGCCATGCGGTACTCGAGCTCGAGCTCGAAGTCGTCAACGAGCCCTGCCCGCCAGATGAGAAACGTGTTGCCCTTGGTCGGGTTCTCGGCTGTGGTCTCGCCGATGATCGTCCCGTTCTCGACACGCCAGAACTCAGGTTTTCCTTCCCAGCCCTCGAGGCTCTCGCCGTCGAAAATCGGCACGAGTCCTGCATCGTCAGCCCTGCCAACGGCTGCAAGCGTGAGCGAGAACACGATCCCGATGAGGCAAAGGCCGCGGAGAATTTTGTCCACGAAGGGATGAGTGATCTTCGACACGCGGTGGGCCTCCGGGGAACGCGAGGTCAGCGAAAGCCGCCGCCTCGGTCACGCAGTATGCCATGCCAGGGTGCAGCGGCTACTACCGCCCGGGCAAACGGCCCATACCGCCGCGTTCCTTCGGCAGTTGACCGGGCCGGAACGAGCCAGCCTCGAGGCCGAGCATGTCGAGGAGCCCATCCACGCCGGTGACGCGAATATTGTAGGTGCGAGCTGAGTCGAGATTCCGCGTCCGTCGCTTGGCTTCAGCGGGCCAGCCTGGCACGTCACGGCCATCCTGACTGGACGGGGGCTGACCGAGATCGACGACAATCGCCGTGCTTGGACCGACGGCATCCACGATCTTTCCGCCAGCCCGCTCGACCATCGCATTCAGTGTTGCCAGATCCGAGCGGCCATCGCCGTCCAAGTCGACGAACCCGACAATGGCGACATCCGGCGACACACCGCCAGCCCATAGACTCGACGACACGCCGTCTCCGGAGAGGATCGGGTTTCGCGGATCTTCCCGACGAAGCACGGTCTTCAGGAGCGTTGGCCCCTCGATCTCTGACACCTCGATGACTCCCTTGTGAGTTCCAAACTCGGGCTGAGGGTCGTCCGGTGGAAACACTTGCAGTACGAGCCCGGGGCGAAGTCCGGCCGTTGTGCGACACGACACGAGTGCCGTGCCGGTCCGCGGATCGATACTCACGACATGCCCCTTGAAGCCATTGATTCGATCGTTGGAGGGCCGGGCATCTGCAATGATATTTTGCAGCTCGGGGTCGGCTACCCGCAGCCGGCTGAGGATGGCATTGAGGCGGTCGATCTCCTTGGCCCGTCCACGGAGTTCGAAGCGGAGGAGGTCGAGTTGCTTGATGAGCTCACCAGACTCGATCGCCGCGCGGAACTCAGGCCGCCTCGACGGGGGCATGTAGTCGAGCCCCTTTTCGATCTCGGCTTTGAGGCTATCCATGTCGCGGGCTCGCTCTTCCGCGACCCGCCGGGCATCCATCACCTTTGCCTGTTCCGTTTCGTGTTCCTTCCAGCGTTTCTCAAAATCGGCCTTTTCCTCGTCGCGTTGCTGAGCCGCGTTCTTTTCCGCGACGATCGCAGCCTGCTTGGCAGTCTCGGCCGAATCAACTTCGGACTTCTTCTGCGCCTCGAGCGCTGTCTTCTCTTCCGCGAGAGTCTTGACCCGCGCGTTTTTGTCCCGGTACTCCTGTCGTACCCATTCGAGAAGCTTGAGATAGGTCTGTGTATCGCGTGGAAACCCTTCGAAGTCACCACTCACAAACGACTCGAACTCAGTCCTGATTTCATCGACCGGAGTTTCGGCTGCAACACCAATGATCTCGCGGAGCTGGTTCATTTCCTCGGCGATGTTGCGAGCCTTCGTTTCAGCCCGAGCTGCCTCCGACGTTGCCTGGGCGCGGGCCTCTTCCGCTTTCTCAGCCTTGTCGAAATAGATGTAGGTCATGACACCCAAAGCAAAGGCGAGCATCACGAAGATGCTCAGCGCGATTGTCAGGGCCGTGTTTGTTCTCGGATTGCCAGCCATGCTCTGCCCTGCCTCTCGCCAGAAAGTCCCACCCTCGAGCCGCCGCGGATCGACGCCGAGACGCGGGCGGCCTTGAGCAGCCCCGCAGCGTCATCGACATTCCCGGCCGGACGCGTTCACGAATGATCAGATTATAGCGGTCAGGCTGGCGATCGGGGCCGCGACCTCGCCCCAGGCTACCTCCCGACCTGTCTCGAGGGCGGTGCGGCCAAGCAGGGCGACGAGGGTGCTTCGGCAGAGTGGACCTCCGCCATCCCCCCCGCTTCCCGCGAGGATTGCACCGACGAACGCAGACATGCAGGTCTGCCATGGGTTACCGGTGTGGCATGGGGCAGTGGTTGCCCCTTCATGAGTGCACCGCTTCGCCGACTCGATGTGGCATCGGACCAGATCGGCGGTGCCTGCGGTGCCCACGACCCTCTCCTCGATTCGGGGGCGTGCATGCGCCGATCGCACGATCTCCGTGACCAGTTCCGCTCCGTCGGCAAACTGATAGCGAATGGCCTTCCTGGAGCCGGAGCCGACTGGGGCAGCCGAAGCTGGGCACACGTCACCAAACGCCTGGAGGCTGCGGTCGATGGCATCGATATGCCGCTCCAAGAGCGGGCCGCCAGACAGCACGCCGTCGGTGACCCAGTTCCGCTGCCTGGATTCTTCGGCCGTCCATGTTGATCGAGCAGGCCGATGCCAGGGGAGTCCGAGCCACGCTCGACAAACCGCGTTCAGTGGACGGCCGATGTCCCCTTGGCGAATTCGCGAAAGGGTCTCGATCGTGGGCAGATGGTGTCGGCCGGCAAGGCCAGACATGACAACAAGACCGCGGGCTTTGGCCTCATCGCATGCGGCGAGGACTCTCTTCACGCCTTCGGCATCGACCGCAGCAGGCCGCTCAGCATAGACATGCAACCCTCGGGCAATGGCTGTCGCAAAATGAACAGGCCTCGACCACGGCGTTGCTGCCAGAATGACGGCATCGAGGTCTGCGGCAAGGACGTGTCGCCAGGCGTCGTGCCCGACAAAGCGTCGCTCGGGCGAGCAGTCAAACCGGTCTCGGAGGCCGTGTTCGAGGAGTCTGGCTGATTCCGACAAGTGATCTTCGAAGAGGTCACCGATCGCGACGATCCTGGCCGACGGGTCCGCTTTGGCTGCCTGCATCGCCGCGCCGGTGCCGCGACCACCGCAGCCGACCAGGCCGACGCGAATTCGGCTCTGGCCTGCGGTAAAAAAACCGCCGGCCGGGACGAGGTCGGTCGTGGCTGCACAGGCAGCACCCATCGAGCCAGCCAGAACCTCACGGCGGGTCGGGCGGCAGGCATGAAACGACTTTCGCATGGCCAGTATCTCCAGAAACGTCAGACAGAAACGTCAGAAAGGATGGTCGTGGGCAAGCGGCCGAGGAGCGTATTTCGTTCGACCTTCGAGTTAGGGCAGTGTATGCCCCGCGACATTCCGTTGCACACCATTCACCGCGACCGGGAGGCAAGTCTGGCAGCAGCCTTGTAGACAGCCTGCTCCACTTCGCGGGGATCACCGAAAGCATCGCGGAATTCCTGCAGCCTGGTTTCGGCCGGGTCTTCGGCGAACGGAAGCTTCTGGCCGAGTGATTTCTGATAGGCGATGAAGTCCCGCTTCCGGGTCTGAAGCAGGTGATGGGTGAGCGCCCAGGCCGCGGCGTAGGCATCGAGCGCCGATGCTGCCTGACGAAAAGGCTCGTCGCCGGCAATGATTGCCTCGATGACACCGGGTCGGTAGGTCGAGAGAAAGTGGTCGAGTCGCGAGCGATTGACCGCTCCGATTGCCCGCCAGCCACGGGCGCTCTCGAGGTCGGGAGTTTCGAAGTAGGTCGCGATACCTTCGCTCACCCACAGGGGCACTGGAGCGAGCCGTCGGTGCATGCCACGGTTGAATGCAAGCTGATGCGTCGCCTCATGGACAATCGTGGCAACCATCCCGCTGGCTGCCGGGCTCGCGAGGATGTCGAGGCCAACCTGCCCTGGTCGTCGGCCGCGAGCCGCCGCCACGACGTCGCTGCCGGTGAGGTCGTAGGTGATGACCCGATTGCTCATCATGTTGTAGTAGCCGACGACCTGATCCGCGGCGGCTCCGAGGTCCGTTGCCGCGTACGCCATGTAGGCCTGGCGGTCGGCAAAGATGACGACGACGAGGGGTTGCTCGAGGCCGGACATTTCCAGGCCCCCCTTCGACCAGTAGTTGCCAAAGGCATCGTGAAGTCGCTCGAACAGCGCGGCACACCACTTCGCGTAGTCGCGGGTCGTGTCGAAGCAGATGACATAGTGTTTCGTGCGGAGGAGATCGAATCCCGGGGGCAACGTGGCAAGGAGCTTTTGGCCCAGTTCGCCGTCCGCTGTGGAAGGTGGTGCCTCGCCCGGGGCCCTTCTGGCCACCGTAGCTGGCTCGAAAAGCTCGTACCTGCCGTCGTCATGCTCGAGCAGCAGCCCTCCATCGACAGCTTCCACGACGACCCTGCCAGTGACCGATCGCCCATCGGCCGTTTGGATTTCGATGCGGCTGACCGATCGAGACGGAGAATCTTCGGTCGAGGCGGGTATCGGGGCGAGCGCCACCGTCACGACGATGAAAGCACAGCCTCGAAGCCGCTGTCGGATTTGCGGTTCGGAGATGTCACGGGAGCGGACGTGGAGCATGGTGCGAGGCCAGAGGGCTGGGCGAGCGACAGCGACAAACGGGCGCAGGAAGCTTGGGTGGACTGAGGGGCCGAGGGGGCGTGGCCATCCGATGCACTGGGATCGCATTCCGACCGACAGATCGCTACCGTCGTCGCCCGTTCAGTCGCCCATGTCAGTCGGTTGAATGCGTCTCCCAGGAGTATCGTCTCGGATGTCACCGTGCGCCGCAACGCGAACTTCATGGCTGGCCCTGGCCCTGGCCCAGGTTGCGGTCGCCCTTTTGACCACCGGCTGCATCAACTGGGCCAATCGTCTCGATCCCAAGAAAGTAGCCCTCGAACGAGAGCGGTATGGCGCCACGGCCGACCAACGGATCGTGGAGCTCAAAGCCGATGCTGCCCGTGCCAAGAAGGACGGGAGCCAAGCCACCGTGGCCTTTACCGACAGGCTGGCCACGGCCATGATCGAGGAGCATGATCCCCGCGTGCGGAAAGCAATCCTCGAGGTCGCGGCAGGTTTCGATACGCCGGCGGCTGTGGCGATCTGCAAGGGCGGTCTCGAGGATCCCGACGAACGGGTCCGTGGAAAAGCATGCGAAGTCCAGGGCCGCCGCGGCGGTCCGGAGGCCGTCGCTCTCCTCGCCACCCGGTTTGAAGCCGATGCTTCCGTCGATGTCCGCCTCGAGGCCTTGAAGCAGCTCGGAAAGCTTCGTGACGACACGGCGATTCCAGCTCTTGCACGTGCGCTCGAAAACGCTGACCCCGCTGTCCAATACCGGGCGGTCGCCGCGCTCAAGGAGGTGAGCGGCCGCGACCTCGGCGATGACGTGAACCTGTGGCGTGCCTGGGCTGCCGATCCGCAGGCCCCCGGCACCGAATGGTCCATCGCCGAAGGTTTCAGAAAGCTCTACTGACATCGCAGATGCCTGGGCATGTCAAACGGCGCGGCTTGTGCGGGCAAGGGAAGGTACTGCAACCATGAAGCGCCCCGTGCTCCCGCCGGGGTTCGCGGGCCCCGCGAGCCGATACCCTCTTTGTCACTACGCGCCTGCCGCTCCCCCCGCTCACTCATCGATGCCATTCTCATTCGACCACGCCCTCCGGACTCCGCCGTCGCGCGGGTCATCCTGGCGGTGGCATTTTGTCTGTTTCGCATCTTGTGCGATCGTCTGCGCCGTGCCGATTGCCCTGGCACACGCGGGGCCGCCAAGCAAGGCTCGCGGAGGATTCGGACGGTTCTTCGAAGGGATGACAAAGCCCCGACCGGAGCCGACCCCCTCATTCATCCCGGTGCCCACACCGCCTGGCGCCGATGAGGTCGAGCGGCTCGAAAAAATTGCGGCTCGCAACCGACCGCCAGTTCCGCGGCCAGAGCCCGCTCGGCTTCCATCATGGGACGAGTCGTCCGACTTTATCGAGGCCGCCAAGACATCAGTTTCCAAAATCCTTGCTGATGCCGCTGCGCGGGATTATCAGCCAGCGCCGAGGCCACCTGAAACCGTCACAGTGCCACCGCGACCGGCCGCGGCTGGTCGAACGGTTCCGCTGGTCGTCACACGGTTGGAATCCTCGGGCATGCCGGCCCCTGCCACGCAGCGATTCGAGCGGCTGCGGAAATGGATCGGACACACGCTCGTCATGTATCAGCGGCGGCCTCTCAACACGGCCCAGCACACGCCCTGGGAAGTCATGCACGGATTTATCGCCTTCGGAATTCCGACCCAGATTCGGGTTGGCGGGCCGGGAGGTGACCTTGCGAGCGCCATCGGCTGGTCGAACTCGGGCGGTGTCTGCCGTGGACAGGCGATGCTGACCGTGACGGGAGACCGGCTCCACGCCCTCAAGGGCGTCGGCCTCCAGGGGCACTCTGCCCAGTATCTCGCCATTCTGGCTCAGTGTCGCGTGGCGGCTGGGTCGCCGATCGTCGTCCAGGGCAAACGGTTCACCGTGGCCGATCTCATCGAGGAGGAAAAGCTGTCCTGCAAAGCGGGCACGGAGCTCACCTTCGCACTCATCGCGCTGGCCCACTACCTGCCGACCGACTCCACCTGGACTGCCCGTGACGGTGAGTCCTGGTCTATTCCGAGGCTTGTCGAGGAGGAGATCGTGCAGCCGATCCGCGGCGCTGCCTGCGGCGGAACGCACCGGCTATTTGGTCTGTCTTACGGATGCCAGCGAAGACTCAAGGCGACCGGGCAGCTCGACGGGGCGTACCTCCGGGCCGACCGCTATGTCCGTGACTTCCAAAACTTCACGCTCACGAAGCTCCAGAACCGTGACGGCTCCTTCAGCACCGAGTGGTTCAAGTACCCGGCGGACCGTGAGGACGACATCGACCGCAAAATCCAGACGACGGGGCACATCCTCGAGTGGCTCGTGGCCTCTCTCGACCAAGAGCGGCTCTACGACCAGCGGATCGTCGCTGCCACCGAGTTCCTTTGTCGGGCCCTCATGCGAGAGCCCTCCCGCGATTGGAAGATCGGTCCTCTCGGGCACGCCCTCCACGCGCTGAACATGTATCAGGAGCGGGCCTGGGGCGTCGTGCTGCCGGGCGGTATTGCCGCGTTCAATGGGCCGATGAAGGCAGGGCGGGAGCGGACTGTCACGGCCGAGCAGCCCCGTGCCGGCAACAGGAAGATGCGGTAGGGTTTGCGGGTCGAGCGGGGCGTGCTTGATCCCTCCGCCTAGCCGTCGTACGCTTCGGGCGCGGGTGTTCCCCGACGGTGTCTCAGGCCCACTCGGCGTCTCTTCCGCGCCCCCCCGGCCGGTGCCGGACGCCCGGCTTGAGTGGAGTGGATCGATGATGGCAGCGAATGTCACCCCGCAGCTCGAACAGCTTCTCGAGCTGGCAACGCGGCTGTACGAAGCGACGGGCGCCGAGGCGGTCCTCCTGCTGGTCGACAGGCGGTTGGACTGGGCTCGCGTTCGGCACATTGCAGGGTCCGCGCCTCTCCTCGTTGCCGCCGACGAAAAGGCCGATCTTATCGGAGCAGAAGAGCATGCCCTCCGGACCGTCGTCCTCGACGTGGTGGGCCTCCCCGTCCATGAGCGGCTTGCCCAGTCGCTGCTCGAATGCGTGGCGGCTGACCTTCTTGTTCCGGAGGCCCAGGTTGTTGCCGTGTACAGCGGTTTTGAAGCCGACACGATCGACTCGGTGAGCATCCTCAGGCTTTCCGAACACTTGGGCCAGCTCACGGCCCGTGACCTGCGAAACCTCGAGACGAAAGTGCCGCTCGAGACGCTCAAGGTCGTGGTTGATCTCGCCGTCGAAATCGGCCGCGAGGGCCGCGAAGGCAAGCCTGTGGGGACGCTCTTTGTTGTCGGTGATACCCGCAAAGTCATGCAGGCAAGCCATTCAGCCGGCTTCGATCCCGTTCGCGGCTATGGGAGAGTGGAGCGTCGATTGAGCGATCCACGCGTCCGCGAAGGGATCAAGGAGATTGCCCAGCTCGATGGTGCATTTGTGGTCGGCTCCGATGGCACGGTCGAGGCAGCCGCTCGCTACATCGACGCCTCTGCCGAGAGCGTGTCGGTGGCCAAGGGGCTCGGAGCCCGTCACTGGGCTGCCGCGGCGATCACCCGTCGCACGAAGAGCGTGGCCGTGGCCGTAAGTGAGACCAGTGGCACGGTGCGAATCTTTCAGGACGGCGAGGTCGTGCTCCGCATCGAGCCCTTCCGCCGCGCGATGAAGTGGAAGGATTTCGAGTACGAGCCGCGGAGCGGCGACTGACGTTGCCTTGGCGGTGTCATCGGAAGCCACGACAAGCGTGCCTGACCTCACAGGCAAGACCGTCTTCGCGATCGATCTCTTGTCGCGTGCCTACCAGCTCTTCCATGCGCTCCCGGAGATGACGGCCCCTGACGGCCGGCCGGTGTCGGTCGTCTTCGGACTCACCCGCGACCTGCTCGACATCATCGAGAAGCGAAAGCCCGACTATCTCTTTTGCGGCATGGACGCAGCAGGGCCAACGTTTCGCCACGAGCGATTCGAAGCCTACAAGGCCAACAGGGCCGAAATGCCCGCCGACCTCGTGACGCAAGTTCCGCTGGCCCGGAAGCTGCTCGAGGTCATGGGCATTCCGTGCCTGGAGCTGCCTGGCTTCGAGGCGGATGACGTGCTGGCGACCCTTGCCACGCGGGTTGCCGCCGCGGGTGGTACCTGCACGATCGCCACGAGCGACAAAGACGCCCGCCAGTTGCTCAGTGACCGCGTTGAGCTCCTCAACCTCAGAAACAACTCTGCCCTCAGGGCCGCCGAGCTCGAGGCCGAGTGGGGCATCCGGCCCGATCAGGTCGTCGATTTTTTGGCGCTCGTGGGCGACGCGGTCGATAACGTCCCCGGCGTGCCTGGGATCGGTCCCAAGATTGCGGGAGAGCTCCTTCAAAAGTTTGACACACTCGACGGCGTGCTCGCCAATATCGACAAGGTGTCAGGGGCCAAGCGCAAGGAGAATCTCACGGCTCACGCGGCAACCGCGAGGGAAGGGCGGGAGCTCATCCGGCTCGACACAGCCGCGCCGATCGACATTCCGTGGGAGGCAGGGAAGCGACACGAGCCCGACGCCGAGACGCTCGCGGCGCTTCTTCGTGAATTTGGCTTCCGCAGCCTCTTGGGGCGGGTGCAGGTGAAGGCTGCCGCGCCAGCACCGGCTCGTCGTCGGCAGGCCGCCACGCTTTTTGACATGAGCGACGAGCCGGAGTCTGAACCGCAGGCACGAGCCGACATCGTGCTGCCAGCTTCCGCTGCCGAGGAAGACGCGATCGTCGAGAAGCTCAGGTCGCTTCGTGAGCTTGCCATCTGTGTCTCGCTGCCAAAGGGGGCGACACCGATGACACGGCCGATCGGCATGGCACTCACCGCCGGTGACATGGTCACCTGGTTTTCGGCTGATCAACTCGCACGCCATGAACCGCTCCGGTCGCTCTTGGCCGATCCAGCGATCGCCAAACGCGGGCATGATCTCAAGCGACACGATGTCGCCCTCCGCGCGCTCGGCATCACGCTTCATGGAGCGTCGTTTGACACGCTCCTCGCGGCCTATCTCCTCGAAGCCGGTGAGCGGAACCTCGGGCTCGTTGAAACCTGTCGCCGCCACGGCCTTGGCCACCTCGTGCCGGATGATCCAGCCGCCGCCGCTGCCATCGAGCATCCGTCCGATCCCGCTGGTGCCGCGGCCCACACGGCCGCTGTCGCGGCGCTGGGCGAAATTCTTCCGGCGGCGCTCGACAAGGCTGGTCTTTCGTCGCTTTACAACGACCTCGAAATGCCGCTCTCCAGCCTCCTTGCCGACATGGAGTGTCGCGGCGTTCAAATCGATACGGCCGTTCTCGCGAGGCTTTCGTCCGACTACGCCACGCGACTCGCGGTCCTCGAGAAGGATATCCACGCGCTCGCCGGCAAGTCATTTTCAATTGCGTCGCCGATTCAGTTGCGGGAGGTGCTCTTCAAGGATCTCGGCCTCCCGGTGATCAAGAAAACAAAAACGGGCGCGAGTACCGACGCCGACGTTCTCGAAGAGCTTGCTCCGCAGCATCCGTTGCCCGCGAAGCTGCTCGAGCACCGGCGGTATGCCAAGCTCAAGAGCACATATGTCGATGCGCTGCCGTTGCTTGTGGATCCCATGACGCATCGGATTCACACGACGTTCAACCAAACGGTTGCTGCAACGGGCCGGCTTAGCTCGAGCGACCCGAACCTCCAGAACATCCCGATTCGCACGGCCGAGGGCCAGCAGATCCGGGCCGCCTTCATCCCAGGCGAACCGGGCTGGCGTTTTGTTGCTGCCGATTACTCCCAGATCGAGCTCCGCGTGCTGGCCCATCTCTCGGGTGACACGGCGATGAAAGACGCCTTTGCCTCTGGCGTCGATATCCACATTCGCACCGCAGCGGCGGTCTACGGCGTCGCCGAAGATGAAGTCGATGGCGCGATGCGTCGCACAGCCAAGGCCGTGAACTTCGGGATTCTCTACGGCCAGAGCGGCTTTGGGCTCGCCAAGAGCCTTGGCATTCCACAGGCCGATGCGGTGGCATTCATCGCCGCCTACCTCGCGACGTTCGCGGGCGCGGCGGCCTGGATGGACGACATTCTCGCCCGCTGCCGGCGAGAGGGCCATGTGACCACGATCCTCGGTCGGCGCCGCGGGATCACAGGCGTCCGTGATCGTGAGGGACGGCGTGGCCCCGGCGGCGTCCCGACCCTCACGCTGCCTGAGCGCACAGCGATCAACACCGTCGTGCAAGGCTCGGCGGCTGACCTCATCAAGCTCGCGATGCTCGCCGTCGATCGCCGTCTTCGCGACGAGAAGCTCCGAGCCGCCATTGTGCTCCAGATCCACGACGAGCTCATCCTTGAAGCACCGGCCGATGAGGTCGCCGCGGTCGAACGCCTCGCCACCGAGGAGATGCGTGGTGCGATGCAGCTTGATGTTCCCCTTGAAGTATCCGTCAGTTCCGGCGCCACGTGGGCGGAGTGCGGGTAGGGTCCGCCGCCGTGACATGCACGTTGCGTGCGCATTTCGCACAGCTACCTGTTCACCACGCCTTGCCATGCCGTCGTGGCGCACGCCTCCAGGCGTGCGAATGGGGTGTCCATACTCGAAACCCCGGATACCTTCGGGAAAGCGTGACTTCGCGCCACCCCGACGAGCGTTGCAGGATCTTGTCATGGGAAGCGAGCAAAAACTCGAAGATCCGAGCGACTGTTCCTCAGGCAGCCGGCATTCGCACGCCTGGAGGCGTGCGCCACATGCGTTGCGGCCGTGAGGCCAACCCCAAGCGGATGCGGTTCACGACTCATCCTCAACCAATGGCGAGAAAGGCTCATAGCGCCCGTTTGGTCAAATAAAAGTAAAAGCCCCTCTCGAGTTCTTCACATATGTCCTCGGACTTTCCCATCGCGTCCGCACTGGCGACCTCGAATGTGGTCACTCTTGATGACGCAATAATGCGGACCACAAAATGACAGCTTGCAGAAAGTGATGGCACCGATACGTTAGCCACACTCACCTGATAGGCGGTGACCGGTGGCCCACACCCTCCAGGACAGATCAAAAAGGGACACACCGGTGTCAAGTAAACGTCGCCTGATTCCAAGATTCAGGAGTTGCCCCATGGGCCGCACTTTCGGCGGGCTCATTCACCTAAGTCACGAGCATCGCCAGCCAGCGTGTAACGCCGAGGATGCTATCTGGAAAGCTTCGATGGCTGGTGATGTCACGTAATTCGTTCGGGATGACTTGCTACCGCAGGGCTTTGCGGCGGATCGCATGCGAACGATGGCGCTTGGGATCGTGCCACGGCGAGTCGGTTCGGTTACAGAGTTTCTCGCGGGTTTGTGCCGGGCCTACAGTTCACCCAACGTGGGTAGTCCCAGGTTGCGGAAGTGTCTTTGGCGGTTCTATCCTTGAGAGGTGATTTGTGAACGGTTGCTCCTCGACACTATCCGTGGCCGCTAAGGCATGCCCTTCGCGACGAACTGAACAGCCGATCAACTGGCCCGTGTTGGTCTCGTTCACGCTGATGTATATCGGAGCCGCGCTGGCCCCCTTCCATTTCTCCTGGAGTAGTCTGGGGATAGCGGTGGTCCTCTACTGTGTAACTGGAATGGCCATCACGCTGGGCTACCACCGTCTTTTGACTCATCGCAGTTTCCAAACCTTTGACTGGCTGCGCAATGTCATCGCCTACTTCGGATGCATGGCCTTCATTGGCGGGCCCCTGACCTGGGCCGAAATTCATCGGCTTCACCACCAGCACTCTGACGAGGAGGAGTATCCTCATCGTCCGCACGACGGGTTCCTTTGGTCGCACGTGCTATACGCCTTCCGCCTCGATCCCGATTCACACAGGGCACTGAACTACGTAAAGGATCTCAGGCTATCGGGAGTTCTGACTTGGCTGGAAAAGTGGAGCTTTGTCCCTCAGTTATCGAGCTTCGTTGCACTCTACATCCTCGGCGAGCTTGTCTCCCCGGCCCCCTGGGGTTCCGGGTTGGGGCTCTCGTGGCTGCTGTGGGGTGGATTTGTCCGAACCGTCGTGATGTTAAATGCTGCGGGACTTGTGAACTCCGTGACCCACATCGTTGGGTACCGAAATTTTGAGACCAAGGATAACTCACGAAATCTCTGGTGGGTCGCGCTGATCACCTTCGGCGAGGGCTGGCACAACAACCACCATGCGCAACAGCGTTCTGCCGCTCATGGAATGTTGTGGTGGGAACTCGATCCCACGTTTTGGGCGATCCGCCTTCTGAGTGCGTTCGGTTCGGCCTGGAACATTGTTGAACCGATCGTACCGGATCGCCTGCCACGGGTGACATGAGAGCCAATGATGGCCAGTGCGTGTTGTCAGGGATCGGTTCTACGGTGGGCCTGGCACAACCCCGCGAGAAACTCTGTGGCCGAACCGCCTCGCGGTGGGACGATCCCAAGTGCCGCCCTTCGCATTCAAACCTCCGCAAGGACGCAGCCCTCCAGGCCGGGGTTCACTCCCACGACCGGCGCAAAAAAGTTTTCTGGGTTCTGTGCGTTGTCTTGGCATGGCCGTTCAAAGCCGCCCACACGACCGCCGACCCCAAATCCACCCCCGGCCCACGCCACTCCCCCCGCAGCTGACTGCCGCCATGGCCCGCCCCACAACCAAACCCCACGCAACCCGCAAGGCATCCCTCCCCCCCCTCCCTTTGGACCGCGGACATTGGCAGGCGATCGTGGCCGCGATCGGTCTTTCGCCGCGGGAAGCGGAAGTGGCCGAGCTCAAGATCCGCGGCGCGCAGCTCAAGGAAATGGCCGCCCTCCTGGGCATCGCAGTAACCTCGGTGCGGGGCTTCCAGGACCGCATCTGCGCGAAGGCGGGCATCCGCCGTCACGAATTCTTCACGTATATCCTCGGGCTTTCCCATCGCATCCGCCCGGACGAGGCCGAATGTAGTCACTCATGACGACGCAGTACTGTGGACCCAAAAATGACAGCTTGTGGATTGTAATACCATGGTTAACGTAGCGACGACCTCTTGGTAGGCGATGGCCAGTGGCCGACGCCCTCTGGAACAAAACAAGAATAAACAGCCCGTAGTCGATTCTTTGCCGACCGCCTACAAGAACGAGGAGGTATCTCATGGACCAAGTCATTGCCATCGTCGAACAGGCCAAGGAGTATTTCCATGCGGACCTCTTGAAGCTTTCGCTGGCTGGTGGGATGACAAGGCCGGTCTATGTGAGGTACTTGTCCTTTCAATACCATCTTACAAAGGGCGTGCAGCGACACTTCCTGGCGATCGCTGCTCATCCCTCACTCTCTGGCAGGCGGCAGTTTCGTAATTTCCTCTATGGCTTCGCCCTTGAAGAGGAACCCCATTTTGACATTGCCCGCCACGACCTGGAAAGCATGGGAGAAACACCGCTTCCCTGTCCGCTCGATGTCCGGTTGTGGTGGCATTATTTCGATACGGTTGTGGTAACACGGCCATTTGTGCGATTAGGGGCGACGTGCGTACTCGAGAATCTCGGTGCCGGAGCCGGTCCACTGGGGCATCGGCTGTTGGACGAGGCTCAATTCCTCAATGAACGAAACACACGATTCCTTCAGATCCATTTTCACGAGGAACTTCCGCACGGCGACCAGATTCTGGCAGCCCTCAATGCAGCGAATGTGACCGCTCAGGAAGAGACCGACTTGGTGGAAGGAGCCAGAACAGGAGCGATCATGTACCTCCGGATGGTGCGGTGGGCGCTCGGCTGTGCTGACGTTACGAATGCGTTTTCCATACATACCGAGCCACTACCCCCGACGCCGATCCTGTGTCCCTGAGTATCGGGGTACACGGAAAAAAAGAGGAGCGGCGTTATCAGCCTGCCCGCCGGTGAGCCCCGACGCAGCAGATGTCGGCACTTTTCAGGAGACCGTTCCAATGCAAATCCAGGTGAACGGTGATCATGCCACGACGATCTCTAGCGCTGGCGAAGCAGCAATCGAGCCCTCGGGAAGTGATGTCGGTCGGCATACGCTTTCTTTGGGTCCCACTCTCGACCGGATGACAATGAGAGCGCCACCGAGCTACACGGTGGAACAAATCGATCCGCAGTCTCGGATGTTCGACCAGGTGCTTGCATTGAGGGGGCTCGCCTACCGCCGTGAGGAGGCCGGCAAGCGAGAAGAGATCGACGACTATTCGATCCATCTCATTGCTCGGCATGATGACGTCGTGCTGGGGGCCTTGCGGGTAACCTGTTACCAGCATGGGCCGTTCGAGTCACATGACCGCTATCCACGATGGCTGTTGGATGAGTTTGGCGACCGGATGAGTGCTGCGAGCCGGATGTGTATAAGACCAGAGTTGGCGGGGTGCTCGTCAATTCCACACGATCTGACCGTGCGTGGCTGGTCCACAGTGTTGCCAATGGGAGTGCGGATAGACGTTTCCAAGGCGAGGCTCAAGGCAATCCCATACTACATGAGAATGGGATACGTGTTCGTCCAGGACTCGATCTTTCGGTTTCATCACTGGGATGCAATGTGTGGTCTGATTGTCTATCCGGCGAATGCAGCGCATCGTGGCCAGTTTTGGAAGGTGTTTGAGAATATCGACAGCCCTTGTGACCTGCTGGCGTCAGTCAACGCGAATCGCTTCTCGGCTTCCTACCGTGACGTTCGGAGGGCATCCGAAGCAGCGATCTGACCTCTTCCTCCCACAGACGGAGGCGATGGATCAAGGCAAGGACCATAGATGGACATGCAACGAGCGCTTCGGCTGTTGAGAGTGTTCTACCTCGCTCGCGAGGTAGATCGCGTTGAGGACGAGTGCGTGCGGCAGGGCAGGGCGGCCTTTCATGTCTCCGGCGCGGGGCATGAGAGCCTGGCGGCAGTTGCCGAGGAACTGCTTCCGCAAGACTTTCTTCACCTTCATTATCGCGACAAGGCCCTCCTGCTCGGGCGAGGTCTGCCGGTACGGGAGTTCTTTCTGAGCCTTCTGGGTCGCAAGGAATCCCACTCCGCCGGACGGCAAATGAGCGCGCATTACTGCTGGAGAAACCTCAATGTGCTCAGCATGGTTGGACCTGTGGGGAACAATGCATTGCAGGCCGTAGGCGTGGCAGCGGCCGTGAAGGACGACCCGCAGAAGCCAATCGTGTTCTGCACGATTGGCGATGGTACGACGCAGGAGGGCGAGTTTCTGGAGGCCATCACGGAAGCAGCACGCCATCCGGTGCCCGTGGTCCTTGTCGTCGAGGACAATGGGTGGTCGATTTCAACGGCGACGACCGGGAAGCTGTTTTACAGTTCGCTTGAAGATGAATCGCGGTTCTGTGGGATCGACTTTCAACGCTTCGACGCTCATGACCCACATATGGTGGCTGATCGATTTGCGGGAGTCATTGGTCGAGTGCGGGAAACCAGGCTTCCCGCGATTGTGGTTTGCAGATGTGCCCGACTGTGTGACCACACCAATTCCGACGAACAGACGAAATATCGAGACGCGGCCGAGTTGCGGGCGCTCGCCGATCGGTGTGATCCCGTAAGGGTGTTAGAGGCGTCTCTGGAGAATCGGGGAATCCAATGCCGTGAGCTTGCAAGGTTGAAAGAAGAGTGCACGGCTGTCGTGGCCGAGGCGGCCGCCGCGGCGTTCCGCTGTCCGGAGCCGGAGCCCTTTTTTGGTTCAAAGTGTGCCTTACCGCCGACTCGCTTTGGCGACGCGGTCACATCCGAGCTCGCGGATGGCCCGCGTCTGACGATGCGGGAGGCCATTAATGAAGTATTACGGTTCCGATTGACGCATGACGACCGGACTGTGCTGTTAGGGGAGGACATTGAGGATCCGAAAGGAGACGTGTTTGGGGTCACCCGCGGGCTGAGCACCGAATTCCCGGGAAGAGTGTCGAATTCCGCATTGTCGGAGGCGACAATTCTTGGTGTCAGCATCGGGCGGGCGTTGGCTGGGCAACGGCCTGTGGCTTTCATCCAGTTTGCCGATTTCCTGCCGCTGGCGTTCAACCAAATTGCGACCGAGCTTGGGAGCATGTACTGGCGCACATGTGGCGCATGGCAGTGTCCTGTGATTGTCATGATCGCGTGTGGTGGGTATCGTCCTGGCCTCGGGCCGTTCCACAGCCAGACCCAGGAATCGCTGGGCGTGCATGTGCCAGGGCTCGATGTTGTGATGCCATCGACATCGGCAGACGCGGCAGGCTTGCTCAATGCGGCACTTGAAAATGGCAGACCAACGCTCTTTTTCTACCCGAAGGCGTTGCTGAATTCTTCGGATCACGCGACCGCATTGAGGCCGCAATCGCACTACGTGCCACTCGGGCAAGCCAGTTTCTTGTGCCACGGCGACGAGCTCACACTCGTCAGTTGGGGCGCGGCTCTTCATGAGTGCGAGAAAGCGGTCGATGTGTTGACGAAGCATGGGATCAGCGTCGATCTAATTGACTTGCGGTCGCTCTCACCGTGGGACCACGAGTCTGTCTGTGCCTCCGCGGCGCGGACGGGCCGACTTCTCGTCGTGCATGAGGACAATATCACGTGCGGCTTTGGGGCGGAGGTGGTCGCTACGGTGGGAGAGCTGGTAGATCGGCCCGTAAAAGTGAGTCGTATTGCCAGAGCGGATACCTACATTCCATTTCATTTTCCCAGTCAGATGGAGATTCTGCCGTCCTGGAAGCGTGTGCTGAACGCGGCTGCTTCGATGCTCGGATGGGAGTTGACATGGACGATGGGCTCCGAGGCCGATGCCGCTTTCTGCGAGGTTTCCGCTTTGGGATCGGGGCCGGCCGACGATGTGGTGGAGGTGGTGGCCCTTCGTGTGGGCATCGGCGACGAAGTGGTGGTGGGTCAGTTGCTAGCCGAAGTTGAAGCGGCGAAATCGGTGGTGGAGATTGTCGCTGGCGTTGCTGGCGTCGTTTCAGACATTGGGGTGCGCGAGGGGGAGCATGTTCGGGTCGGGCAGAGCTTGTTGCGAATACGCCGCTCCGGCAATCTCGCGAGTCAGGCAGCCCATGATGTCAATAGGAAGGAGCTCACCATTCCGGTTTTGCGACGGAGCCGTCGGGAATTAAGCAGCCGCACCACGACGGCCGAGGCGGGATCACGGCATCCAGAGCCTATTGTTCTGGCCAGGGAATCGAATGGAGTGAGGAACGGGGAACTGATCTATCTCTCGCGGCCGAGCGTCGTGTTTGGCGGCCGGTTGGTGACGACGGAGGAAATCGCCGGCAATGGAGACGGCTGGTCGGCCGCGGAAGCTGTGTCGCTCACCGGGGTCTCTTCGCGGTATTGGGCGAAGGCTGATGAAACCGTGATTTCCTTGGCGAACCTCGCAGTGCAAAGAATGCTCGAGTGCCATCCGGCTTTTCCGCCAATCGCGTGTATTATTTGCAGTAGCACTTCTCCATGTCAGGCGACGCCAAGTATTTCTTGCCTTGTCGCGGGAGGCATTGGGCGGCCAGCCGCGCTCGCAGATGATTTCCATGCCTTCGACATCAACGCTGCCTGTTCGGGATATTTGTATGCATTACGATCGGCGGCCGATTTTCTGGCCCAGCATCCCGACAGCGCCGTGCTGGTCGTTACGGCGGAAATGTTGTCCACTGGTGCGGACCCGCACGATTTCAACACGGTGTTTCTGTTCGGCGATGCCGCCACTGCGACGCTTGTGACGGCGAGGCCCTTTCTGTCGGATCAATTGGCGGTGACTCGTCCGCTGGTCAAGGCAAAGTCCGACACGAAGCTGAGCTTGTATAGCCCCAATGTCGGCACGGGCAGCTACCTCAGGATGGATGGCATTGCAGTGGCCCGTGAAGCGAACAAGAGCATGGCCGATATTCTGACGGCGGCTGCGTTACGAGAAGGCCTTGGCCCCGCTGATCTGTCGTTTGTCGCGCCGCATCCAGGAAGCATCAGGATTTTGCAGAGTGTCGGCCGACGTCTGGCCGTTGACGAATCCCGCATTCTTTCGACGTTGGCCGACACCGGAAATACGTCGTCCAGTTCAATCCCCATCGTGCTTGACTGTTTTTGGTCAAAGTTGGCTCCCAATGCCCCCGTTGGCCTCGTGGCTTTCGGGGCGGGATACACTTCGGCAGCCGCCATTGCTCATCGCCTGTGTTCATAGAAGGAGTGCCCAAAATGGAATGCGATCCGGTGTTCGACGAGCTTTCAAAGGTCTTGGTCAGAGTGCTCGGTAAGAGGATTGAACCAGTCCGTCTGGAGGCAAAGTTAATCGACGAGTACGGCGCCGACTCGATGGACATGGTGGAACTGGCCGACCGGTCTGAGGAGGTGTTTAAGATTCACTTCGTCACGGAGGATATCCCCGCTCTCTCAACAGTGAACGACATGCTTTCGTATATCAAGGGGAAGCTCGTAACCCAATTACAACGGGACGGGGTTTAGAGGCGGAACAAGGGAGGCGATCGAGATATCGCGACCACAGAGGCAAGCAGCGGGCCGAGTGATTCGAGTGTCGGGTATCCGGAATGGAGCAGTTCGGGGCGGGGGGCAGGCAGGGGTGCGGCCTTTTGCGGTGCGGCCTT
>JBGTKO010000375.1:0-2660 GCA_041744595.1 Pirellulales bacterium
GGTGATTTTGCCGAGGATATCGCTTTCGCGGAGGATTTTGATTTCCTTGCCGCCGACTTCGACATCGTTGCCGCTGTACTTGCCGTACAGAACCACATCACCGATCTTGACGGCCATGGCCAGTCGCTGGCCGCTCTCGCCGAGCTTGCCTGGGCCAGCCGCGATCACCTTGCCTTGTTGGGGCTTTTGCTTCGCCGCATCGGGCAGCAGGATCCCGCCTGCCGTCTTTTCTTCCGCTTCTTGCGGCTGGACCACGATCCGATCGTCCAGCGGCCGCAACACCGGTGCCTTGTCAACCTTTGCCATGTGTATGCTCCGAATATGTAATTTAAATTAAACGGCGCGGCGTCAGTCCGCCGCTGATTGATTGTGTGTGTGTTTGTCAAAGACCGGCGGACTGAGGTCGCGCCGTTCGCAGGCTTACATCATCCCGCCCATGCCACCCATTCCCATTCCGCCCATGCCACCCATTCCGCCCATGCCACCGCCGTGGTCGTGGTCGTGGTGGTCGCCACCGGCCTTCTTCGGTTCGGGAATGTCGGCGATCACGCCTTCGCTGGTGAGCAACAGGCACGCGACACTCGCGCCGTTCTGCAGCGCGGAGCGCGTCACCTTCACCGGGTCGATGACGCCCGCCTTGCGGAGGTCTTCGTAGGTGTCGGTGTCGGCGTTGTAGCCGTAGTTCTTCTCTTTGGACTTCGAGATGTTGTTGACGATGACGGTGCCATCCTTGCCGGCGTTTTCGGCGATCAGGCGGCAGGGCATTTCGAGAGCGCGGTAGAGGACTCGCACGCCGGCCGCGTCGTCGCCTTCGAGCTTGACGCGATCGAGCGACTTGCGGGCCTGGAGCAGGGCCACACCGCCGCCGGGGACGATGCCTTCTTCGATGGCCGCCTTCGTGGCTGCGTGGGCGTCCTCGTAGAGAGCCTTGCGTTCCTTCATTTCGGTTTCGGTTGCCGCTCCGACCTTGACTTGCGCCACGCCGCCAGCCAGCTTGGCCAGACGCTCTTGCAGCTTCTCGGTGTCGTACTCGCTATCGGTTTTCTCGATTTCGGCACGAATCAAAACGCAACGACCTTCGATGGCGGCCTTTTTCCCGGCCCCTTCGGTGATCGTCGTGTTCTCGGCGTCGATCTTGACCTTCTTGGCGCGGCCGAGGTCGGTCAGTTCGACGTTCTCGAGCTGTACGCCGAGGTCTTTGAAGATCGCCTTGCCGCCGGTGAGGATGGCAATGTCTTCGAGCATGGCCTTGCGACGATCACCGTAGCCGGGAGCCTTCACGGCCACGACTTGCAGCACACCCTTGAGCTTGTTCAGCACGAGTGTCGCGAGTGCTTCGCCTTCGACATCTTCAGCGATGATGACGAGCGGCGACTTCTGATTGCTCACCTTTTCGAGCAGCGGGATCAGGTCCTTCACGGACGAGATCTTCTCTTCGAAGATCAGAATGTATGGGTTGTCGAACTCGCAGGTGACGCTGTCTTGATTGTTGATGAAGTGCGGTGAAAGGAAGCCGCGATCGAATTGCATGCCTTGAACGACATCGACTTCGGTCTCGCTGGTCTTGCCTTCTTCGATGGTGATGACGCCGTTGGAACCGACGAGCTTCATGGCGTCGGACAGCTTCTTGCCAATCTCCTTGTTGTTGTTCGCGGAGATGGTGGCGACTTCGGTGATTTCCTTGGTGTCCTTGGGGTCGATCTTCTCGGCAAGCTTGGCAAGCTCATCGACGACCTTCTCGACGCCGACTTGAATGCCACGGACGAGAGCCATCGGGTCGTGCCCGCCAGCGATCGCTTTGAGGCCTTCGCGGAAGATGAATTCAGCGAGGACCGTAGCGGTGGTGGTACCGTCACCGGCGACGTCGCTGGTCTTGCTGGCCGCTTCCTTCACGAGCTGCGCGCCCATGTTCTCGAACGGATCTTGCAGATCAATATCTTCGGCGACGGTCACGCCGTCCTTGGTGACGTTGGGCGCCCCCCAACCTTTGTCGAGGACCGCGTTCCGACCGCGTGGGCCGAGGGTCGAACGTACCGCACGGGCCAGCTTGGTGACCCCGGCGAGTAGTTTCTGACGGGCATCTTCGGAAAAGGCGAGCTGTTTGGCGGCCATCCGGTCAATCTCCTGGGAAGGGTCAATAGTGTCGCGTGGGAGTCAGAGAGCAAACGCGATGCCGAGAGAGGATCGACGACACAAGATCCGTATTTGAAATGAATTGCGCACAATCACGATTCAAGCAACCGCTCCGGCACCTGACAGTCTGGCAGTTCCCTTCGCGCTTTGGCAGGATCGGATCTCGACGCCGTGTGCAGCCGTTTTCCCAGTTCGGTAGACTACGGTTTCGAATTCGCTCCCGCGATCTTCGCCACTCGCAGTTGCGTGATCTGGGCGGCACCGCCTCCCGTGTTCATGATGAAACGGCTCGGACCCCTGGGCTTGGGCATTCGGGCCGCGAGCGAGTAGCGATCGTTCAAAAAGACCTCAACGATATCGCCGTCGCACACGATCCGCATCGGCAGAGCCACATTGGAAGCGAAGCTGGCCGGTACGATCGTGCCCACCTTGCCTTCGCGGTTGCGGATGGCGAGTGATTTGTCGGTTCGGTGTAGGATCACTTCTCCCAACGGTTCGAGTCGGAAATGAACGACGCGACAGTCTTC
>JBGTKO010000376.1:0-11695 GCA_041744595.1 Pirellulales bacterium
CCCGCCAACAGGGAAGCTGACCAGGCCACACCATGCCGGTCGGCCTCCATGATCACACGCATCCCGTCGGGGCCGTCGGTGTCCTCAGGCATGTCAACGTCGAGCACCATCCGCAGCGGAACCTTCCCCGGATGCGCCTCCACGAGCGCTGCCAGTCGGTCGAGCGTGGTGCGGTCGTGACGCCCTTCAACCAGCTTCACCGTGACAGCTCTCGCCGGCAGCCGCCAGGCGTCGGCCAGCGGCACCGCATCGTTGACGATAAGGTTGGTCTCTTCGCTGCCAGCGCGGCGGTCGATCGAGCCGGCCACGAGGATCACCGCGTCGGCCTTGATGAACTCCCCCACCCTCGCGAAATCCTCCGGCCAGCAGATGCTCCGGACGAGGCCTTCCATGTCTTCGAGGTCAAACATGCCGTAGCGGGTGTGCGTGGAGCCTGGCCGCGGCTGTTTCGTATTCGAGAGCTTGACCGACGCGACGAGGCCACCGATGAGCACGTCTCCCTTCGCGGGCACGCCGGCCAACGTCGCCGTGCCATGCGTGCAGATCGCCTCGAGCAAGCCCTGGTGCTCGGCAAGCGGATGGCTGTGGACGTAGTAGCCGAGCACTTCCTTCTCACCCGACCGCATCTCGAGGTCGGTGAGCTCCGGCACATCAGGCAGGCCAACCGGCACAGGCTCTGCCGCCGCTGCCGGCTCGTCAAAGGCATCAAAGAGGTTTTTCTGGCCGCTCTTCTTGTCGGCCAACTGCGATGCACCAGATGCCATCGCCTTCTCGATGGCAGCGAGGAGTTGGCCACGATGCCCCCCGAGCGAATCGAGCGCCCCGGCTTTGCAAAGACTCTCGATCGCTGACTTGTTGACGACCGACGGATCGAGCCGGCCACAGAAGTCGTGGATGTCTTTGAACGGACCCGCCTTTGCCCGCTCGGCGGCAATCGCCTCCGAAGCCTGCACACCACACCCCTTGATCGCAGAAAGACCGAAGTGAATGCGACCATGAGCCACCGAAAAATCGGCCATCGACGCATTCACATCGGGTGCCGCCACCTCTATCTCCATCCGCCGACAGTCTTCGATGTGCTCGACGAGCGAGTCTTTCTTCTTGAAGTTGCGGCCGGTGATGTCGCCGGAGAGAAGCGCCGCCATGAACTCGACGGGAAAGTGCGTCTTGAGGTACGCGGTCTGCCACGCAAGCAGCGCGTAGGCGGTCGAGTGGCTCTTGTTGAAGCCGTAGCCCGCAAACTTCTCGATGAGGGCGAAGACCTCCGTGCCCTGCTGCTTCGTGAGCCCCTTGGCCTGGGCCCCCACCACGAACTGCTCGCGGAAGGCCGCGATCGTCTCGAGTTTTTTCTTACTGATCGCCTTGATGCACGTGTATGCCTTGGAGAGCTCGATGTCGCCGATCCGCTCGAGGATCCGCATCACCTGCTCTTGGTAGACCATCACGCCGTGGGTCTCGCCGAGCACGTCCTGCATGACCGGATGGAGAAACTCCGCCCGTTTGCGACCGTGTTTCACGTTCACATATTCATCGACCATGCCCCCTTCGAGCGGACCGGGGCGATACAGGGCGTTCACCGCCACGATGTCGAGGAAGTGGTCAGGCTTCATCCGCTGCAAGAGGTCACGGATGCCGCCACTCTCGAGCTGGAAGATGCCCTTCGTCTCACCGCGGCAGAGCGTGGCAAAAGTGGCCGCGTCGTCGAGCGGGAAGGCCAAGGGGTCGAGCCGGTTGCCGGTTGTTTCGGCGATGATCTCGAGCGTCTTGGCGACCACCGTGAGGTAGCGGAGCCCCAGGAAGTCCATCTTCATGAGGCCGGCACGCTCGACGTCACCCATCGCCCACTGGGTGATCACTTCTTCCTTGTCTTTCACCCGGCAGAGTGGCACATACTCGACCAGCGGCCGGTCGGCGATAACAACCGCTGCTGCATGCGTGCCAACATTGCGGGCAAGCCCCTCGATGCGACGGGCCAGGCTCACCAGCTCCGCGACCTCGGCATCGGCATCACACGCGGCCGCGAGTTGCGTGCCCGGTGCGGATGCATCTTCGAGCGAGATACCGAGCTGGTCGGGCACGAGCGCCACGATCGAGTCGACACGGGGCACTGGCATCCCGAGCGCTCGGCCTACATCGCGGATCGCGGCGCGAGCAGCGAGCGTGCCAAACGTGCCGATCTGGGCGACATTCGCCTCGCCATACTTCCGCTTGACATAGTCGATGACCTCGCCGCGACGCTCCTTGCAGAAGTCGATGTCGATATCGGGCGCTTCCAGACGGCTCACGTCGAGGAACCGCTCGAAGAGGAGGTCGTATTCCAGCGGGCAGACATGCGAGAGATAGAGCGAGTAGGCGACGAGGGCGCCCACGCCTGAGCCTCTCGCTGCCGCCGGGATGTCTTGCTCGCGGGCATACCTCACAAAATCCCAGACGATGAGGAAGTAGCTCGCGAAGCCGAGCGTGTTGATCACGCCGAGCTCGCGGTCGAGCCTGTCCATCACGTCTGAGCTCAGCACACCGTCACCACCGTCAGACGGCGTCTTCCCATCGGCCCATCGCTTGGGCACCGTGGCATAACGCTCCCGCAGGCCGTCGAGACACAACTGCCGCAGTTCGTCCGATGCCGTACGACCAGCCGGTAAATCAAAGCCCGGAAAATGTCGCTTCCCGAGATCGATGTCGATCGAGACCGAGTCGGCGATCTCCTGGCTGCGGTTCACGGCGCCAGCGACGAGATCGCGATCAAATCCTGTGAACGCCGAGTGCATCTCCTCGGGGCTCTTCAAATAGAACTCGCTCGAATCCATCCGCATCCGTGTCGGATCACTGCGGAACCGCCCGGTGTTTACACACAGAAGAATGTCTTGCGCCTCGGAGTCTTCACGCACGACGTAGTGGCAGTCGCAGGTGGCCACCGGAGGAACGCCCAGTTCGCGAGCGATATCGAGTGCGGCCTCGGTCACCTGCCGCTGCACGGCGAGGCCGTTGTCTTGAATCTCGATGAAGTAGCGGTCACCAAACGTCTTCTGAAACCAGCCGACAATCTCGCGGGCCTCGCGGAGCGATTCGTCCTGCCCCGGCGCGGCTCCGATGAGCGATCGTGAAAACTCACTCGACAGGCAGCCCGATAAACAGACAAGCCCCTCGCCAAACTCTTCGAGCAGTTCCCGGTCAATCCGCGGCTTGAAATAGAAGCCCTCGAGATAGGCCTTCGTGGCAAGCTGGAGGAGGTTTGCAAACCCAGTCTTGTCGCGGGCGAGGAGCGTGAGGTGGTAGCTCGAATCCTTTTGGTTGCCGGCGTCCTTTTGAAACCGGCTGCCCGGGGCGATGTAGGCCTCGTAGCCGATGACGGGATTGATGCCCGCTGACTTGCACGACGCGTAAAACTCGAGGGCGCCGTGGAGGTTGCCGTGGTCTGTGATCGCCAGGGCGTTCATCCCTAGCTCGGCGGTGCGGGCCACGAGCCGGTCGATCGATGCAGCCCCGTCCAAGAGGCTGTAGTGGCTGTGGCAATGAAGGTGGGCGAACTGGCGCGTGCTCATTCGATCGGGCGTGCTCATCCGTGGGCCTCGCGAGGAAACCACGAATTCTACATCCTCGTGGAAAAAGCCATCCTTGGCCTTTTTTCACTGCGGCCGCCCTGTAGAAACGTCGAGGGTTTCCACGGCCGGCAGTCGCCGCATCGTGCGGCGGCAATGTGGATCCCGACAACGGTCAGTGCTGGCTTGTCAGTCCGAGGAGGGCTCGCCGATCTGCCGCAGAAGGCAGGCGAGCCTTGCCTGCACGTCGAGGATCGCCTGCCAGTGAGGAAACTCGAGCTCCACCCGCTCGCTGCCGGATCGCATCACGGCCCCCTCGGTGGCCGTGCGCAGCGCGCCCTGGACATACTCGAGAAGTTCTGAAAGCTCCGCTGCTTGCGAGGGGCTCAACCGTTCGGGCAACGGCGGTGGCCCCGACGGCAGAAGCGGTGATCGCACCGACCCCATATCTTCGATCACATCGGAGTGGTGAGACGCCATCCGCTCGAGTCGCTCACGAATCTGCTTCGCGCGGCCGTCCTCACTCGCCGGATGCCGGGCTGCGATGCGACGATCGATATCGCTTTGGGAACCGACCAAGAGCAGCGAGCGGCCGAGCGAGATCATGTCGCCGTCGCGAACGATCCGCACCTGGATGTCTTCGCCGTTGACCTTCGTGCCATTGGTGCTCTCCAGGTCGGTGGCGACGATCTTGTCGTTATCGACCTGGAGCTTGAGGTGGTACCGGCTGATCCGCTCGTCATTGAGCTGGATCGAGTTGCCCTCTTCGCGGCCGATCGTGACCGGTGTGGGCAGTCGATCGTAGGTGCGGCCACGGTCGGCTCCGTGAAGTACCCGCAAGGTGATATACGCCATGATGTGTTTGCACCCGCCCGCAATCGGCTCCTCACGGAACAATCATATCCACGCCTGCGGCTCCGCGAAGCGGCCGAGGACCGGAACCCAGTTGGCCGATGGCAGCCGCCTGGCAAAACCGGTACGATCGGAGCGACGCGCCCGTAGCTCAATTGGATAGAGCATCGGTCTTCGGAACCGAGGGTTGGGGGTTCGAGCCCCTCCGGGCGTAGTGATGGACCGACGGGCACGAGGCCCCCAGGAGCCCGGTGTCTCCGACACCGGGTCAGTACGACCCCCACTCGCACAACGGCCCAGGCACGGAGTGACTGGGCTCCTGCGCAAAACACCCCACCCCTACGGAGTGATTTCCGGTGGGTTCGTGAAGCGGGGTGCGAAGCGGAACACGCGGTTGCCTTCTGCGTCAAAAAAATCGACGGCGCCTTCTCGCGACTCGGGCGAGGTGCCGAGGCCGAGGGCGTCTTTGCCCTCGGCGTCACGGATTTCGATGCGGCCGCCACCGCCGTCCTTCACACGGCCAGCATGGACCAAGATCCTGCCGTCGTCCGTTTCAATCGCCAGTTCCTTGCAGACGATCCTGCCGGCCATGACAACACCGCCGGTCATGATCGGCACCCCCGTCTGGGAGGTGACGTTGCCGCGGAGAGTCAGGCCAATCGCCAGGAGCAAAAGCGGATAGACGGTCCAGCGTTCTCGTGATGTCATGAGCTCTCAGAGTGGCAAAGGTTGCGCGAGGCCTGGAGGGCCGGTTGTGCTCCGGCCGGATGGCCGGCAAACGAAGCGGGTCCATGGATGGCCCGCGCCGCGTGAAGTCAGTCGTTGTGTTTTTGGCGAAGCCGGGCGGAAAGCCGCAGGATGTGATGCACTCGCTCGAACTGGTCGAGCCAGTCGGAGAGAACCGCTGTGGTCGCATCGGCGGGCGGCGGCACGATCCCAGTTGGGCACGCCGACCCGAGCGACGCGGCCGCGGCACGGTATGCCGAGAGCGTGCGGTCGCCGTAGAAAAGGACAGGCGTAAAGTCTTCACTGAAAAACGCTGCGACTGGTACCCGCTGGCCACCGCACACCTTCAAATGCGCCGCGATGTCAGGAAGTGCATCGCGGTCGAGCAGTCGCAGATCGATCGACGGACATGCTGCCGCGAAGTGTGCGAAGATCGGGCACTGGTTCACGCAGTCGCCGCACCATGCACCGGCCAGCACGAGCACCGGCATGCGGCGTGTGAAGCTGGCCAGGAGCGACTGCTGCCCAGCCGTGAGACTCACGCGGCCATGAAACGCATCCCAGCGAGCCCGCTGCTCGGGCGTGGCATGGCGATCGAGAAACTGGTCATACGGAAGCGCCTCGGCAAAGGCCGCGGTCCAGGCTTCCGAAGTGGGCGGTGTACCAGCGCCGGTGATCGGAGGCGTGGCGGTGGCAAGCGAAACGGTGGCAGACATAGGCAACTCTGAGGTGATAAACGGGCGACGGTTGGCAGTGCGACACGGCGCGATGCGGGGATGATACGCCGACCAGCGGTCTGCGCCGCCCCTCCAGCTTCCGCCGTCGCCGTCGGGTGTGGCGAGATGGGGCACCTAGCGAGGTGCCGAGGGGCGATTTTCCTGGTCTGGCAAAAAGGCCCTGGAACGGCCTTGACCCCATAAAATGGGCTCCCTACTGTCCGCCTCGCCTGAAGGCCAGGGGCTTGGTTCAATGAGCCGCCCCGCTCGAAACCGGTGGACGCATGGATGCTTCCCCACCGGAGTCGAGAGGCTCCGACAGCACACCACCGTCCAATCGCTCCCGGAAACGGCTCAGATTCTCCGCCCCCCTGGGGTCTGGGCCGTTCCGGGGGCCTCTGGTCTTTACGGTTTCGCGGCCATCCTGGCCCGCGAAACCTTGGCTCGGCGTGGGCAAGCCAAGGTTGCCCTCGACTCGCGGCGGCCGCCATCCAGGCGGCCTGACGTCAACCGGTAACTCCGCGGCCATCCTGGCCCGCGAAACCTTGGCTCGGCGTGGGCAAGCCAAGGTTGCCCTCGACTCGCGGCGGCCGGCTTCCTGCCGGCCTGACGTCAACGGGTTTTGAGGTCATACCGCGGTGTCCCGCGAGGCGTTTGTTGAATGACGAGCCGGACCTCGCGTTCGAGCACGTCGGACTCGCGCCAGCCGTCTGCGGTCACCGGAACGTCCTCGTAGCCACGGCGACCACGGCGGAGGACACGGAACACCGGTGACTCCGTGCGGACATCGACGATCCACAGTTCCCGAACGCCCGCGGCATGGTACGCGGGAGGGAGCCGACGTGTATCTTTGTGAACCGATGCGTTGCTGACGATCTCGACCACGAGATCCGGACCGCCTTCGATTTCAACGAACGAACCCGAATCGCTGCTCGCTGGAACAAATGCCACGCGGCCCGCATCGATCGAAGCATGCGTCACGACAACGACATCGGGTTCGACCGAAAGATCAGCCGCAGGGCAGACGACGCGAGTCCGATCGACGAAAACCTCACCGCGATTCGCCTCACGAATCACACCGTATATCCGCGCGGCCAACTCTGTCTTGAGCGTCCCATGAGTGAAGAGATTTTCCGGCGACATATCGACCTCGATCCGCCCACCAAGCCAATCGATGCGGCCCTTCTCCGGAAAACCCGTGGAACGAGTCCAGACTCGAAACTCACCCAGACCGTCGCACGACGGAATGGTGAGAGCGTCCTCGAAAATAATCGCTGTGGCCATGAGCAAGAGCCCTGAGGTCGTGGCGAGACGGTGTCATTCACCACCTAGCAATTCTATTCACGATCCCTAAGCCCGTCACGACACACTCCTTGAAACCACACGTCGTGTAGTGCACGCCTGTACCCATTTCCGTCAACCGGCTGCACAGCACAAAGCCCACCATCGGCGGTCGTTCACGGCCCGTTGTTACGAAAGCAGGGCAGGTGCGAGGAACACCGACTTTCGTCGCATGCAGGAGAGCGATGGCCTTCGGCCGGTGCGAAACGACTCCAGCTCGTTTTGGGCGGCTTCCGTCGTGCTGCACCGGCTCGGACGGATCCTCAGGCTTGCGATGGGCCGCCGCCATAAGGTGTCCCCGCGAATGGCTTCACCAGCGGCAACCCAGAAAATGCGCAAACAACCGGAAATGGATGAATCAGGGGGAACGCCCCAAAATCGTGCCCTTGCCGCAAAACCAGGTTAGAGTGACAGGAGAGCGAAAGATTGATCGTTCGTTTGGCGAAGGGCCACAAAGCCGGGAGCACCAGATTTTGGCATGCTTCTTGCGTGCTGAAAGCCGATGAACCACATTACCCGCCAGCCTGCTGCCCGTTGAATTTGTCGTCACTGGAGCCTTCCTCATCCAGTTGCTTGGATTGGAGAACGCATGTCAGTTCCACCTAGCCAGCCACGATCCCAAAACCGCATCACCCTGCTCGACGAGTCTCAGGGATCGGATGTTCTCGTTGTGTCCCGCAACGAGGATCGGTTCTTCATGACGGCCCAGGAGGCTGTTCAGGCTTGTCGAGCCGCCAACGACAGTGCTCGATTTTCGCAGCAGTTCGGCGACTTGCTTGACTTTTTGACAAGGTGGATCGAGGCGAACAAGCCGAAGATCCATCGTGCGCAGGTTGCCGTGCGGGAAAATGACCTCCTGTTCTTAGTGACCCAGACGGGCGTTGCGTACGACGACGAGCTGTTGGACAGCCTTTCGGCCTTGGATATCGAAGTCGCCAACAGCGACAGTTTCAGTCTGATCAGAATGAACGTCCTGGCGATCCCGCGCACGCCCGACGAGGCATCGACTGCGTTCATCGCGGCGCCGGGCAATGGCAGCTTGGTCTATGCCAAGTAGTGCGGCTCATATCAAAGCCGCCGATGGCAACCAGCAGGCCATCGACTATCTGATCCTGGGTGGCGATGCCTACACGGCTTGGATCGTCACGATCGCCTTCTACAAGGCTCTGCACATGATCGAGGCGGTGCTTGCCGAGCAAAACCCGCCCTGCCACAACGTTGACCACGGCACCCGCAACGACCTTCTTAAGAAAACCCGCAAGTACCAGCAACTTTGGAAGCACTACTCCCCTCTCTACCAGGCTTCACTCGTTGCGCGCTACCTCACAAGCCTGGGCGGCTCCCAGCCGATCGAGTCGTATCTCACCGTCGATGATTGCAAAAACAAAATCCTCAATCATCGGCTCCGGCAGATTGCTATGACCGCCAACAATCTGATCGGGAGGGATGTCTTTCCGACGACATGACGGCTGCTGGCGTTGGGTCGCACGGTCCACCGGCTTTTGGATTTCTGCGATTTCACGCATTCCGGTGCGTGCGGCCGGGATCGCCGTGCAGCGAGGGCCACGGTCGGCGCATAAAAAACCCGTCCTTGATGCACGTCACCTTCCGGAGAAGGGAGGGGTGCGACGGGTGTATTGCTGGAACTGTATCCCGGAGACTGCGAACCCCTGCGATGGAGTGAACGGATATTCAGTGGAGGCGGCGGGAGTCGAACCCGCGTCCCGTGATGTTTTGATACGAACGTCTACGTGTGTGTCCGGTCAATTTGAGTCTCGCCGCCTTACCCCCGGCCGACAGGGTGTGAAGACGACCAGCCAGGAACTTTTTTAACCCGGGCCGTACGAGGCGGTGAACCAGGGCGAGTCGGATTTGGCGACCGATTGGGAGGCCCTTCCGACTGGGGCCATCGCTCGGGGCTACTTAATTAAGCAGCCAGGGAAAACTGAGCTTCGGCAATTGAAGCTTGGTCGACTTATTAACGTGGCCTGCCGACCAACCACGACACGCAATCCGTATCTCCAGCATTCGGTCGATACCAGTACGCCCCCGGTGAGTGCCTGAGCCGTCTCCCTCCCGGTGGCCCCACTGGCCACGCGGCCGAAGGGTCGGCCAAGACATTTTTCATTGTACAAAACCGCAAGGGCTGTATCGGTCGTGCCGGAACAAACCCTAAATTTCTAGGCGGAAAGGGCTTTTTTTCATCGACCGGACACATCGGCGGTGGAATACTTCAGGCATGCCCCTGCTCCAGGGCCTGGGGGACCATATCCATCGAGCCAGCCTTAAAATTGACTTTTCCCCGATGTTTTCCGTACTCTTCCCGGTATCTCGGCGCTCGACCTTTCTTCGTCTTCCCAGTGGCTCCATGACAGGTTCCCCTATCCTCGTGAGATTCTTCGTTCGTGGCATTCTCGCGCTCACGACGGCCTCACTCGTCATGTCTGCAGCCCCCGCGTCGGCTCAGGACTGGGCCCGCAAGATGTTCCCCGTCACGAGCCACAACTTCGGCACCGTGGCCAAGGGATCGAAGACGGATTACCGCTTCGAGTTCCGCAATCTGTACGTCGAGGATGTACATATCGTGGGAGTGCGGTCGAGTTGCGGCTGCACGTCGCCAACGGTGACGAAGAGCGATCTCAAGACCCATGAGTCGGCGGAGGTCGTGGCCACATTCAATACCCGGACGTTCCTGGGGCAGCGCAGCGCCACGCTCACCGTCATCTTTGACAAGCCATTTAAGGCCGAGGTGCAGCTTCGTGTGGCGGGCAACATCCGCGGCGACGTAGCCTTTGATCCCCCATTCGTCGATTTCGGGAACGTCGATCTGGGCAAGGGGAGCGAGCGGCAGATTCGAATCTCACGAATGGGATCATCACCCTGGGAGATCAAAGATGTCCGCAGCGCGAATCCGTACTTCGAGGTGACCCTCTCGAAGCCGTCGAACACCGGATCGCAGACGCTCTATGATCTCGTTGCCAAGCTCAAGCCGACGACACCGGCGGGATATATCAACGGGCAATTGATCCTGGTGACGAACGATCCGAGGGCCGCGCAAATTCCTGTGGACGTCGAGGGCCGCGTGGTCGCGGAAGTGACCGTGAGCCCGCAGCTCCTCGCGCTCGGAACCGTGCCGGCGGGGCAAGCGGTGACTAAGAACCTCGTGATCCGAGCCAACCGTGAGTTCAAAATCACGGGCATCTCCTGCCGCGACGGCTGTATCACCGGCGAGCCGAAGACGTCCGCGGCCCGTGTCCACATCCTGCCCGTCACATTCCAGGCTGGGGATGTGGCCGGAAAGGTGGAGCGGGAGATCATGATCACCACGGACCTCGGCGAGGGGGCGGTTCCTGTTGTCACCGTGCAGGCTCAGGTCGAAGCTCCCCGCGACGAATCCAGCGGCATCGAGCCCTCTCCCCAGCAAGCCGCCAGCGCGAAGTGATCCGCGTCTGCGGTAGCCCTCCTCAAAGCCCCTCGCACCAGCGTGGGGACGGCGGGTTCTTGGGCGACCCCGCTCAGGATGAAAAACGGGAAGGCTCGCCACCCGCAGTCCCACCTGCTTGCGCAGGTGGGCTTGTATTGGAGAAAGCACAAGGCCTGGAGGGCCGGTTATGTTCCGGGCGGAGGCCCGGAAAGCGAAGCGGGGCCATGGAAGGCCTGCGCCGCGTGAAACCAGTCCCGCCTGCTTGCGCAGGTGGGCTTGTATTGGAGAAAGCGCGAGGCCTGGAGGGCCGGTTATGTTCCGGGCGGAGGCCCGGAAAGCGAAGCGGGGCCACGGAAGGCCCGCGCCGCGTAAACCCACTCCCACCTGCTTGCGCAGGTGGGCTTGTATTGGAGAAGGGCGGCCCTCAGCGATCCGCTATCGGCACGTAGTCACGCGGTGGGTGGCCGGTGTAGATCGAGAGCGGTCGGATAAGCCGGTTGTCGGCAACTTGTTCGATCACGTGGGCCGTCCAGCCACTCACGCGAGCCACCACAAATATCGGCGTGAAGACCTTCACCGGAAGCGCCAGCGCGTTGTAGACGCGGGCAGCGGGCCAGTCGAGATTCGGCTTGAGCCCCTTGCGGTCGAGCATGAGCGCCTCGACCTCGGCGGCGAGCGCCTCGAGCGGTTCGTCGGCCGTGCCCTTCACCAGTTCTCGGCAGAGTTCACCGAGGAGCTTCGCCCGTACGTCACCATCCTTGTACACACGGTGCCCAAACCCCATGACGACCCGCTTCGCCGAAAATTGCTCTTCGACCCAGGGGCGGGCGCGCTGGGCTGAGCCGATCGCCATGAGCACCTCGAGCACCTTTTCATTAGCGCCGCCGTGGAGCGGCCCCTTGAGCGCACCGATGGCTCCTGTGATCGCTGAGTGCATGTCGGAGCCGGTCGATGCAATGGTGCGCGCCACAAAGGTCGAGGCGTTGAACTCATGTTCCGCGTAGAGCACGAGTGTCGTGCCAAAAATCGCTGCCTCGGCCGGCGACGGACGATGGCCTGTGAGCCGGTCAAGGAGCGCGGCGGCCAGCGGCGCGTCG
>JBGTKO010000377.1:0-13452 GCA_041744595.1 Pirellulales bacterium
ACTGGCCCGCGCCCGCGAGGCGTTTGGGTTGCTCGGCCGGCTCTCGCGCCGGGGCCAGGATGTGTCACCGGCCTTTGAAACGGCCGTCCTCGCGCTGCTCCACGCGGAGTTGTACGCCCCGGCAGCGTCCCTTCTGGCGTCACTTCCGATGGCGGCAGCCCAGGAAGCCCTCGAGCAGGAGGCCCGCCGCTCGGACCTCCCAGACTCGCTCCGGCTCGTGGCCCGTTCCGCCTTTGAAACGAGCGTCGATCGCTTCGGAATCCTCCTCGATAGCAGGGGACTCCTGACCGCGTACGCAAGGTACAATGAGGCCGCCGACGACACGACCCGCGGTGCGGCCGGCAGCATTTTGGATGTCATCGAGGCGGCGGGCCGTAAGACCCGGGTCTCTCCATCGCATGCTCCGCCCAAGCGGCCACGTCAGTGAGCCTGTTTCCGCCGCGCCGATAACCGGCCTGATCGGGGCGAGTCCCGCAATGCTCGAGGTCTACGCCACGACACGGCGTGTTGCCCCCTCGAACGCGTCTGTCCTCTTGCTCGGCGAGACTGGCACCGGCAAGGAGCTCATCGCCAAGGCGATCCACGAGCTTTCGCCGCGGGGCAGCGGGGCGTTTGTGCGGGTGAACTGTGGGGCACTTTCGGAGAGCCTGCTCGAAAGCGAGCTCTTTGGGCATGTCCGCGGCGCGTTCACAGGCGCCGTCGCCAATCGCACCGGTCGCTTCGAGGCGGCCCACACCGGCACGATTTTTTTGGACGAAATCAATTCCACCACGCTCCACCTCCAGGTCAAACTCCTCCGAGTGCTTCAGGAGCGTGAGTTTGAGCGGGTGGGCGACACCGAGACGATCCGCGTCGATACCCGCGTGATCGCGGCGAGTAACCGCGACCTGCTCGATGAGGTCGCGAAGGAATCGTTCCGCGAAGACCTCTACTACAGGCTCAACGTCGTACCGATCGTGCTGCCGCCGCTGCGGTCCAGGCGAGACGACATCCCGCTGCTCGTGAGCCATTTTCTTGAGCAATACAACGAGCAGAACGATCGCTACGTCGTCCATATTCAGAAGGAAGCCCTCGACGCGCTCGTTCGCTACCATTGGCCGGGGAATGTTCGCGAGCTTCAGAATGTCGTGGAGCGGTGTGTCGTGATGGCGCCGGGGGATGAGATCACGCTCGATCTTCTGCCACCGTCGATCCGCGGGGGCAAGTCTTCCGCGGCGAGTGTGCCCGGCCGTGGCGGCGATCTCGACAGCCTCGCCCGCGAGTTGGTTGAACAGGGGGTGGCAACGGCGCCACCGGATGACGAAACACTCTTTGATCGCGTCGTCAGCCGCGTCGAGCGGGAGCTCATCGCCCAGATGCTCGCGGCCTGTGGCGGCGTGCAGCTCAAAGCCGCGGCCCGCCTGGGTATTAATCGCAACACCCTCCGAAAAAAACTCCTCGAGCACGGCCTCGACGAGGGTGAAGCGTCGTAGGCAGGCACTGATTCTTGGACGGCGGGGCCCAGTATTTGCCCGGCCGTGGATCATCCCGGGCCGGCGACCATCGCCTCGTCGCCGGAATCGGCGCAGTTTTCCGGACATTGAGCGTGGTTTCGCCGCCCGATTTTCCGCAAATCGCCGTTGCGGACCGCAATGCCCATCGAGACGTGGCCCTTGGTGATGCCCAAGAACCCCATTTTGACGCGGTTTTTAAAGGCCTCTTGTAGGTGTGGTGAGCCGATGCTAGCCTGCGCGAATGAAATTGAGCTTCAGTCTCAATATGAGCGAGCCTGCCGTGTCAGTTGCCCCAATACAGGAGTTAGCTATGTCTGCTTCGATGCGTACTCGACAAGCCTTTACTTTGATCGAGCTCCTGGTTGTGATGGTGATCATCGCCACGTTGCTAGGGCTATTGATTCCCGGTATCAACGCCGCCCGCGAAGCTTCTCGAGGCAGTGCGTCTCGGAACAACCTGCGGCAGATCGGGCTCGCGTTCAATGTCCATGAGGGCGTCTTATCGTATTACCCGTCGAGTTGGCTTCCCTCGGAATCACAGACAGGCACGACCACCGACGGCTGGTCTGTCCACGTGCAACTGCTCCCCTATCTGGAGCAGAAGGCTGTGTACTCAGACATCGACCTGAAGCGGCACTACAACGATTACGTCAATGATGACTCACTCCGTGTCGAAGCCGCGGACGGCAGCCTGATCAAACTCAGCGCGATGCGGGTGCCTACCTTTATCTCGCCATCTGAGCCACGAGACGAAAACCGGGAAGGCAAGCATTACCCGGTCAACTACGCAGTGAACCTGGGAACCGGTTTTGTGTGGGATCCGGCGACCGGCACCGGTGGCGATGGCGCCGCCTACCCAAGCAGCAAGCTTAAGTCGAGCGCGTTTGTCGATGGGCTCGGCGCGACGTTGTGCATGGCCGAAGTCAAAGCCTGGCAGCCGTATTATCGCAACAAGGGTTTGCCCGCTACCGATCTGGCCACGCTCCAGGCATTTGATGCCGGCGCTCGCACGAACGGGGCCGCTGCTGCGCAGGTTTGCTCGTGGGGCGGCGCGAGCGCCTCGGAGTTCAAGAGCAATAGTGGCCACACCGAATGGGTCGATGGCCGGGCGCATCAAATTGGCTTCACGACGGTCTTTCGCCCCAATGGGAAGATCAACTGCACCGAAGGTGGCGCGGCCTACGATGTCGATTGGACCAACTGGCAAGAAGGAAGGAACCTGAGAGCGACGACGCCGGTGACAACTCCGACCTTCGCTGCCGTCACCGCGAGGAGCTATTTTGCCGGTGTCGTCAACGTGGCATTCATGGATGGTTCCGTGCGTGCAATTGAGGACAGGATCGATCTTGGCGTGTGGCGGGCGGTTTCCTCTCGTGCCGGAAACGAAAAGATGCCTGAAGGTTTTGGAAAGTGATTCATTCCTAATGGGGAGTAACACCATGATGGCTACCCAAAAGGATTCGATCCTCGATTTGTGCAACGCTGCCCGCGTTATTTTTGATGTGCAATCGCCGACACCCCAGCAACTCAATCATGTCCGGGTGTTGTTGATGCGGGGACAGCTTTCGCGAGGGCCTCAGGGCGGTTGGACGACGACCATGACCGCCGTGACGAATCTGTTGACCAAACGTGCGCTCCGCGGTCGGCTCCCCGCCGACGCCCCGCCTTCTCTCGTTGCTGGCCGCGCACTGGATGATCTCTGTTTCGCTCATCAAGAGGAACTTCCGCGGCTCTACCGGGGTTTGTTGCGGCAGTACTTCGGAGCGGTCCTGTTGCAACGGCAAGCAGTGAGGGGAACACGCGTTTTCGAGCGGGCCGTGGTAGCCGGGCAGGTCCTGGTGGTCCTGATGACGCTGGGGTTGGTGCTGAGCGCTATCAGTCCAGCGTTTATCCCTCCGGCACGGGAGCAGGTTTTGGTGGAAAAGTTCATTGCCGAAGGGAACGATCGGTACGAGATCCTCAAGTGGATCCCACTGGAAGGCTCGGCCGGAACGCACCGCCTGCGGGTGAAGTTTCGATACTTCTCGCAAAGCGGCAAGCCGATCGAAACTGATCGGATTTATGTTGTCAGCAACGAGCGTGTGGCTCTGGACACCGGCGATTGAATGACGGGCTCGGCGCCGTCGGTCCCATGGGAGTGCACTGTCTCGAGGAACGCGAGGCGACGGACCGGCGAGGAGCCAAGGCCGTGTGTGCCAATCGATCCGCGGCACCGGGCTACCGCATCATGGAGGCATTCGATCGCTACCAGAACGCCGAGGATTGCGACGACGAGCGACGATGCGAATATTTCAAAATTTCAAAACCACCCGCGCTGAGGCAATGCCCCAGGCGAAGGGAGCCTGAAAGGTTTCGAAGACTCGGTTCCTCGCCTGGTAGCGGACACACGCCGGCGAGTGGTTCGAAGTCGTAATCACGGCGGCCACGATCCGTACCGCGCTCGGATCGCGGATGATTGCATCTGGTCGCTGTGATTCGGCCGTCCGCATTTTCCGAATGTCCCGCGTACGGCTCACGCGACGGTCATCCCGTCCTCGGCCATGTCGCTGGCGTGGTAGCTCGATCGGACAAGCGGGCCGCTGGCGACCTTTCGAAACCCGAGGGAACGGGCGATGTCGCCGAGTTCGTCGTCAGGGCCGTCCAGCCCACTTTCAAACCTTTTTTGATTTTCACGGGATTCTGGCGAGATTCTCATTACCTCCTCATATGGAGTGGACACACTCCCCCTCAGCCGTGACTCACTGAATCACCGTTTCATCGATTGCTGACTCTGACCTCAGCTTTGTTCTCGATCCTTCGAATCCCGAACGCGACCTGATCGCCTTCCCTGCAAGCCCACTCAAACAACCACCTGGAGTAATGCAACCATGTTTCTGAAAAGCCTCTTTCGTTCCCGCCGTGCCGCCCCTTCCCGCGGTGTGCACTCAGGCCGCCGAATGCAGAATCGGCCCACCGCACTTTCGGTCGAGAACCTCGAGGCTCGTCAGCTCCTTGCCATCACGGTCATTCCGACGACCGGCCTACTCACCTCAGAGGCCGGAGCCACTGCGGGCTTCAGCGTGGTGCTCGATACCGCGCCCACCGCGACAGTGACGATTCCGATTACTTCCTCGGATCTCACCGAGGGAACCGTATCGACGCCCAGCCTGGTGTTCACTCCCGCAAACTGGAACATCGCCCAAACGGTCACGGTCACCGGGGTGAACGACGACCTGGCGGATGGAAACATCGATTACAGCATTAACGTCGGACCGGCCGTGAGCGACGACGTTTTCTACCACGGCTTTGACCCCGCGAACGTCTCGCTCACGAATATCGACGACGACTTTGCATCGATCAGCGTCAGTCCCATTTCCGGGGTCACCACCGAGGCTGGCGGGGCGGCCACGTTCACCGTGGTGTTGACCAGCGAGCCCACCGCCGACGTGACGATTCCGCTGAGTTCGAGCGATACGACCGAGGGCACCGTGGCTCCGGCCAGTCTGGTGTTTACCTCGCTCAACTGGAACACACCACAGACGGTCACGGTGACGGGCGTGAACGACAACGTGGATGACGGAGATATTTCATACTCGATCGTGACCGGGCCGGCCATCAGTGCAGACCCTTCGTACAACGGCCTGAACCCCGCTGACGTGGCGGTGACCAACGTGGACGATGACACGAGGGGGATTCTGGTCGCGCCGTTGAGCGGCTTGACAACTACCGAAAGTGGTGGCACGGCCACGTTCACTGTGGTGCTGACGAGCCAGCCTACCGCCAATGTGACGATTCCACTGAGCTCCAGCAATACGTCAGAGGGCACGGTGTCCCCGGCAAGCCTGGTCTTCACGCCTGCCAATTGGGCAACGCCACAGACGGTCACGGTGACGGGCGTGAACGACGACGTGGATGACGGAGATATTCTGTACTCGATTGTGACCGGGGCGGCGACTGGCGCGAGCGACTATGTGGGAATCAACGCGCCAGACGTGTCGGTGACCAACCTGAACAACGACGCAGCAGGGATCACCGTGACGCCCACGTCTGTGTTGATGACATCCGAGTCAGGCGGGACAGCCACGTTCGCCGTGGTGCTTGACAGCCAGCCCACGGGCAACGTAACGATCCCGCTGACCTCCAGCGATCTCACTGAAGGAACGGTGGATGTGAACTTCCTTACGTTCACACCTGGCAATTGGTTTACGCCACAGTTGGTCACCGTCGCCGGGGTTGATGACGGGGTTGCCGACGGGAATGTCGCGTATTCCATCATCACGGGGGCCGCGCTGAGCAACGACCTCAAATATCAGGGCAAGGACGCGGACGACGTGACGCTCCTCAATGCCGACAGCAATTCGGCTACAGCGGCGGTTACCGTATTTCCCACCTCCGGGTTGGTGACGACTGAGGCAGGCGGCACTGCCTCGTTTGCCGTTGTGCTCAACAAAGCCCCGACCTCGGTTGTGGCCATTGGCTTTGCTTCGAGCAACCCCGGCGAGGGCGTTGTATTTCCGCATTTTGTGCAGTTTACCACCACAAACTGGAACATGCCACAAATCGTGACGGTCACGGGCGTCAATGACAACGTCGATGACGGGGACGTGGTCTACCAGATCGTCACTTCGGCCGGCAGTATGGACGCAAGCTATAACGGTCTGCCCGTTGCGGACGTGACGCTGACCAACCTGGACAATGACACGGCCGGTATCACGGTGGCACCAACGTCACCGCTGGAAACCACAGAAGCGGGCGGCACGGCCACGTTCACCGTCGTGCTGAATACCCAGCCCACTGCCAACGTGACGATCCCGCTCAGCTCCAGCGATATGTCAGAGGGCACGGTGGCCCCGGCCAGCCTGCTCTTCACTCCCGCCGATTGGTTTATGCCGCAAACGGTCACCGTGACCGGGGTGGACGACGATCTGGGGGATGGCAACGTCGCCTACACTGTCGTCACTGGTGTTGCGATCAGCGCGGATCCGAAATACTCGGGACTCGATGCAGACGACGTCACTCTTGTAAACATTGACGACGAGCCCGCCGGCATCGCCGTGACGGCGACGGCCAATTCTGCTACGAATCGCCTATTGACTTCAGAGAGCGGATCGACGGCTACGTTCACCATTGTGCTCACCCGAGTGCCAAGCGGCGACGTGACGATCCCGCTGACCTCCAGCGATACAACCGAGGGCACCGTGGACAAGGCGAGCGTGACGTTCACGCCTGCCAACTGGAATGTGCCGCAGACGGTCACCGTGACCGGCGTAGACGATATGCTGGCGGATGGCAACATCAACTACAGCATCGTGACCGGAGCGGCCACCAGCACGGACCCGGCCTACAATGGCTTGAACGCCACTGACGTGTTCATGACGAATGTGGATGATGAGGGCGCGGTGCCAGGAATTACTGTCTCGGGCGCCAGCAACCGAGTGACAACGGAGGCAGGCGGATCGTTCTCCTTCGGCATCGTGCTGAACAGTCAGCCCACGGCCAACGTGACGATTCCGCTGAGCTCCAGCGACACGACCGAGGGTGTCGTGTTTCCGGCGAGCGTGACCTTCACGCCATTCAACTACAACCAGGTGCAGACGGTGACGGTGACTGGGGTGGACGACGCCGTGGCTGACGGGAATGTCGTCTACACCATTATCACGGCACCAGCCACGAGCAGTGATTCGGCGTACACAAACCTCAACGCCATCGACCTTTCGGTGACGAACATCGACGACGATGCGATCGGTGTCACAGTCACGCCGACCACGGGCTTGACGACGACGGAAGCGGGTGGGACGGCCACGTTCACGATGGTGCTGACCAGTCAGCCCACGGCTGATGTAACGATCCCGCTGAGTTCGAGCGATCCGACCGAAGGGACGGTGACACCGTTGAGCGTGACCTTCACGCCTGCTAACTGGAATGTGCCGCAGACGATTACGGTAACCGGGGTGAACGACCTCGTGGCGGATGGGAACGTCGCGTATAGCATCGTGACCGGAGCGATCACGAGCGCGGACTCCGCCTACGCCGCCCTTGTGGTCGCGAACGTAGACGTGATCAATCTCGACGACGATACCAGTGGTGTGGCGATCGTTCCGGCCACTGGCTTGATGACCACCGAAGCGGGTGGAACGGCCACGTTCACCGTGGTGCTGACCAGCCAGCCTGCGGCTGATGTGATCGTGAATCTTGCCTCGTCTGACCTCTCGGAAGGGACCGTGTCCGCGCCGTCCTTGACCTTCACACCGGCAGACTGGAACATTCCACGGATCGTGACGGTCACGGGGGTCGATGACAACGTCGATGATGGAGACGTGGCGTACCAGATTGTCATCACGGTGACCAGTGCGGACCTGGACTACAACGGGCTTGCCATCGACGACGTGCAGTTGACGAATCTGGACGATGACACCAGGGGAATCATCGTGAGCCCGGCAAGCGGAGTCACGACCGAATCGGGAGGCACGGCCACGTTCACGGTGGTGCTGAATAGCCAGCCCACGGCTGACGTGACGATCCCGCTAAGCTCGAGCAACACGGCCGAGGGGACGGTGGCTCCGGCGAGCGTGACTTTCACGCCTGCGAACTGGAATGTGCCGCAGACGTTTACGGTGACCGGCGTAGACGATCTCGTGGTGGATGGGCCGGTCGCTTACACCATCGTGACCGGGGCGGCCATCAGCACAGACGGGGTCTACAGTGGCCTGGACGCCGCTGACGTAGCCATGATCAACGAAGATAACGATCCGGCGATCCTGGTGGCGCCGTCGTCTGGTTTGGTCACAACCGAATCGGGAGGCACGGCCACGTTCACCGTGGTGCTGAATACCCAGCCGACGGCTGACGTGACGATCCCGCTAAGCTCGAGCAACACGGCCGAGGGGACGGTGGCTCCGGCGAGCGTGACCTTTACGCCTGGCAACTGGAATGTGCCGCAGACGGTTACGGTGACCGGGGTGGACGACTTCCTGGTCGATGGAGACGTCGCCTACAGCATCGTGACCGGGGCGGCCATCAGTGCGGACTTGGCCTACAGCGGCCTGGACGCCGCTGACGTGGCTTTGATCAATGAGGACAACGATGCTGTGGGAATCGCGGTGACTCCGACCGCGGGGCTCATCACGACCGAGTCGGGAGGCACGGCCACGTTCACCATGGTGCTGAATAGCCAGCCCACGGCGAACGTGACGATCCCGCTGAGCTCGAGCAATACGGCCGAGGGGACGGTGTCTTCGGCGAGCGTGACCTTCACGCCTGCCAACTGGAACGTGCCGCAGACGGTAACGGTGACCGGGGTGGACGACTTCCTGGTCGATGGAGACGTCGCCTACAGCATCGTGACCGGGGCGGCCATCAGTGCGGACTTGGCCTACAGCGGCCTGGACGCCGCTGACGTGGCTGCGATCAACCTGGACAATGATGCGGTGGGAATCGAAGTGACTCCGACCTCGGGACTCTTCACGACCGAGTCGGGAGGCACGGCCACGTTCACCATGGTGCTGAATAGCCAGCCCACGGCGAACGTGACGATCCCGCTGAGCTCGAGCAATACGGCCGAGGGGACGGTGTCTCCGGCGAGCGTGACCTTCACGCCTGCCAACTGGAACGTGCCGCAGACGGTAACGGTGACCGGGGTGAACGACCTCCTGGCGGATGGAGACGCCGCCTACAGCATCGTGACCGGGGCGGCCATCAGCACGGACCTGGCCTACAGCGGCCTGGACGCCGCTGATGTGGGGCTGACGAACCTCGCCGATGATTCGCTTGTGACCGGCGCTGTGAGAACGGGCGGCACGATCACGATCGTGGGCACCAACTCGAATGACCGTATCGTCGTGTCCATGGTCCCAGGGAACAGATTCAGGGTCGTCGCAGGCTTTCTCCCGGGCGGAAGGCAGCTATTCAATGCTGCCGGAGTGAACCTGTTCAAGATCCTTGCCATGGGCGGTGACGACGTGGTCATGGTCCGACCCAACGTCTCCGTCCGCACGTTGATCGACGGCGGCGACGGCAACGACATGCTGACTGGCGGCAGCGGTTCCAACATCCTGTTGGGTGGCAACGGCGACGATGTGCTGACCGGCCGTGGTGCTCGCGACATCCTCATCGGTGGTCTTGGGTCCGACTTCCTCTTGGGTGGTGCGGGTCAGAACATCCTTGTCGATGGCACAACGGTGTACGACTCGCTGCCCGGTGGGCAGCCAAACACCGAGGCCCTCTTGAGGATTTCAGACGAGTGGAATTCCGCAAGAACCCGGGCCCAGCGGGTACGGAACATCCGCGGCACCGGCACTGGACCCCGCTTGAATGCGAACGATTTCTTCCGTTTGGGCGTTGAGGTTCAAAACGACGACAGCATCGATACCCTGCAGAAGCCGACGTCGTCGTCGCCGTTGAACGCAAACTGGGTCTTCAAAGCCTTGGCCGACAATCTGGTGTGAGCAAAGACCAGGCACCTGCCGTTTTCCCAACGATCGAGTGTGTCCACCACAGTCCGTCTTGACCAAGCACATGGTCAGGATTGACTGAGGTGGACCCGATCGTTGGAAAGCGTTGACTTGTGGAAGGTTCCAGCCGGGGTTACTGTGGGTCGGCGTCGAGTCCTTGCCCAGGTAGGTATGTTCCTCAATCGCGATACCGTTCCCTGACGTCAGTCGCGGCCTGAGTGGCACCCGTCACGTCGCGAGAATGCCATCCTCGGCCATGTCGCGGGCGTGGTAGCTCGACCGAACGAGCGGGCCGCTGGCGACCTTTCGGAACCCGAGGGAACGGGCGATGTCGCCGAGTTCGTCGAATTCCTCGGGGGGCACATAGCGATCGACCGGGAGTGAGTCGAGGGTGGGCTGGAGGTATTGCCCGAGCGTGAGGTAGTCGACGCCGTGGTCGAGGAGATCAGCGAAGACGTCGAGCAGCTCCTCGCGGGTCTCGCCGAGGCCGAGCATGAGGCCGGTTTTGGTTTTCACCGCGGGCATGATCCGCTTGGCTCGCTGCAAAAGTTCGAGCGTCCAGGCATACACGCTCTTTCGGCCGCGGACGGTGCGGTAAAGCCGCGGCACGGTTTCGGTGTTGTGATTGAAAACCTCCGGCCTGGACTCCATGAGGCGTTCGAGGGCGCTGTCTTTGCCGATGAAGTCGGGCACGAGCACTTCGATCGTCGCGGCAGTTGAGGCACGCACGGCTTCGACCGTGCGGCGAAACTGCTCGGCGCCGCCGTCTGGAAGATCGTCTCGGGTCACGCTCGTGATGACGACGTGCTTGAGCCCCAGCCGCCTCGCTGCTTCGGCGACTCGCTCGGGTTCGTCGGCCTCGATCTCTTCAGTCTTGCCGCGAGGCACCGAACAAAACCCACACGGCCGCGTGCAGACGTTGCCGAGGATCATGAACGTGGCGGTCCGCTGCGACCAGCATTCGAGTCGGTTGGGGCACTTGGCTGAGGAGCAGACGGTTTCGAGTCCAAGCTCAGCGACGAGCGCTGCTGTCTCGCCGAGGCCGCCGCCGGGTGCGAGGTTTTGCCGGAGCCAGGGAGGCAGACGGCGAGCTGGAGCAGGCGGCGCGGGAGCGTCGAGTGAGATGATCGGGAGTGACAAAACTTGAAAATTATCCGACACGGCTCATGGGCTCCGTGGGGCTAGCCCCGAGGGCGGTAGGGGCAACTGGAAACCCTGCGTGAATGTGCGGCGTCTCAAAGCTAAAGGCGCTCGCGATGGCTTCGACAATCGCTGTGCGGGCATCCTGAAGACGCACCCGCCTTTGGATGTCGGCTTCGACGGAGCCCATCGTGATGGGAATGGTGCCGCCGGCCCCGGCTGGAACCCGCGCGCTTGTGATCCGGTGATGGAGGTCGAGGGCGGACGTCACGTTGACGAACGCCCCGTGGGCCACGCCGCCGCGCCGAATAGCGAGCCCGACCGCCGCCAAAAGGCCAGTCCGTCCGAAGATGCCGGACACACCCGCGTGTCGTATCGGGCCGACTTTCAGGGTTCGTAGCGATTCGGCGAGGCCATGCTCAAATCGGTGGATGAAGGAGCCAACGTCATGCTCGCCGAGTCTGAGGTCGGCAAGCGAGGCGAACAGCGACACGCAGACCTGGCCCGGACCGTGCAGAACCGCTCCGCCGCCTCGGCCCGTGAATCGCACAGGAATCTGTCGCGAGGCGAGTTCATCATCGCCCAGGGCCACGTCGGCCCGCGAGCCGAGCCTACCGATCGTGATCGCCGGTTCGAGCTCAAACACGATGAGCGTAGGGTTCCGGCCGCCTGGCGTGGTGGTTTCGTCGGCGAGTCGTTCGGCAAGGGCTGCGTAACGGGGCCAGTCGATCCGCCCGGCCAGCCAGGCTGAGAGTGGGCGTGTGGGGCCGCTCGAGGTTGACTGTGCAGCAGCGTAGGGCATGGGTTGAGGCGTCAGCGGATTTTCGGGAACCGCAGACGCGGCAGCCTTGAGATCATAGAGCTATCATAAGGTCTGGCCGATGGTCCAAGTCCTGCGTTGGCTCCAACGCATAAAAGCCCCCGGCGCGAGCCGGGGGACTGCGGGTTGAAGGCGATCCCGTTCCCCATCATGAACGGGCTCGCCCAACGTCCCGCCGTCCCCACGCTGGCGCGAGGGGCTTTGATGATCTTCCGAAACGCTCACCTCTCTTCGAGTTGTCGATGAAATCCAGCGGCCCCGATCGGTTTGACTTTGCCGCCCGGCAAGACAGCGTGGATCGTGAAGTCGCGGCCCAGTCGGCCCGGTATTGGCAGTCTGCGACGATGCGGCTAGCCCGTGAGATCAATCTTGGGTGGTGGTTTTCCTGTTTGCTCCCGATGGCGGTGGCAATCGGACTGGTCGGCATCTTTGCAATGCTCTTGGTTCGGTGGCGAGGGGGACATGCTGGTGTCGTTGTCATGGCGATTGCTGCGGCCTTGATCGGCGGCGGCGTGATGGCTTGGCTTCGTGGTCGTGGGCGGTTCGAGACGACCGCGTCGGCTCGCGTGCGTCTCGAGGAGTCGCTCGGGCTCAAGGCCCGGCTCACGTCGGCAAGTGCGGGTGTTGGCTCGTGGCCCGACCCACCAGTGTCAGAGGCCATCGGTTGGCCGGTGCGATGGCGGTGGGAACGTCCACTCGGATGGGTTGCGGTCGTGGTCGCGCTCGTGGTGCTCGCGGCGCGGGTGCCCGTGGCAGATTCCGGCGCACCAAAGACATACACGATTGAAAAACCACCGGATGCTCGGATCGTTGAAGCGTGGATGGATGCCCTGCGTCGTGAAGAGGCCGTTGACGAGCGTTCGGTTGAGCGAGTTCGCGATCGCATAGCCGAGTTGATGGAGCGGCCGAGCGAAGCCTGGTATGAGCATGCCACGCTCGAAGCGGCCGGCACGCTCAAGGAGCAGACGGCCGCCGACATGCGAGAGCTACTCGAGAATCTTCTGAAGGCGGAGGCAGCGGCTGCACAGCTTCAGGACATGACCGATGCGGTGCCAAAGGAGCTTCGAGAGGCCCTTGCCAAGGATCTCCAGATGGCGGCTCTTGCGCTCGGATTGGCCGGCATGAAACCACCGGAGGATCTTGCCGAGCTGCTTCAGCTTCTCGAGGCACGGGAGTGGTGCGATCTGCCACCGTCGGAGTGCCGGGGTCTCTGTGAGAAACTCGGCATGAACCGTGAGCGGTTGCTTCGGGCGCTTGCCGAGGCCCCTGATTTTGACTTTGAATCGATCCCATTTGCCCGTGCTCCGGGCATCGGTGGCATTGATCGCGGTCGTGGTGACGCGGAACTGACCCGCGGCGAGGAGCACGACCTCGGAACAACCCGCAAGGAGCGAGTCAATCAGGCACTCGACATGGAACGCGCCGCTCCCGACGAGCTTCTCGCGGTGATCGACGGCGAGCATGACATCGACGAGACGGCATACACCGGCCCGAAGGCGGGTGGCGTCGCGAAGGAAGGCGACGGTGGCACGTCCGTCGAGGTTGACTCGCTCCTGCCGGCCGAGCAAGC
>JBGTKO010000378.1:0-3175 GCA_041744595.1 Pirellulales bacterium
AGCATGTCTGGTAGGCGACCTGCTTTGGCGGCGGCAGCGAGCCAAGCCCGCGCGGCCACGAGACCATCGGCTTCCATTCTTACGGCGCGGATGACAGGGAGGTCGCCAAGCTCGGCACATCGTGAGGGCGGATCGACCCCCAGGCCGTCGCCGGTGAGGTGACCATGGAGTTGGACCGCACCGAGCTTCGTGGTCTTCGCGATCTCGAGAATCTCGTCAGCCGGCATCCCGGCGAATACGCCGACTGCCAGCACGCCGTGCGGAAGCGCTTCGATGGCCTGGCGTGCAGCGGTCGGCTTGATGCACCGAAGTGAGTCGGGCACGAAGTTGAAGCCCACTGCGTCGGCGCCCGCGTCGGCGGCGAGCCGGGCATCGTTGACATTGGTCACTCCACAGACCTTCACGCGAAACAGTGGAGCAGGCATGGCAAGCAGGCGAGGGCCTCGGGGAGTTCGAGGAGCTTTGGGGGACATGGCTCGTACTCGAGTGGCACGCCGTCAGCGCATTCCGCGTGACCGCGCGGTTTGGAGCGTCTTTCCGGATTGGAAGAGTCTACGGCCGCGGGACGTGGTGTAGGAACAGCGGGTCAATGGTCGAAATCAAATTTTGTCCGGCCCATCCTGTGCGGCCGCCCCTTCCTTGGTGACTCCCGCCATGCACGTCCCCAGCAGGCATCCTTCGAGCCGTCCTTTCATGGCCTCCCCACGGACGCAGTTTTACTTTGCGGCCGCCGAGATCGACGGGGCGCTTCGCGGCGCCGAGCGGTGCATCCGCCGTGCCGAGGGAGTGTCGCTCATCGTGGGGCCACCGGGCACTGGCAAGTCTCTCCTTCTGCTCAAGTTGGCCGATCAGATCCGTGATGACTTTGATGTGGCGCTTCTGACAGGGGCGAGCATCTGCACCAGGCGGGCCCTCTGGCAGTCGATCCTGGCAGCGATCGGTGAACCCTACCGGGGCATCGACGAGGCCGACCTTCGCATCGCCGTCGTCGAGCGGATTCGTGCCCTCGCGGCCACCGGCAGTGGCCTCGCCATTCTCGTGGACGAAGCCCACACGCTTCCGACTCGTCTCATCGAGGAGCTGCGAATCCTCACGAACATCCCGACGCCTTTGCCGGCGGTCCATATTGTCCTCGCGGGCTCGGCTCGACTCGATGAGATGCTCGGCGCGCCGCGGATGGCGAGCCTCACGCAGCGAATCACCGTTCGTGGGTACCTCGACTCGCTCGACCACACCGAGACGCTCGCCTACCTTCGGTCGCAGGTCACCGCGGCCGGGCTCACCTGGGACAAGCTCTTCGAGGCTGGCTGTGACGACGCAGTCTATAAAGTGACCGAGGGCGTGCCGCGGCTGATCAATCAGGTCTGCGACCAGGCGCTCGTACTGGTGGCCGAGTCGGATCGTCGCGTGACACCCGCCGACATCGCGACAGCATGGCGGGAGATCCAACGGTTGCCAGCGCCGGCAGGCCTCGAGCCGATGTCGCGGACGTCAAGCGTCAGCGACGAACCCGCCGAATCCTTCAACGACAATTTTCGCAATGGCGACGAGCTTGGCGTCATTGAGTTTGGTGCCGGCGATGCACCAGCGAACGTGCATCGCTCCACCGTTGAAGTCGCGGCGGCAGAGCTTTGGAGTGGCCCTGATGTCGAACTCGTATTCGACCTATCGACGGATCCGTTCGAGGAGCTCTTCGCGGAGGAGGAGCGGGTCGTCGAGCGGTTCGTGATGAGTGGTCCTGATGACTTCAGCACCCGCAGGCACGTCCCCAGCCGCGAGGGTCAAGCCCTCGGCCGGATTCTGGCGTCGTTTCGACGTGACGACGGCCCACGGTCGGCCCAGCGAGACAATGGTCCGGCCCAGCCGAAAAATGGTTCGTCGGATGCTGTCGATCGCCCAGCGGCCGAGGCCAGGCATGACGCGATCGATGCGTCGGTCGGCCTGGCTCTCGCCGGCATGACTGTCAGTGACGACATCGTGGACGACTCAGACATGATCGTCATCGAGGAGGATCTCCTCGACGTGGTCGATGAGACCTCGCCCCCGATCGTCACCGTTCGGCCGAGCGACTACCGCAGCCTCTTCACGCGACTCCGCCGCGGCGGCCGGTGAACGTGGCGTTTGGCCGCGGCTCGGGGTTGCCCGTGGCATGTCGCCGGACGTTCGCTACGGGCTTCCATGCCCTTCGCTCACTCGGAGGAAACTGCGCTCCGCCCTCCAGGCTGCGCTGGTTTCCTACGCCGGCTCCATGACACGGGCAACCCCTCGCGGAATCCGTATTCGCAGGCGGATGCTTCCCAGGAGCCTCTGGTCACTCCTCGCCGGGGCTCCCAGGGTCGGCGATCCACTTCTCTTCGGGAAACGCCAACTCCAACATGCGGCGGACGCGGGTCTGTTGTTCGGGTGTTCGCCTGCTATCCGGTGACACTTCCTGACGAAGCGAAAGGCATATGTTCTCCCAGTGTGGCGTATCGACGAAATGCGTCTCGACAATCGTCAGCACGTCGTCGAACGATTCGTTGTCTACTCTCGGCCAGAAGTTCCAGCTAGCAAAACGGCCAACGAGTTGGTTCTCGAGCTTCTCTCTGTAGATCTCGACGACCCACGGTCGCGTCTGCACATGAGTCAGGTTAATGAGCACCTCGGTCAGCTTTGGGGTGTTTTCACGGTAGCCAACTCGCGGCGGCGGGTCCCAATGAGGCGGAAAGTCCTCGCGATCGTGCTCTGACATGGTCATGAGCCCGCGGCGGACCTGCCCGTTCCGCAGGTCGTGCTCCACGCTGGCTCGGAGTTGCTGGGCCGGCTGGGTGAATGGCAAGAGCGCCAGGCCAAACACGATCGCTCCGATGGCCGCGGTCCAAGCCGAAACGGCCACGCGAATTGCCGGGTCAGTCGCGAGTGGCGAACGCGATGGGTGGACCCAAGCCAGCCTCGCCGAGCCGCAGGTGAGCAAGAACCAGATTGGCCAACTGAGTACCCCAGCAACAGTGATCAACAGGGAGGTCGCCTGCACGATTTGTTCACTCTCCGTAAGCCGTATTCCCCCCATGATCGATACCACAGGAAGGGGCGTGAGCGTGAGCAGGACGAGGGCCACGGTATCGGCAAAAAGCATGACCGGCCCGATCGCACGGAGGACATGCACCCCATAGATCACGCAGACCACACGGATCAT
>JBGTKO010000379.1:0-2617 GCA_041744595.1 Pirellulales bacterium
TCCCGCTGCCGGGCCCGGCGGTGGGCGTCGAAGTAGGCCTTCCCAGGCCACGGGCCCTCGGACAGGAAGACGCCGTTGTATTCCAGCAGAGAGCCTTTGCGGAAATGGAGCTGGGCGATCGAGCGGTTGTAATCGACCACCGTGCGGTAGTAGGAGCTCTCGGCGTCGGCACGGCGGCTCTGGGCTCGAAGGAGCTCGTCGAGCGTGACGGTGTTGGCATCGTAGGCTGCCTGCACGGCCTCCACTTGCCGCTCGGCGGCGACGCGGCGGTTGAAGTTGGTCTGGGCCAGCGCGAAATTCGTATCGACGTTGCGGATCGCATCGACCAGTGCGTGGGATGCCTCGAGCTCTTCGTCCTGGAGCCGCGCCCGTTCGCGGGCAAGCTGGAGCTGGTGGTGGCGGACGGTGGCCAACTCGCGGCGGAACCCGAGCGGCATGAGGAACTGGGCCCCCGCCTGCCATTCTTGGAACTGGCCCGCAAAGAGCGTCGAGTAGGCATCGGTGCCGGCAAGGGGATCGAGACCGTTGGCGTTGTAGGGGCTGTAGTCTTGATTGATGAGATCCTGACCCATGCCCAGGAACCGGTAGCGGCCCACCATGTCGAGCCGTGGGAGGATCAGGTTCTTCGCGGCGACAAGCTCGAGCTCCCGCTGCTTGATGACCCACTTCTGACGGCGAAGCTCCGCCGACCGCGAAAGGGCCTCGACGAGCGACTGCTGCCAGTCGAACGTGATCCGGGCGGTCGTCGGCTCGTCGGAGGGGCGGATGAGCCGGCCGTCGCTCGCGGCGATGCCCATCATGAATCGAAGCCGGCTCTCCGAGCGATAGACATCACTGAGGGCCTGCTCGACTTCGCTGCGGAAGAAGAAGTATTGCTCGCGGGCCTGGGCCTCTTTATCGGCCTCGCCGCCGCGGGACTGCTCGACATAGAGGGCATGCACCTTCCGCCAGGCTTCGAGGGCACTGTCGCGGCCGGCTTTGCGGGCTTCGAGGTTGCGGTACGAGAAGTAGAGCTCCCAGTAGGCCTGCTCGGTGTCGCTCACGAGATTGCGAACGCCCGCCTCGAACTCCGCGAGGGATATATCGGCGTTGATTCGCGCGAGGAGCACGCCACGGAAGACCGGGCGGCCGTAGAGGTTGTCGAAGAAGTCGGGGCCGGCGATGCGGTTGTAGGTAGCACCGGCACCTTGGAGGAGCGGCTGGTTGAACGTGAAGTCGTAGTTCGTCTGCCACGTCGATGGCACGCCCGCCTGACGGATCGGGGAGTTGTTGTTGTCGTAGAGAGTCTGGTTCGAGAAGCCCCAGGTCGCACCAGTCGCGGTCCGCTTTTGGATGCCGCTGGTCCAGTTGCCGGTGTCGCCGAGGAACTGCTGCTGGAAGATGAAGTTACCCACACCGCCGATGTTCTGCGGGCGGTTCTGCCGCTCCCAGGTCAGCGAGCTCGAGAGCTGAGCGTCGAAGAGAGCAAGCGCGCTTTCAACACCGCGGAAGGGGTCGGTCTCGGTGATGGCCGGGTCATAGATCGTCGGAGTGAGCGTCGGGGCGGTGAGCAGCGAGACGGCGGGCTCACCGGTCTGGGGCCGCGGTCCCCCAAAGCTCGCGAACCGGCCGCCGAGATTTCGCAGCACCTTGCCGTTCTCGAGCGCCGTGCGGATCGCGTCCTCGAGCGAAAGCTCCCAGATCTCGTCAAACGCAGGATTCGAAAGCGTGAGGGGCTCAGTGGCCCCGGCCGCTTCAGAGAGTGGCTCCTGGCAGCTATCAGGGTATTCGAGTTTTTGAATCGACCCGACGTAGTGCGAGAGGTCGCCGTCTTCGAAGAAGTAGAACGGCTGTCTCGGCGCGCATCCTGATGCCACGAGCGCGATGCTCGTGAAAACGACCCAAGTTGTTTTGAGGGTGCGGTACACAGGGGGCTCGGTGTTCGACTCGGAACTATTCGGTCGCGACCGCCGCCGCGCCTCGAACGTGAGACTCTGTCGAACGACAGCGTCTCTGGCACGGAGCCCCCCGACTCCGTGCCTGCACCCGAGGCGCAGCGGCAGCACATCAGCTATCGGACGGAAAAGCCCGCAAACTTGGACCAATCGTCAAAGTCGCGCGAGACTGCGGCAGTGCGGGCAAGGTGGGAAGGTGGCTGCCTCGAGGATGGCCAGATTGCCAGCCGTGGCTCGGGCAACCCCGAGCTGATGCCTTTTCGCGTGGCCGCGCGAACTCAATGGCCGCAATAGAAGCCCCCCGGCGCGAGCCGGGGGACTGCGGGGAACGCGACTTCCCGTTCTCCATCGTCTGCCGGGCTCGCCCAACCACCCGCCGTCCCCACGCTTGCGCGAGGGGCTTTTTTTGAATCTTGAAAGCCCATGTCATGATGGATGCCATGCCGCAAGCCCCCCTGCACACACTGCCTCTCGTGTCGGCCGGTGGCTTCCTTTTGTGCGGATGCCAGCCGGGAGCTGAAGGGGCGCTCAAGGCGCGGGCGGCGGTTGTCATGCCACACGTGCGGCCGGGAGCCTGGCGGCGCGGGGTCGTGACGTTTCGGATTTCAGATGGTGCAGCACCGTCGACGGATCGCGTCGCAGCCGAGCTCATCTTCGCCCGCGCGGTCATTCAATCGCTCGGC
>JBGTKO010000380.1:0-2369 GCA_041744595.1 Pirellulales bacterium
TCCTCCCAAACAGGATGAATCACAAACAGAACCCCTTGGGAATCCTACGATTCACGTTTCTCCCGAAATGCTTTAGGCTTTCGCCGCCGACCTCGCCCCGGTGATCGCGGACATCAGGGCGAAAGGTATCACCACCCTGCGCGGCATCGCCGCCGCCCTCAACGACCGCGGCATGCGCACGCGTCGGGGCGGAAGGTGGCAGGTGTCGAACGTGAAGGGGTTGTCTGCGCGGCTGGAAAAGTTGAGCAGGTAGGGATTATGGAACCCCAACCAAGGGCCGCGTCACTTGCCGAAATCAGCCTCCGGCCATCCCTGCGCGATTCATGTGTTCTGACCCCAAGAAGTCACTGCAGCGCCTCAGAAACTCCACAGCGTCCCGTTAATCACTAACGATCGCCCGCGTGTTGTGGGCGAAGTAACGATTGACGAGGTACCAAATGAAACTCTTGCTTATGGCAAGTGCCGTCGCACTTGTGACGGCCGGTTGCGTCCCCTCCGACGTAGTCCAGAGAAACCTTCCCCACCAGCGCGACAGTGACTCCTCGTCGTTGCGGATCGGGATGTTCAAGCCTCACGCTCCATTGCCCGACCGCGGCGTCGGCAGCGAAGATGCGGCGGAGCGTGTAGAGGAAGAGGCTTCGACTGAGGTGCCTGCTTCGCAGGATGCCGACGAAGACAACACTGCCCCCACGACCGGCGACGAACAGGATGCTGCCTCGGAGGACGAGACGACGCCGGGCAATGACAATGAGGTTGTGCCTGACAACGTCACGCCCCCTGTGACCACGCCCCCCGCGGCCACGCCGCCCGTGCGAGGTGGCGGCCCGAACCGTGTCAATCCAAGCTGCGAGAATTCGGGCGGGAATGCCAACACCTGCGGATGAGCAGGGTACGCAAGGCGAGGAGCCCCGCCGTGCGCGGGGCTTCTCACCATTGGCCGCGCAGTCCGGCTAGCTTTTCGTGGCTGAAATGCCGAGGACGCTCTCTCGGTTCGTGCGCGCTCGATACGCAGATTGTCGCCACTTCGCGATGTCGTCGGGAGCGGCTACCCGCCTCAGCAAAGCAGTCACGTCACAATTGAGTATGCTCGCGTCACCCGGCGACGTATCTTTGCTCGCGTGTGCAACCTCTTTTCGAACACCATGCCGGCGGCCGCCATGCGCCAGCTGTTCGCGGTCCATCCCGCGAATGACAGGTTGGGCAATGCCGAGCCGCTGCCCGCCATCTTTCCCAAAACCATGGCACCGATCGTCGGGACAGATTCTGATGGCGCACGCTGGCTCGAGAACGCGGCATGGGGCTTCGTGATGCCCCAGGTGTCAAAGAAGACCGGCAAGCCGATCCAGCCGAAGGCGGTGAACAACGCGCGGGACGACAAGCTGCGCAGCTCGCGGTTCTGGAGCAAGAGTTTCGAAGACCGCCGCTGCCTGATCCCGGCTACGAGCTTCTGTGAGGCCAAGGGGCGCAACCCGGCCACCTATGTATGGTTCGGGGTGGTCGGGGATGCGGACCGCCCTCCCTTCGCGCTGGCTGGCGTCTGGCGTGCAGACGGCAGCAACGATGGCGGCAACGGGGAGCGCGGGCTGATCACCTCGTCGATGGTGACGACCACGCCGAATGCCCTGACGAGGGAGACCCACCCGGATCGCATGCCGACAATCCTCGATCCTGTCGACTACGAGGAATGGCTGACCGGGACACCGGATGAGGCCTTCGCCCTGATCAGGCCCTTCCCCGCCGAGCGCATGGTGATCCACCAGAGCGGCATAGGCCTCAAGTCGGACCGTGGCGGATTGAAAGCTGCGGGTTGGTCGCGCGTCATCATTCCTTGACGGTCGGGGACCGGAGGGCACTTCCATGCACGGGGAGCAGGAATCCGCCGCCAGGGAATAGCCTGGAAGCCATTCATCTGTCGCCGGTGACGCAACTATTTGTTGAGGCCTGGATCACTGCGGGCTCCGCCCCGAGACGCAAGTCCGGAAAGTTCGCAAAAAAGTACAGTCTTTGCAAATTTGTAAGGCGCTCGACTGCCCCGCGCTGATTTTCGCGCCACGACATCACCACAGAGACGAGCAGAGTTCGGACAATAGTAGTCCTTCTTATGCCACATTAGTCGTGCTACTAGTTCTCGTGAGACGGCGTAAACAGTGCTCTGGTTTGGTGACGTAACGAGTGAGGATGGTGCGGCCAGCAGGTGTGAGGTTTCCGTGTAAGTGGTTCTGGCTGGCCCATCGCAGTGCAAGTGCAGGCCCCGCTGCGGTTCTGGGAAGTGGACCAGAACCGCAGGCGGTCGGGTGAATGGTAGATGGGTCCCGCTCTGTTCGGGCGGATCCGTAACGAGTGAGTAGGTGACGACAATGACATCCATG
>JBGTKO010000381.1:0-8459 GCA_041744595.1 Pirellulales bacterium
CGCGGGCCCGCTGGTTGATGCCGACCTCGAGCCGCTCCCAGTCGGCCTGAGCAATCACGAGCGGAATCGGGTCGAGCACCCAGGGCCGCTGCTCGCTCGCCGCTTGATCCAGGACGTTGTACGTGACGCCATTGTCGCGGATGAGTCGGCGTGCCTGCTCCCACCGGTCGGCCAGTTCCGCCGGCTGCCACGAACCGAGGAGCTCGACGAGCCGCTGCCAGTGGGGACGCGGCTGGCCGTCAGCGCCGGAGAGCTCGTCATAGGACGACTCAGGAGGGCGGTATCCCGGAAACGGATTGGATGGGCTCACCGATGAACCAGCCGCCACAGGCATGCTTCCAGTGACGGTGGCGTGAGGATTCATTCGGCGGGCGGTCCGGGGGCAATGACAACCATGAGTTTACTCCGGGACGGCCAAGGGCGTGGGGGACCGCTGGGTCTATGGGACGGGCCTCCGCCCGGAACTCAACCGGCCCTCCAGGCCTTGCGCGTCCTCCAATACAAGCCCACCTGCGCGAGCAGGTGGGACTGCGGGTGGCGCAACGTCGCTTTTTCAATTATGAGCGGGGTGGCTCAACGGCCCGCCGTCCCCACGCTGGCGCGAGGGGCTTCTATGGCGATCGAAAGCCACTCATGGCGCGAGCATTCCCCGGATGGCGTCACGGGTGACAGGTGCGATGACGCCCCGCTCGGTGACGATGCCCCGGATGAGCCGCGCGGGCGTGACGTCGAATGCAGGGTTGTATGCGGCAGCGCCTGCGGGGGCTGCCTGGACACCCAGCGGCGCGAGTACCTCGGCCGCAGGCCGCTCCTCGATCGGGATGTCGCTGCCGGAATCAATCGCAAGGTCAAACGTGCTCGACGGGGCGGCGACAAAAAACGGAATGCCATGGGCGTTTGCGAGGACCGCGAGGGAATACGTGCCGATCTTGTTGGCGGTGTCACCAGAGGCGGTGATCCGATCGGCCCCCACAATCACGGCGGCTACCTGGCCGGTGGCCATGAGGTGGCCAGCGGCCGAGTCACACAGGACAGTCACGGGAATGCCACGTTGCACCAGCTCCCACGCGGTCAGCCGCGAACCCTGGAAGAGTGGCCGCGTCTCGTCGGCGAAGACGGTGAACCGTCGGCCGGCATCCCACGCTGCTGCAATGACAGCCAGCGCCGTGCCCGCGCCGCCGGTGGCGAGCCCGCCCGTGTTGCAGTGGGTGAGGATGTTGCCTTCGGGAAGAACTTCGAGCCCATGCTCGCCGATCGCGGCGCAGAGATCGTGGTCTTCGGCATGGATCGCCCGCGCCTCGGCAAGAATCGCCTCGGCAAGTTTCTCGGCGGTCTCACTGCTTCCAAGATGATTGATGACGCCGATGCATCGCTCCACGGCCCAGCGGAGATTGTCGGCCGTGGGTCGCGCGGTGGCAATAACTTCTCCGCGGGCGAGAACATGGGCTCGCGCCGCGTCGGGAGCCTGACATGCACGAACTGCTTCGCCAGCCGCGACAACCAGGCCGTAGGCCCCGGCGATGCCGATCGCGGGGGCCCCACGCACGCGAAGGCTCTTGATGGCCTCGACGACCGTCTCGACATCGCGGCCCGCGACCCATTTCAGGCGGCTCGGCAAAAGCGTCTGGTCGAGGATGTCGAGATGGCCGTCAGCCTCGCCAACCCAGCGGAGCGATTGCGGGGCGGATGATGGTGATTGAGCGTGAGGCATTGATGGCATGGACATCAGGAATAAAAGCCCCTCGCGCGAGCGTGGGGACGGCGGGCTGTTGGGCGAACTCGCTCATGATAGCCAACGGGACGGTATGCCACCCGCAGTCCCCCCTGCTCGCGCAGTGGGGCTTTTATTGGCTGCCGCGCAAGGGCCTGGAGGGCCGGTTACGTTCCGGGCGGAGGCCCGGCAAGCGAAGCAGGGCCATGGATGGCCTGCGCCGCGTAAAGACACCTCCCCCTGCTCGCGCAGGGGGCTTGTATTGGGGAGAGTTCGGGCTCACGGCAATGATTCGCAGGGGAGGCCAAACGCGGCGGCTACCGCGGGCTGGACCAGCCGGCCTTCGAACACATTGACCGCTGAACGGATGGCGAGACTCGATCGGGCGGCCCCGGCCACGCCGGCAGAGGCAAGGTCGATAACGTAGGGGAGCGTGGCATTGCAGAGGGCATAGGTGCTCGTGCGGCCCACGGCCCCGGGCATGTTTGTCACACAATAGTGAACGACATCGTCCACGATGTAGGTCGGTTCGGCATGAGTGGTCGGACGGCTCGTGGCGATGCAGCCCCCTTGGTCGATGGCCACGTCGATGATGACCGCGCCCGGCTTCATGAGCTTCAGGTCTTCCCGCTCGACGAGATTTGGCGCACGGGCACCCGGGATGAGCACGCTGCCAATCACGAGGTCAGCCCAGCTCAGTCGCTCGCGGATGAGATGCCGGTCGGAAAAGAGGCAGTCGATGTTTGGCGCCGTCACATCGTCGAGGTAACGAAGCCGCTCGAGGTTTGTGTCGAGAAGCGCGATATCGGCCCCAAACCCAGCGGCGACCTTCGCGGCATTAGCACCCACCGTGCCCGCACCGAGGATAAGCACGTTCGCGGGCGCGACGCCCGGCACGCCTCCCAGCAAAATCCCTCGCCCCATCTGCGGACGCTCAAGAAATTTTGCTCCCTCCTGAATGCTCATGCGGCCGGCAACTTCGCTCATTGGAATGAGCAGCGGCAGCCGGCCTCTTTCATCGCGAAGCGTTTCATACGCGACGGCCGTCGCACACGTCGCCAGAAAACCCTCGGTGAGCCCCCGGTCGGCCGCGAAATGGAAATACGTGAAGAGCGTCTGCCCCTTCCGCAAGAGTTTCAGTTCGGGCGGCTGCGGCTCCTTGACCTTGACCACGAGATCAGCTCGCCCGAACACTTCGACGGCAGAATCGACGAGCGTGGCGCCGCATGCGGCGTAGGCCTCGTCAGGAAGGCCCGACCCCGCTCCGGCGGAGCGTTCGAAGACCACGCTGTGCCCCGCTCGGGCAAGCTCCTCGGCGCCCACCGGCAGGAGGCTGACACGGTACTCGTCGTGTTTTGTCTCCTTTGGAATGCCGACGATCATGACAGGCCGATCTTCGTGACATCCACGACCTTGAACTTCGCAGGCATTGGCGGCAGATACATCCCGTCGGCATCAGGCAGCACCGGTGGCTGCGAATCCCACGTCGGGTTCTCAGGCATCAGGCGGTAATCAAGGGCGAGGGCTTTCTCGTAGTCCTGCTCCTTGCCGGAGTAGGTCGCGAGCCTGCCGAGAACCGCCGCGAAGCTCGCCGTCACACCATAGTAGGTGTTGTTGAGCGGCTTGTCGTTGCGGATTGCATCATGCAATTCGTCATGCTCCACCTGATAGGCATTGGGCGACTTGCCCGCATACTTCCAGAGCACCTTGCCGTCGTAGTCGGTGATCTCACCAATCTTCACGGTGCCCTTCGAACCCTGGAAAAACTCGTTGACCCGGGTGTCGCCCCCTGGGAACTGACGGCACTGGCTCAGGATCTGCACACCCCTCGGATACGAGAAGTTGATCGAGTGGTGGTCGTAGATCTCGCTGTTCCGCGACCGATCCTGGCGGCCCCCGATGCCGTAGGCCTTCACAGGGTGGTAGCCCAGCGGGGCGTCGGCACCGAGCACCCAGTTGGCCACGTCGATGTTGTGGACATGCTGCTCGCAGATGTGGTCGCCGCAGAGCCAGTTGAAGTGGTACCAGTTGTTGACCTGGAACTGCATTTCGTTCTGGTCCGGCTGACGGTCGCGGTACCAGATGTTCGAACCGTTCCAGTAGACCTGCCCACCGATGATGTCGCCGGCGAGGCCGTCACGAATGCGGGCAATCGTCTCACGATACTTCTCGTCATACCGCCGTTGAAGCCCGACCACGACCTTGAGTTTTTTCTCATCCGCGAGTTTCGCTGCCTCGAGGCAGAGCCTCGCGCCAAACGAATCGACGCAGACCGGCTTCTCCATGAAGACATGCTTACCTGCCTTGATCGCGGCGTCGAAGTGATACGGGCGAAAGCCCGGCGGCGTTGCGAGAATCACCATATCAACGTCTGGGAGGTCAATCACCTTCTGCGCCGCGTCAAGTCCCGTGAACCGACGGTCGTCAGGGCAATCAACTTTGTCTGCCATCTTCTCGACGCCCTTGAGGGCCGCATCAATCCTGTGCTGAAACGCGTCGGCGATCGCCGTCACCTTCACGTTGGATCCAGGCACGGAGAGCGTTTGCTGGAGGGCGCCGGTGCCACGGCCGCCGGCCCCGATCAAGCCCACCTTGATCGTGTCGCTCGAGGGGTTCTCGGCATGGGCGGACTGGAGACCGGCGAAGGCCGCAGCGGCAGCAGCCGACAGGCCACCGACACGGAGGGCATCACGACGGGACACGGCTAGGCGGGGATCGATCGACATGGTTCACGGCTCCTTGAGGATGAGGCATCGATGAGAATACCCCGGCTTTCCGCTCCGTCATAGAAGCCCCTCGCGCAAGCGTGGGGACTGCGGGTTGTTGGGCGAGCCCGTTGTCTACCCGCTGCGCGGCTCAGGGTTGCCCGTGTCGGTAGGGTAGTCTGAAAACGATCGGGGCCCGCCGCCAGATGCCTGGCGACGGCCCCGTGAGCTCATGCAAGCGATAGCTTGCCCGACTACGGATCGATGGTTGCCATCTCGCCACCATTCCGCGAGCAAATCGCCAAGTACACCGACGGATCAATGTCGGTCGAAATTGGCACTGCGTGCGTATCGGCGAAGGCATGCATCACGAGCCCACCCGGATGATCGCTGCTCGTGCCGTATGCCATGCCGTTGGCGATGCGGTTCGTCGGAAACGAAGCCGTGGGCAGGAATCGAGTCAGGGGCGAAAGCGAGGGCTGAACGGACAGCGCACAGCGAGTGATGGGGGTCATCGTGCCTGACGTCGTGCTCCAGCCGCCGTTGACGTAGAAAGGCGCCGGGAGATTCGGGTCGTAGGCGACGACCCAGCAGGAAGTGCCATCAATCCACGACGAATAACCTCGCTCCTTTGTTTCAGCAATGATCACCGTCTTGGACGTGCCGTCGGTGATCTGACCCTGAGGAACACCAAGGCGGGTTGCAAACCATGGCGTGGCAGTCATCGACGGATTGACACCGACATCGGGTGAAAACTGGATGCCACCATTCGTGGAAGGCACGATCGGAGTGGCGGCCGTGTTCATGTGGGTGCCGGCCATCGCCTTGTAGTTCGTGACAGCAACTCGGTTGTTGCCAATCGAACCCTGGAAAGTTGCGTACTCGCTGGACCAAGAAAGGCCACCGGTCGCGCCCGCGTTCGTGGTTTCAACTGAGCTGCCGCCGCCCGAGCTCGGGCACAGGAGCGGAGAAACGACGGCGGTCGAGGCATGCCCACCGCTGTTGGCCGCGGTTGCGTTCTGGGCTGTCCAAGCACCTCCGGCTGGGGGCGTAGCGTTGCCGTTGAAGCCGACGCTGAACGGGCCGTTTTGGAGCTTGCCCGTGTTGCCGGACACGTTGTCGTACAACGCCTTCTCATCCATGTAGGGGAGGATGTGGAAGATCCAGCTATAACCGCTGCCAAGGTTACTCGCCGCCCAGGTCCCCGCACGGCTGGTGCCTTCGTTACGGTCAGTGGCAGCCGGCAGCCGGTTTCGGGTGTTTTCAAAAACCATGACAGCCGTGGCAAGCCCCTTGACGTTGACAAGGCAACCGGTACGCCTGGCTGCCTCGCGGGCGCTATTCACCGCCGGGACGAGCAGGCCAATGAGTGTGGCGATGATCGCGATCACCACCAAGAGCTCGACAAGGGTGAACCCCCGTCGCTTCGAATTGTGAAGAAACGTAGACATGAGAAAAACCTCCGCCCTCAAAAAGGGGCTTTCGTGGGCATGAAATGAAGAAATGAACTACAAAAATTCTCGAGTGCTTCCAGCCAGGCAGACACGAATAAAAAATGTGCCTGGGTTGGCAACCCCCGATTCACGAATCTTATTCGACGCGACTGCCCTCCGTCAACGGTCAAAGCTTCTCCATGGCAGCCATTCCTTGCGACCCTGTGGCTTCCCGCGAGTTTGCGGCCTCGGTCGTGGCCCGCTTGAGAGGGGATGGACACGAAACCTACTGGGCTGGCGGCTGTGTTCGAGACGAGCTTTTGGGCCGGACACCCAAGGATTACGACGTGGCCACGGCCGCCACCCCTGACGTTGTGAGAAGGGTATTTGGGCACCGCAGAACCCTCGCTGTGGGGGCAGCCTTTGGCGTGATCACGGTCCTCGGCTCCAAGGGTGCCGGGCAGGTGGAGGTGGCGACGTTCCGGACCGACGCGGACTACACCGACGGCCGCCGGCCAGCGAGCGTCACTTTTTGCTCGGCTCGCGAGGACGCTCAGCGGCGAGACTTCACGATCAACGGTCTCTTTCTCGATCCACTCACCGGTGAGGTACACGACTTCGTCGGCGGCCGCGAGGACCTCGCCGCGGGAATCGTTCGAGCGATCGGCGCGCCAGCGATGCGGTTTGCCGAAGACCATCTCCGCATGCTGCGAGCCATTCGGTTCACGGCGTTTTTCGGATTCGTCATGGAGTCGGAGACGCGCGCGGCGCTCGAACGGATGAGGCATCTTGTCATCAGCGTGAGTCCGGAACGGATCGCGGCTGAGCTGCGTGCGATCGTGTCCCGAACCGGACGTCGCGAGGGGCTCGAACTGTTGGCGGCCACCGGGCTCGCTCGTGAGGTGCTGCCAGAGGTGGCACCACATGGAGCGGGAGGCGATCAGGAATGGTCCGATGCCGCGAGGATCATCGGGGCGCTCGACGAGCCGAACCTACCGCAGGCGCTTGCGACGCTTTGTGCAGGGCAGGATGCTCGCACGGTCGCATCGATCGCGTTGCGGCTCCGGCTTTCGAACTACGAAGCGAAAGCGGCCACGTGGTTGCGGGAGGGTGTGGAGGCGATCAGCGATGAGCCACGGCTTGCCGAGTGGAAGTGGTCAAAGTTGCAGCCGTGGATTGCCGACCCACGGGCGCCGCTCTTGGCTGATTGCCTCCGTGCGGGAGCTGCCTGCGGGCTTTTTGATGGCGCCGCTGCTGCAGCGTTTTCATCTCACGTGGCACGACCGCGTGATGAGATCGATCCGCCGCCGCTTGTCACGGGAAATGATTTGCTCGCGGCTGGTGTGCTGGCGGGGCCGGCGCTCGGGGCCACGCTCGCACGGATTCGCATGCTTCAGCTTGATGGTGAGATCACCACGCGGGACCAGGCGATCGCCGAGGCAGCGAATTCGCCATAGAAGCCCCTCGCGCCAGCGTGGGGACGGCGGGTTGTTGGGCGAGACCGTTCATGATGGGAAACGGGAAGGCGGGCCACCCGCAGTCCCACCTGCTCGCGCACGTGGGCTTCTATGGGCCCACACGCAAGGCATCGCGAGTCCGGAGGTTCGAGCGCCGCGTGAAGCTACCGCGGCGGTTCGTGCGGCGGCGGGAGATCCGTGAGGCTTTCCAGGTTGAACACGTCGAGAAATTTTCGCGTCGTCACATACGCAGGAACAGCGTCGGGCTCATCTGCCTTCTCGATCGCCAGCAGGCCACGGCGGACAAGTGTTCGCAGTGTGGCAGGCCGAGCGTCGCAGCCAAACTCGATGAGCTTGTCTCGCGGCACGGGCTGATTCCACGCCACAACCGCCAGCGCGTCGAGCGATTCGCCGTCGAGTCGTACCATTCGGTTCCTTTGCTCGAGGACAGCGCCAAAGCCCGCGAACTCAGGCCGCAGCCGCATCGCCCAGCCATTGCCTCGCGAGACCACTTCATAGGGACGATTCTCGTCGCGGTACATCGTCGCGAGCTCCGCGGCGAGCTCGTCGATCTCCGGTGGCTCAACGCCCCGCATGAGCCCCGCGGCAACCTTGCTCGAAAGCGGCTCCCCCCCCGGCATTCCAACAAACAGCAACGCCTCGAGAATCGACAGCGGGCTCACGCGGCCGTCGTCGCGAGCAGCTTCTTCATCGAGATCAGGCGACGTATCAACCTGCATGACGGCCGCGGGCGACGGAGCGGGGGTTGTATCCCCGTGGCCCATCATCGTGGCAAAGGCCTGGGCAAGCCGGTCAATCGACAGGCCGCCGTCAGCCGGCGGGGAGGTAAAGCCAGTCGCATTGCGTTGGTCGTTGTTTGGCATTGAATCGAGGCTTTTTATTACGCAAAGCGACAAAAGGTTCGGACCGTCATCCAAGCCCCTCGCGCGAGCGTGGGGACAGCGGGTTGTTGGGCGAACCTCGTCATGATGGACAACGGGACGATACGCCACCCGCACTATTCAAAAATAGGCGGAGGCGTCGGTGCAATACTACGGTTATGATGGACAACGGGATGAGCCGCCACCCGCAGTCCCCCCTGCTCGCGCAGGGGGGCTTTTATGGAGAGGGCGCGTGGCCTGGAGGGCCGGTT
>JBGTKO010000382.1:0-1591 GCA_041744595.1 Pirellulales bacterium
GCCGCCCGCACCGTCGCCGCCGTGGTCTGCGGCTCGGGCTCACCCCTCGTGCGGGCCAGTTCACGGATCGCCGCAGGCATGTCGGCCGGCGCGACGAGTGACGGATGATTCGGATCGACAAGCGTCACCAGTGGCGCCGCCTCGGCCGCCAGCGCCGTGAGCTGATCCCACGCCCATTCCTTCCCCGCACGCTGCCACGCGGCGCGGCACTGCTGGACGAGCCAGAGGCCACAGACGTTCTTGAGCAGCCGCGTCGTGCCACCAATGCCGGCTTCGTTTGTGAAGTTGTGGGCCAGACACTCTGGTGTGACAAGCGGGCTTGCCAGCTCCGCGCCCACGAGGGCCCACGTGCCGAGGCTCACATAGCACCAGTCGGGACGAGTTGCAGGAGGCTCGTGGGCCGGCACCGCCGCAACGGCACTCGCCGTGTCGTGTGTGCCCGGCACGATCACGCGAACACCACCGAGCCCCGTGTCGGCGGCCACATCCGCACGGAGCGAGCCAAGCTCGGTCCCCGGTGGAGTGATCGGGCCAAAAATTCCACGCGGGATGTCAAACCGTTCGAGCATTGAATATGCCCAGTCGCCGGACTGCGGATCGAAGCACTGGCTCGTGCTGGCATTCGTGCGCTCATTGGAGACTTCGCCGGAGAGAAGCCAGTGAAAGAGGTCGGGAATCATGAGCATGCGGTCGGCCGCGGCCAGGATACTGCTCTCGGCCTTCCGCATCGCGAGAAGCTGATAGAGCGAATTGATCTCCATGAACTGGAGACCTGTCGCGCCGAAAATATCGGCCCGCGGCACGATCGCCTCGGCTGCGGCAAGCATCCCGCGGGTGCGCGGATCACGGTAGCAAACGGGATTGCCAAGTAAGACACGGTCACGGCCGAGAAAAGAAAAATCGACGCCCCAGGTATCAACGCCGATGCTCGTGATTCGCGAGCCGTGCGTGATCGCTGCTGCCCGCAGTCCAGCGACCACCTCCTGCCAGAGTCGTGGAAGGTCCCAGATGAGCTGGCCGGCAAACGAAATGGGACCGTTCTCGAACCGGTGCGCTTCTTCGAGCTCGAGAAGCCTACCGTCGAAGGCGCCCGACACGACCCGACCACCTGAAGCCCCGAGGTCAACCGCCACTGCTACCTGCCGAGCCATGCGAAACTCTCCCACGCTGTGATCACGCCGGCGGATGCACAGCCCCGCCCGGCTCGCGATTGTTCAGTTTTCGGGGTCGCCGAGAAGGGGGTCGCCGGCTTCACGCGTGGTGCGGCCCTGCTTCGCTTGCCGGGCGAATGACTTCACGGCCGGCGCGGCAGCCATGCCCCAAGCGGCCTTCCAGGACCTCCGGGCGCCGCCCGCACATCCGGGCTCGCGTTTGGTTCATCCACCATTCCGAATAAAAGCCCACCTGCGCAAGCAGGTGGGACTGCGGGTGGCGTGACGTCCCGTTGCCAATCATGTGCGGGCTCGCACAACCACCCGCTGTCCCCACGCTGGCGCGAGGGCTTCTTTACGGCCGGCGGGGCATCCATGCACCCGGCGGCCTTGCCGGGCCTCCGCCCGGCCGCTCCCGCCTCCGGGCTCGCGTTGGTTGA
>JBGTKO010000383.1:0-3048 GCA_041744595.1 Pirellulales bacterium
CCGACGCGGAGGGCGGTGCGATACTTGGCAGCGGAGCGAGCGTCGGAGCGGCAGGAGCCGGGAGCGGTTGCGGTGCGGATACTCGCTGCGGCAAGGCTTCGCTAGATGCGAAGTCTTCGCGCGATGGCGATCCTGAAACGAGCCGCGGCGGCGGTTCAATGGCTTCGAGCGGCAGGCCGAACGCCTCATCGGGCAAGCCAAAGAATGGCTGAGCCCCGCGATCAGCGGAGGGATCGACCACGACTGCGACCGCGGCAACCGTGCCGGCCACAAATGCAGCCGTCAGGATCACCCCGCCGCGTCCGCCGACATGGTGGCGTTTGCTGCCCATGAATCGCTCGCCGTCCGCCCGTGCGTTCGCGGGGCACGACACCCCCCGCACACCCCGCATTTGTGGATCGGCACGAAGGACCGGCAGATTCGATCGGCTCGTTTGTTGCCCGCATGGTCTTCCAGGTTCCGCCTCGACCGACGTCACCACCTGCCGCGGCCCTGCGGATCCGGCAATCCAGGCGAGTGCCGTGGATGGTCAGGTAGACCAGGCAAGCCGCGGTGCTTCGAGCACGGCGGTCCACGCATCGATGAGCGTGGGAAGATGGGCGTTGCGTTCAATCGCATCGAGTGTGTCGATGGTTTGCTCGAGCGCGACGGTGGCCTCGTCACCATCCGCCGACCACTCCGCCACGCCACGGGCCATCACAGGATCGCTCGGTAGTTCGCCCGTCGCAGCATGGCGGACGGCGGCGCGAAAAAACTCGACGGCCGCAGCCAGCACGGCCGTGAGCCGGCCGCGTCGGGGTGGGGCTTCTTTGCCCGCAGCCTCGACGATGGAATTCACCTCACGGGCAAGTTCGACGCCCGCGAGCGGTCGCCGCGCGAGCAGTCCGATGAGCCGCTCACGAAACGCTCCGAGGTCAGGATCGAGCATGAGCCGAGCGCGATCGATGCTGCCTCCCGATGCGGCTGCCGCTGCGAGGATCGCTTCGGGAGGAGTGTCGTCGCCTGCGCGGGCGAGCTCCTCCACGATCAGCCGCTGCACGGTCACGGTGTCAAGCGGCCTGAATCGGATCAACTGGCACCGTGAGCGGATCGTCGGCAACTGCCGCTCTGGCCCCGTGCCAACGAGGATGATGACCGCGCCCGGCGGTGGCTCTTCGAGCGTCTTGAGCAGGCAGTTGGCAGCCTCCTCAGCGAGGAAGTCGGCATCCAAAATGATCGCCACCTTCCGCGCTCCGACGGCGGGCCGCAACCGGATCCGCCAGCAGAGCCCTTCGCGCATCCGGTGGGCCGCATCGCCGATGAAGAAATCGAGCGGGATCGTGCTCTTGTCGGCGGGCTTGGAGACGACGTCGATGTCGGGATGGCTGCCCGCGCTCGCCTGCACGCATGAGCTGCACTGACCGCATGCCATCAGTCCAGGCTTGGGGTCGAGGCACACGAGTGCCCGGGCGAGCGCCTTTGCAAACGCTCCCTTCCCGACACCGGCCGGACCGGTGAAGAGGTACGACCCGGCGATCCGTCCGCGGGCTTCGGCCCGGACGAACCGAGCCGCCACATCGTCATGCCCTTCGATCCCCTGCCATGCCATCGATCACACCCTCTGCTATCCAGCGAGCTCGGAAAACCGTTCCTTGATGGCTGCCCGGACGAGGTCACCGACGGCATCCGGTGGGCCACTCGCATCAATCACCCGAATCCGCGTGGGGTCGGCCGCCGCCTCATGAAGATACCCGGCCCGGAGCCGCTCGCGATACTCGTCGCCACGGTCTTCGAGCTTGTCGAGGGGGCGGTTCATTCGGCGAGCCGCCGTCTCGAGATCGACGTCGAACACGAGCACGAGATCGGGGGCGAGCCCACCGGTTGCCACGTCACCCACCCGCCAAAGAGTCGCGGGATCGAGGCCCCCGGCATGCCCCTGGTACACGACGTTCGAGAGGAGAAAACGATCCGACACGACCCACGCCCCGCGGGCGAGTGCCGGCCGCACGACCTCCGCCAAGAGCTGGGCTCGCGCAGCCATATAAAGGAACATCTCCGACGTCGGGTCGAGGCTGAGGTCTCGTCGATCAAGCAGAATGGCCCGGATCGCATCGCCCACTCCGGTCGATCCTGGGTCACGGCAGGTGACAACCTGGCGGCCACATCCCTCGAGCCATGTTGCAAGGGGCCCGACCTGTGACGACTTCCCGGCGCCATCCATTCCGTCGAGCACGATGAACCGCGGTGGCATCATGCCAGCATGCTAGCAGGCCGCGGAAAACCTCTCCCGCCGCTTGGATTCGGTGGCCGGCCAAGTGGCTAGGAACGCCCGCCATGGCGGGTCAAAAGCCATGGATGGCAATGGTGTTCGGCACACCAATTGCCAGGGTGGCAGAAGTCACCCGCAATGGTTCGCCGGCGGTGACATGCGGCCGAGGCACGGCTCTTTCAGATCGCCGCCGGCGCGACTTTGCGAGTTTGCTCTCGTTGGTGATGGTCCGCTTTTTGGCCGCGCAAAGATGCTTGGCGGCTGCGCGTGCCCCCGACCGGCTCCTCAGCATCGGGAGTCAAGGGAAGGCAGGCGTGGGTGGTTCACCTCAGCGAGCAGTACTGAGCAGTGACTCCATGAGTGCCGCCGCTGGATGCGGCGGCTGCCGGCCATGGCAAACCTTGGCTTTGCCATCGGCCGGCCAAGTGGCGAAAGGCCATGGATGGCTTTCGCCTTGGAGCGCCAACCGACTTCGCTTGCAAGTGCCGCCGCTGGATGCGGCGGCTTCCGGCCATGGCAAACCTTGGCTTTGCCATCGGCCGGCCAAGTGGCGAAAGGCCATGGATGGCTTTCGCCACGTACAGCTAGTACCCATGGCTGCCGAGCCACCGCTGGCATTCGACTGTCCAGGGATGCAGTGATTTCGTGCCGTCATACGGCCGTACGCCCTGGCCGAGGCCGTGCCGCCCTGTCTCGTAGACATGCAGTTCGTAGGGCTTGTTCAGCGACTTGAGCTGGAGGCAGAGCTCGAGGATTGGTTCCAGCTTCACCGCCTGGTCATCAAACGTGTGCCAGATGAA
>JBGTKO010000384.1:0-8613 GCA_041744595.1 Pirellulales bacterium
CCGGGATCACCACGATCTCGGCCGGCACCCTCCAGATTGGCAACGGCACGTCGGGCTCGATCGCCAGCACCTCAGCCGTCGTCAATAACGCCACCCTTGCGTACAACCGCAACGACACCCTCACGGTGCCGTATGTCATCAGCGGCTCAGGCGCCGTCACGAAGCAGGGCAGCGGCACCACGATCTTCACCGGCACCAATACCTACAACGGCACGACAGTCGTCGCTACCGGCACACTCCAGATCGGCAACGGTGGCACCACCGGCTCGATCGCGAACACGTCCGGTGTCACCAACAACGGCACTCTCGCGTACAACCGCAGCAACGACATCACTGCCGGCTACATCATCAGCGGTACTGGTCTTGTCAGCCAGCGGGGTGCCGGCGGCTCGCTCATTCTCAGCGGCAACAACACCTACACGGGCCAGACCCGTATCCGAAATGGCGCGCTCGTGGCCGGCGCGAATGCCCCCTCGGGCTCGGCTGGTGCCTTTGGCAACGCCACAAGTGCAATCGTGCTGGGAACCGGCAGCACGGCGGTAAGCGGCGGCCCATCGCTCTTGATCGGCGGCAGCTTCACCGTGGGCCGCACTATCGATGTCGGTTCCGCGGCCAACACTGCCGCCTACGTCGCGACGCTCGGCGGCAGCAACACCTCGGGCACATCGACGTTCGCAGGCGACATCAACCTGAGCACGACAGCCTCGGCCTACAGCGTTGTCCTGCGGGCCGCAACAGGCGGAACCGTGAATTTCACCACCGGCGCCTGGACTACCAACAACAAGGCCGTCACCATCGGCTCCTCGGGCAATACCGGCACCGTGCGGCTCAGCAACACGCTCTCGACCACGGGCGGCATCAGCGTGAACTTCGGCACCTTCCAGCTCGGCTCGAGCAACCGGATCGGCGACACAACTCCCGTCACGGTGGCCGGCGGCATCTTCGACACCGGCACGGGTCTCGCCGACACGATCGCGACGTTTGCCATGAGCAGCGGCTCACTCAACGGCACCGGCACGATCACGGCCGCCACCTACAGCCTCTCGGGCGGCTCGGTCAACGCCAACCTCGGTGCTGGCACGCTGAATGTCTCGGGTTCCTCGACGCTCAATGGCACCGCAACCACCGGCACGGTGAATATTACGGCTGGCACGCTCTCGCTCGGTGCTGCAAACCGGTTTACGGGCACCCCGGCCGTCGTGATGACCAACGCAGCCTCCGCCGTGCTTGCCCTAGGCGGCCATAGCCAGTCCATCGGTTCGCTTGCTGGCGGCGGCGGATCTGGCGGCAACATCTCGCTTGGTGCCGGCACGCTGACCACTGGCGGAAGCAACTCCAGCACGAGCTATGCCGGCCGGATCAGCGGCACGGGCGCCGTCACGAAACAAGGCTCAGGCATCCTGACGCTCACCGGAGCGAACACCTACGCTGGCGCGACAAACGTGAACGCCGGCACGCTTCGCGTGAATGGCACCCACACCGGGGGCAACGGCTACATCGTCGCCGCCTTGGCGACGCTCGGCGGTACCGGCTCGACAACGGCGGCCCTGGACGTCTCGGGCACCCTCTCGCCCGGCAACTCGATCGGATCCTTTGAGAGTGGTTTGATCACCTTCAACAACGGCTCGACGTTTGAGTACGAGGTCAACTCGGCGGTGCTCCCCGGCGTGGGTGCCGACCTCCAGGTCGCCTCCGGCAACCTGAGCCTTTTCGGGCTCGTGAACCTCGACGTCTTGCCATCCGGTGGGGTCTTCGCCCACGGCACCAAATTCACGCTCATCAACTACAGCGGCTCCCTGACCATGGCTGCCGGCGACGGATTCACGGTCAACGGCATGGACGCGATCGTAGACGGTGGCACCTTCTCCGACGGCACGAACACCTGGCAGCTCTTCTACGCCCAGACCAATGGCGGGCTGAACTACACGAACCAGCACATCAGCGGAAGCTATGTGAACATCGTCGCCGTGCCCGAGCCGCCCGTCCTCGCCCTCCTCGCCGCAGGCGGTCTGGGCCTGTGGGTCATCCGACGCCAGCGCGCCGCAGGCCTGCAAGAAAGAACTTGCATCGTTGTCTTGAGGGACTAAGGATCGGACGGTCAACGGCACGTCTGCAACCGGTGGCTGGCTGTCGATCATCGTTTGATCGTAGGCCAATCGTTCCAGGGCAGTTTTGCAGGATGCCGGACTGCGCCGGGCGCACGAGGGACAGATACCGCGGCTCTTGCACGAGAAAACTCGCCATCAACTTCCTCGCGATGATGAAGCTCGCAATGATTCACAGGTGTCTCAAAATCGCGTTTTCAGACAGAGCCTAGTTTTTCGCGAGAAAAGCCCTCAGTACACGTCGCGGACGTATCGCTTCTGCGCTTTCAGTGTGGCCACGTACGCCTTGGCGTCGTCTGCCGCCATGCCGCCATGGGTGGCGATCACGTCATGGAGGGCTCGATCGACATCGAGTGCCATCCGCTTCGCATCACCACAGACGAAGAAGTAGGCCCCTTGCTCGAGCCAGCGAAACAGCTCCTCGCCATGGGTCCGCATGCGATCCTGGACGTAGATTTTTTGGACTTGGTCACGGCTGAACGCCCGCTCGAGACGTGTCAGACAACCCGCCTCGCGGAGCGCCTCCAGCTCGTCGTGGTAGAGGGAGTCGGTCGCGGCAGACTGGTCGCCAAAGAACAGCCAGTTCTTGCCACGTGCCCCGGTGGCATGCCGCTCCCCGAGGAACGCCCGAAAGGGGGCTATGCCAGTGCCGGGGCCAACCATGATCATCGCTGCATTCGGGTCTGCCGGAACCGTGAACTCGGCCGAGGCGTGAATGAAGACATCGACCGCGTCGCCGGGACGCAGCCGGTCGGCAAACATCGTCGAGGCCACGCCGAGCCGCTCGCGACAATTCATCCGATAGGCCACACGGCCCACGGCGAGATGGACTTCGCCCGGGTGCGCCTTGGGCGAGCTGGCAATCGAATACAACCGCGGAGCGAGCGGCGGAAGCACCGCGACAAGCTCCGCTGCCGTGAGTGTCGCCGAGGGAGCCACTCGGAGTGCGTCGAGCACGTCAAAGCTCTCCCACGTCTCGTCGGCCACAGCGGCATGCACACTCGCCTGCTCGGTCTCTGACACGGCCCGCTCGGCGAGCATGGCCGCCAGTTCCTCCGGCGCGGCCCGGAGGCATCGCCGCCGGAGAAGCTCTCGGAGCGACATCACCTTCCCGTTGTCATCGGCATAGGGCGATTCTCCATCGATTCGAGCTGCTTCAAGAATCGCATCGACAAGGTCCGGTGGATTCGTCGGACACACCCCGAGGGCATCGCCCACCTTGTAGGTCAGGCCGCTCCCGGTGAGATCGAGAATCACATGGGCGGTGTGCTTCGCGGAACCCGGCTTGTTGAGATTGCACGTTGATACGAACTTTGCGGCGAACGGATTGCCACGGTGGTAGCGGCCTCCGTGCTCCAACGCACCGGTGGCGGCGTGCCCGTTGGCAACGGGCATCGCCGATCCGTTCATGCCCGATCCATTCGCGTTGCCACTCCCATGCTCCGCGAGCAATCGCTTGATGGCCTTGGCCGTATCCCTGCCCCCCGGCGAGCAGAGCGTGAGTGATTTTTCGGTGCCGGCGGCCACGGCCTCGGAGTAGGTCTTGCACAGGTAGCCACACGCTCCGCAATTGAGCTGGGCCATCGCGGCCATGAGCCGTCGCTCAAGCGGTTTTCCGTCGGCCCGCTCGAGCCGCTCATCGATCGACAGAGCCGGATCATGCCACGGAAAGTGTTCCTCTGGCTCCACGATCGGCGCTGGTGGAGCGCCCACCAGCGCCTGAACAACCGCCACGCCGCTGCTGGCACTGCCGGACTCCAAGCCGATCCAGCCGGCCAGAAAACCATTGAGCCACGCCCGCTGGTCTGGCGTGAACGGTGCCGATTCCGGAACAAGGGAGTAGGTCATGGCTCACCTGCGCTCCAGGGCTGCTGATCGGAAAAACATCTCACGGAGTTCGTCAATGCCGTGACGGTTGGTGAACGTGGCAAAGGTTTCATCGGTCGTCGCTCGCTTTTCGAGATAGACACCGAGCATCTGCGTGACCAGAGCTGGAAGTTCGTCAGCCGGTGTGGGCGGACACAGTTCACGGCCGATGGCACGCCGCTCGCCGTATCCACCGCCGACAAAGACCTGGTATCCCTCCACGACATCGTCACCAACTTCGACAGTGGCCCCGAGAAGGCCAATGTCGCCGATGTAATGCTGGGCACAGGAATGACTGCAACCCGTGAGGTGGATATTGATCGGCTGATCGAGATCCAGACGCTCTTCAACGTGATCCGCAATCAACAGGGCGTGTTTCTTCGTGTTGGCGGCGGCGTATTTGCAGCCGGCGCTTCCGGTACAGGCAATGAGGCCGGCACGCGGGCTACTGGCTCGCCAGTCCAGACCCGCGGATTCAATGCGCGCCTGGGCTTCGGCAACCCGATCATCGGGGATGTTGGCAATGAGCAAATTCTGCCAGGGCGTCAGGCGAATATCGCCGTCACCGCACGACTCGGCGACGGCCGCCAAGGTCCGCATCTGCTCCGACCGAATCCGGCCCACCGGCAGGACCACGCCCATATAGGACAGCCCCGGCTGTTTCTGGGAATGCACACCAACATGGGCATGCCGATTGTCCGGACGCCTCGGCTCGAGATCATCAATCGACACCCTCCGAAGGGGCTGGCCATACTCCTTCTCCGTCTCCACCAGAAACTTCTCAAATCCCCAGGCGTCGAGCAGGTACTTGAGCCGTGCCTTCTTCCGGTCGGTGCGGTCGCCATGGGCAATGAAGACCCGCACGATCGCGGCGGCCAGGGCGATGCATTCTTCAGGCTTCGCCACGACGCCAGTGTCGCGGGCAAAATCGCCGTGGCCGGTGATGCCGCCGAGGGCCAACTGAAAGATGATCTCCCCCGCTTCACCAGCGGCGGCCGATGCCGCAAGGCGTACTGCATGAAAGCCGATGTCGTTCGTATCCTCGAGCGAACTGATTGCCCCGCCGCCGTCGAAGGCGATATTGAATTTTCGAGGCAGCCCATACATCTCGCGGTGATTGACAATGAAGTAGTGCATGTCACGGGCCAGGGGGAGCGTCTCGATGAGCTCCGTCGTGTCGATGCCGCTCAATGGACTGGCCGTGATGTTGCGAATGTTGTCGGCTCCCGAACCCAGATTGATGATCCCGAGATCCCGCAGCCCTGTGATGACTCGCACGGCGTCACCCGCCCCGATTTCACGAAGCTGAAGATTGGCTCTCGTCGTCACGTCGACAAAACCGCCGGCGAGCGTGTCAGCCATCTCGGCCAGCCCGCGCATCTGCCAGGAACGCATAGCCCCTCCGGGAAACCGCAGGCGACACATGTAGGAGTTCTGCGCCGGGGCGACAAAAAAGAGCCCCTGAAACTTCTGGAGAAGAACATCAGTTCCCTTGGGAAACTCACCGCGTTCGGCCAGAGCACGAATATCGTCCCAGCGGTCGAGTGGATTCTTCGCCCGCTTGGCTTCCTCCTCGGTGCAGAGCTTGCCACCGGCGGCGATCTGCCGATTCTGTGCCTCCCAGGGCAGCCGGTCGGGGCCCGCGGGGGCGGTTTCGGTGGCACCGAGGGTGATTGTTTCAGCAGGGCCTCCCGGGGAGAGGCCGGCCGAATGGGAGATCACGGGCAGCCCCTGCACACGCCGCGCCACATCAGCACCCAGCGCGAAGCCCTGGAGATAGTTCTGCTGCTCGGGGGTGAAGCCTTTGGTGTTGTCACTCATGAATTTCCTCTCAAAAGCGCTGTTCGCCGATTGGCATGATTCGCACGGCGGAGTCCTTGTAGGACGGCTGCCGGGAGAACGGATCGAAGTGGGCCAGGGTGAGCCGGTTGGTCACGTCGTAATGCATGGCCATGAAGAGCTGTCCCCGCTGGACGGTGGGTGTCACGAGTGCCCGAGCCGTGACCTGGCCGCGCTGGGACTCCACGATGACCTGCTGGTTGGGTCGAATATGTTCGCGGAGGGCGTCGTCGGGGTGGATTTCGACATATGGCTCTGTTGCTGCGAGCCGCCGAAGGACCGCCGATTTGCTGGTGCGGGTCTGGGTGTGCCACTGGGATGCCGAACCACGCCCGGTGAGGAGGAGGTATGGATACCTGGCGGTCGGGGGCTCGGGCAATTCGCGGGGATGGTCGAATACGAATCGCGCGCGGCCATCCTCGTGAAAAAAACATCCGCCAGCAAAGAGCCTTCGCTGCGGGTCGTCGCTTGGGGACTCCGATGGATAAGGCCATTGAATCCCTTTCCGCTCGTCGATCATGGAATAGTCGACGATCCCGGTGATGTCGCAGGGCTGCCCATGCGAGAGGCGCTTGAGAATCTGAAAGACGTCTTCGGGTGTCTTCCACTGCTCGAACATCGAGCCACAGCCCCACCCCTCGGCAATCAGCCGGAAGATCGCGAAGTCGGCAAGGGCTTGGGCCGGAGCGCGGGCCACTTTCTTGATGAGCCCGATCCGACGTTCCGAGTTGATGAAGCTGCCGTCCTTCTCACCCCAGCCAGCAGCAGGGAGCAGGAGGTCGGCTCGTTCGGCCGTCTCGGTCGTGTGGTACATGTCTTGCACCACCAGAAAATCGAGACGATCCAGAATGTCGCGGCATGTGTTTTGGTTGATCCATGAATGGGCAGGGTTCGTGCAGACCACCCAGAGTCCGCGGATGTCACCCCGGAGAATGCCCTCCATGATCTGGTCGTAGGCCAGGCCGTTCTGCGCTGGAATCCTCGCCGAATCGATGCCGAGAATGCCGGCCACCTTCTGGCGGTGAGACTCGTTCGCAAAATCGTGGCCGCCAAGAAGGTTCGTCGTGTTGCTAAAGAGCCGCGACCCCATGGCATTGCACTGGCCGGTGATGGAGTTGGCGCCCGTGCCGGGGCGGCCAATGTTGCCTGTCATGAGGGCGAGATTGATGATCGCCTGCGCGGTGCGAACTCCTTCGTAGCTCTGGTTCACACCCATCGTCCACCAGAACGATGTTCGCTCCGCCTTGTGGATCGTGCGGGCCAGATAGTGGAGCTGTTCGACGCTCACTCCGCAGACGGCGGCCACTCGTTCGGGCGTGAACTCCACCACGTGGTCGCGAAACGCATAAAAACCGTTCGTGTGCGAAGCGATAAAGGCTTCATCGATCCATCCTTCGAGGATGAGAATATGCGCCAGGCCGTAGAGGAGCGTGAGATCGGTTTTCGGCGCAAGGGCGAGATGCTGCGTTGCCGCCATCGCCGTTTCGGTCTTGCGGGGATCGATGACGATGATTTCCGGGTTGCGACGGTTGCAACAGACCCGCTGCCAGAGGATCGGATGGGCGATGCAGAGATTCGACCCAACGAGCACGATGGCGTCTGACTCCTCGAAATCCTGGTAGGTATAGGGCGGGGCATCGAAGCCGAAGGATTGCTTGTAGGCAACCACGGCGGTGGCCATGCACTGCCGGGTGTTCCCGTCACCGTGCAGGAAACCCATGCCGAACTTGGCGAGGCTGCCAAGGAACGCCAGTTCTTCGGTGGGCAACTGGCCCGTGCCGAGAAACGCGACGGAGCCAGGCCCATGGGCGGCCTGAATCGTTTTGAATCGGTCGCAAAAGAGCTGAATCGCGTCACCCCATCCGACCGGCACAAGGCGACCGCGGGCATCCCGCGCAAGGGGCGTCGTCGCGCGATCGGCGGAGTTCAAAACTCCGAGTGCCTCCCAGCCCTTAGGGCAGGCCATGCCGACGTTGACCGGATGGGTTGGGTCAGGGGTGAGATTGATCGCCTCGCCCTGGCGAAGGTGGATGTCGAGGCTACACCCAGTCGAGCAATACCCACACACCATTGCCGTCGTGGCATCGGGTTCGAGCCGACGCGGCACCTGGCCCAGGCCGAATTTCCCGGGAGACCGCAGGAGATCCTCGGTGAGCGGGCCAGACCATTGCCGGTCGAGTGGCAGGATCTTTCGGAGGAAGGCGGAAACAGACGGCGCGTGGCCAGCAGTGTGGGTCATGCGTGCGACGCCCCAGGCATCTTGGCGGATGCGGATGCCAAAAAGAACAACGTTCGTTCGAGAAGCTCGCCAATGAGCAAGGTCACGAACATGAGCAGGACCGTGGCGATCAGGAAGAACGGGTGGTATCCCGCCGCTCCGTCGAGCGTGGCCCGTTCGCTGAGGAGGATGCCGGGCAGTACGAGCCCCCCCACGATGCCAAAGAAAAATCGGAGCATCGTGGTGCTGCCGAGGTCGTCAACGAGGAGCACGGCAGACCGCTTCAAGGGCGTGAGGGCATGCCGCCGAAGCTCGAGAAACTGTGTTGACTCAAACAGAAGCTTTACCGCCACCGCCGCCATGACAGCAAGGCACACGTGCTGGCCATACCGGTACATGATCTCAGGGGCCGTGCAGTCAGTCCCCACTATCGCGGCGACCAGTGATGTCAAAAGCGCGACGGGCAGCCCGAGAACGGCACACGATGCAAGAAACTTGGCTCCCGTGCGACCGAGGCTCCAGCATGGTCGACCCGTGCTCACGTAGATCATGATGGAACATCCGACAGCGGCGAGCCCGGCGATG
>JBGTKO010000385.1:0-1586 GCA_041744595.1 Pirellulales bacterium
TGGAGTTGCCGACACGCTCGAGCATTTTCTCTGCGACACGAGGCGTGGCCCCGACTACTGCTTTGCCGGCGCCGCGGTGCTGCTCCTGCGGGAGCTTGGCTTCGATTCCCGCCTGGCGAACGGCCTTTATATGGATGGAAATCGACGCGATCCACGGTCTCGCAAGCTCGTGGCGGTTGCCGATGACGCCCACTTCTGGGCTGAAGTGCGGGACTCGGAGGGCCGATGGGTGCCTGTCGAGGCGACGCCAGGCTACGCCCTCAGGCTTCCGGCAGTGCCCTGGTGGGAGCCACTTCGCCAATGGTTCGTTGCTGCGACGTGCGCCGTGATCGAAAGACCGATCCCGCTGGTGGTCGCCGCATTCGCTGCGGTGCTCGCGTCGCTTGCCACAACCCTTCTCTGGCGACCGCTCACCGATGCAGGTGCAACGGCCACGTGGCGACTGGCCATACGTCGCCGCCGATGCTGCCCACTCGTTGCCACATGGCGGCTCCTCGAGTGGCGAGCCTGGCTTGCCGGCCATCCGCGACCGCGGCATGCGACGGCTCGTGGATGGTATCTCGGTGCTCGCCCACTGCCTGAGCCGGAAGCGGCAGCGAGCCTGGCCAGGTTCATTCCCTGCTTCGAGCAGTCGGTCTACGGCTCATCACAATCCGCCAGCGATGAGGCGCCGATACGGGAAGTGGCACAGGCCGTGGCCAGGCACGTCACGCGACCTGCGCTCGCCCGCCGCACGACCGGCAAGTGTCATCAAGTCGCGTCACGTCGATCCCTACCTCCGCTGCGAGCAAGCCTTTCATGACGGCTTCCCTCATGCGGCCTCGGTCGCATGTCCCTCACCCGACCGATGTGATATCGCTCACGGCTCCACTCCGAGGGCGGCTTCGTGCCGCGCTTCGCGGCAAGGACGAAGCCTGCGACCTCGCGCTCGCCTGCTTACTCGCCCGTGGGCATCTCCTCATCGAAGATGCCCCTGGGCTCGGCAAGACGACGCTTGCGAAGGCGGTTGCAACACTCGTTGGCGGTCGCTTCACACGCATTCAATGTACGCCCGACCTGATTCCGACCGACATCACCGGGTTCACCATCTACGACCAGCACACGAAGCGGTTTGAGTTTCGGCCCGGCCCGGTCTTCACCGACGTGCTTTTGGCTGACGAGATCAATCGCTCCACGCCCCGCTGTCAAAGCGCGCTGTTGGAGGCGATGTCGGAGCGGCAGGTCACGATCGATGACACCTCCCACCGTCTGGCTGGGCACTTTTTCGTGGTCGCCACCCAGAATCCTCTGGAGCATCTCGGAACCTATCCGCTCCCCGAAGCCCAGCTCGATCGCTTTGCCCTCAAGCTCAGAATCGGCCCGCCCGATCGCGGCAGCGAAATCGATCTGCTCATGGAAGCTTGCAGTGGCCTGGCAGCAGACAATCGGGAACCGGAACCGCTCCTCGACCCTGCCGGCCTTGACGCGATCCAGGATGCGGTCGCTCGTGTGCCGGTCGCCGAGCGAGTGACGGCCTATCTCGTCGATCTTGGCCGCTGGTGCCGCGAGCGACTCGGTGGCGAGCGTGGCCCGAGCCCGCGTGGGCT
>JBGTKO010000386.1:0-16972 GCA_041744595.1 Pirellulales bacterium
GGTGACGCAAAGATGCTCGGATTCTGCGAGTGCCCCCGACCGGCTCCTCAGCATCGGGAGCCCTGTAAATGCCATGTGGTGGCAAGGCCTACCGGCCCTTGCGCCTCTTGTTTGGATACAATCTGCTCATGCCGTCGGAACTCGATTTTGTGGCAGGGCTTCTGGCAGGATTGCCGGCCGATCCGCGGCTGGAAGTGCCGGCCGGTGATGATGCTGCGGTCATCCGCCCGCCGGCGAGTCGGCGAACAGTCGTCACCGTCGATATGCTCATGGAGGGAGTCGATTTTATCCTTGGCCCCGAGTGTTCGCCGCAGGCTGTCGGGCACAAGTCGCTCGCCGTCAACCTGAGCGACTTGGCCGCGATGGGGAGTCGGCCGGAGGCCGCGATCGTCGCTGTGGCACTGCCGCGAAACGGAGGGGACGCGATTGGCCGTGGCATTCAAGCCGGTATCGCTCCCCTGGCTGCGGCGCACCATGTGGCCCTCGCGGGGGGCGATACCAACTCCTGGGATGGCCCGCTCGTGGTGAGTATCACGGCGATCGGGAGTGTGCCCCCCGGTGCCGCCTGGAGACGTGATGGGGCTCGCCCTGGCGATGTCATCGTGGCCACCGGTCGCTTCGGGGGCAGCATTCTGGGCCGCCATCTGGCCGTGGAGCCGCGGTGCCGCGAGGCTGCGGCCATTGCAGGGCGGTTCCGTGTCCACGCCGCGATCGACGTGAGCGACGGCCTCGCGCTCGATCTCGCCAGAATGATGACGGCCAGTGGGACGGGAGCGATCATCGATCTGGATGCCGTGCCAATCCATCCCGACGCGGAGCGGCTGGCCACTCGAGACGGCCGGTCCGCGATCCAGCACGCGCTCGGCGACGGTGAGGATTTTGAGTTGCTCCTCGTGCTGCCCCATGATGAAGCCAAGCGGCTCGTCGAGCAGATGGCCTCCGAGGATCTCGGTACGCCACTCACGATCATCGGTGAGGTCGTTGCGGGCGGTGGCCTGATGGGCCGCTCAGGCCGAGGTCAGCTCTCCCCACTTTTGCCTCATGGCTACGAGCACCGTTTGTCATGATGAAGGCTGACCATCCCGCCTTGGAGAACAAGATCGCCGAGACCGTGACGATTCACATCGCCGATGAAGCAGCTCTGGCAACGTTTGCCAAAGGCCTTGTCCCGCTGCTCCCGCCGGCAGCCTTTGTTGCTCTGTACGGTGACCTGGGAGCTGGCAAGACGACGCTCGTCAAATACATTGCCGCCGCATCGGGCATGGACCCCACCGAGGTCGTGAGTCCAACCTTCGGCTTGATTCATGGGTACGAGCCCTCTCGCTCACTTGCCGGCCAGACGACCGGCCACCCACCGCTTCGCATCGTCCACGCCGACATGTACAGGCTCACCGGTGTCGATGACCTTGCCGAAACTGGCTGGGATGATTCAATCGCGGGAGACTGTCACGTCTTTGTCGAGTGGCCCGAGCGAATCGCCGCGGCGCTACCCGATGACCGAATCGACCTTGCGATCACGATCGACTCTCCCGAGGCCCGTACCCTCACACTGACCGGCCGTGGCCTGCTCCATGCGAGAGTGGTGTCCGGCCTGACCGTTACCTGACTCCCAGTCTGCTTCGAGGAATCACATGCGACTCATCCCATCGACCTCGCTCCTATGCGTGATCGACGTCCAAGAGCGGCTGCTTGCGGTGTTACCCGATGCCGACCGCGTGGTTGCTCGCTGCTGCCGGCTGGCCACTGCCGCGGGGCTTCTTGGGGTCACCAGCGTGCTCACCGAACAGTATCCCCGCGGCCTTGGGGCAACGCCGCCCGCGCTCGCCGCGATTCTCCCGCATGCCGAGGAGAAGATGGTGTTCAGTTCGGCGGGGTGTGCGGTCGTGAGGGAGGCTCTCGACGGCGATGTGACAGCGGTCGTTGTTGCAGGGCTCGAGACACATGTCTGCATCGCGCAGACGTCGCTCGACCTGTTGGCCACCGGCCGGAGTGTCTTCATCGCGGTGGATGCCGTGGCCTCGCGACACTCGCTCGACCACGAGACGGCGCTCCGGCGACTGGAAGCCGCCGGAGCAATCCTGACGACGACCGAGGCCATTCTCTTCGAGTGGTGCCGCTCGGCCGAACATCCCCAGTTCCAAGCCGTTCGCCGACTTGTTCTGGGCTCCTGAAACGCTGCCGCCGAGTTTCGCACCTTACGGTGTGACAGCTTCAGACGGGGCGTCGGTCAGCGGCATGGTGAGGTCGATCGGAGCGGTCGTCCGCTCGCTGCCAACGAGTGCTCGGAGCCTCGCGACCTTGACCGCGGCCGTGGGTTCGCCAGCCTGTTCGTGACCCGGCGCCGAACCGAAGCGGATGACCGCGTCGTCGTCGCGAACAAGTTCCCACGCGTGGCCGCCCCCTGAGGTGGCCTGAGGACGGCACGCGACAAGGTCGAGCCACTTCCACTCGGGGCCGATCACCGAAGCAACCGCCGCTGCCTCTTCGACGAGCGGATCGCCCCAGGTGAACCCGACGGCTCCGAGTGGCCCTGATGCGACTCCTGTGATTTTTGGATAGAGGGCCGCGGTCTCAGGCGAAAAATCGTCGATGGGTAACAGAATGCCCTCGGCATCCACAGGGAGAAGCCCACCCGGCACGGAGACCATCGCCACCGGCTCACGGCAGCGAATCTCGACCGTCGCGGCCGCCGGGTGCCTGAGTTTTACCCTCACCACCTCGCGGACCCATGGGTGAATATCAAAAGCCCTGGCGAGCCGGCGGACGAGTTCTGGGTCGTCGAGAGGGAGGCCGTTGTCGAGGCTTGCATCCCGCAGGGCTTCATTCTTCAGGTCGATGCGAATCCACTCCCCGACCCCGACGACCTCGACGTTTTCGGGCAGAAGGAGGTTGCCAGCGGAGGTCCGTACGCTTTCGCCATACCGTCCCCAGGCCATCCAGCCGACCACGCCTGCGACCATCACCACGGCAATGCCCCCGATCCCTGCCCGATGCTCGGTGAGAAGTGTGAACAGACCTCGTGTGGGTGGGGGAGACGGAGGCTCCGGAGCGCGACGTCGAGAGGCAAAAGCGTTCATGCAGCGGCGGCGGTTTGACCGCCTACCAGACCCGGATGAGTGGCACGAGCTCGACACCCAGACGCTGCCGCACCCGCTCGCGGACGAGCTCCACGACCGCCCGGACATCGTCGCTCGAGGACCGTGGTCCTGCCACGACATAGTTGGCGTGCGGCGGATAGACGGTCGCGCCTCCGCTCGACAGGTCGCGGCCACCGGCCTGACCGATGAGCGACTCGGCTGTCATCCCCAGCGGATCCTTGAACATCATCGCCACGCTTCGCGTACCGCCAGGCTGACTGCCGCGGCCGAGGATCCACTGTTTCTGCATCCGCTTGGTCAACACTGCCGGCTCATCGGTATCGAGCTCGAACCTGCAGGCCACCACGATGCAGTCGTCGAGGTTGCTCCAACGCGATTCGAAGGCGAGACGGCTGCGGTCGCGTGTTTCCAACGTTCCATCGGGCATCATGACCGTCACGTCGCGAACCCGTTGTCCGATATCACCCCCATGGCCGCCGGCATTGCCCACGACCGCACCGCCGACCGTACCTGGAATATCCACGAGCATCTCGAGGCCGGCGAGCCCAGCCTGCACGGCAGCCGACACCACATGCACGAGCTTTGCGCCGGCGCCTGTCCGTAGGAACGGAGCCTCAACCGCGATCTCGCTGAATGCCGGGGCAGAGAGCCGCACGACCATGCCCGTGAAGCCCGACGTGGGGACCAGGATGTTGGAACCCCCACCGATGACCCGAATCGGGATCGAAAGCTCGTGGCATCGCCGCACGACGCCAGAGAGCGCCTCGATATCGACCGGCTCACAAAACCACGCGGCCGTGCCGCCAAGCCCCAGCCACGTATGTGGGGCAAGCGGCTCGGCTTGCGAGACGGCGACAGCCAGGTCGTCAAAGGGAGTTCCATTCACCGTCACGGTCTGTCCGCCACCGGATTGTCGTGTCATCGCCTCTCCATGTCGCCGCGTGCAATTCGACGACTGGCTTGCCACCCGCCAGGCGCCGTGAAACAGAATTGTGCCGCACCGGCAGGGGAAGCGTCCAATGGAGGTCGCCGTGGTCCCACTTCAGGCAGCCCGGCGGCCGGATGGGGCGGAGAGCCCATGCGCGACCTGGAGCCAGCCGTCCACGAGTGTCGCCAGTGAAAAGCGGCCTGCCTCGGACGCGTGGGGGCGAGGATTCTCGGCCTGAGAGTCACCAAGCACGAGCACGGCGTCATCGGTTCCGAGCGAACCGAGCAGCCGGTCAATCCGGTCGTAGGTGGCCAGTTCCGGCTCACCGGCGTCATCGTCAAGCACGGCCAGCGGCACGAGGACGCATGCATCACAGTGTCGGGCGATCAAAGGACCAAACTCGTCGCTGCCGAGCCGGTCCACGAGGGACTCGTCCGCGATGACCGCGAGACGGCCCGATGTGAGCCGCCGGAGGCTCGAAAGTGTGGCCGAGAGCGCGTGGCCGCTCGAGGGCATGTCGAGGAACACCGCGGCATCTTGGCCCCGGTTCACTCGCTCCAAACGCCCCGGCACACTTCCGGCCGCCTCGAGGCCGCGGGCAGCGACGTGGAGTGGAACCCCGTAGCGGGCACCGACCGCAATTGCCAAGAGCGCGTCGCGGACAAACGGAACGGCCGGTGGATCGAGCGAGAGCGGAACGAGTTGGGCACCACACGCCACAAGAACCGTTCGCCCGAAAAGGCCCGCCTCGACGGGTGTCGCCGTGATGTCGCAGTCGGCTGTGAGGCCGGCCGTCAGCGAGGTCACGTCGCGCGGAAGACCTCGCAGGAGCCGGCCTGTCCGCGCCGGTGGAGCCCCGGACACAAGACAGCCATCAGCGGCCAATGAGGTGAGGGCCGCACGCGCGGCACGGGCTGATGTGATGCTGTTTCCAGCGTGGGTCTCATCCTCTCGCTGTGCGAGAACTGGTGGAGCGATGCTCGTGACCACGACCGTATCCGATCGCAAGCCTTCGATCACGCCTGTAGCAATCGCGTGGCCAGAGAGTTCGACAACCGCGTGGGTGCAGCCGCCGTCGGCAAGCCTTGTGAGCCATCGCGACAGCGAGGCGGCGCACGTGTAGTTGGCGACAGATGGAAGGTCGTCTTCGAGGCCAAGGCAGCCTGAGTCTGCGAGCACGCCGACCCGCAAACCTGCCTCGGCGAGGACAGCGGCGGTGAGCCATGCCGTGGTGGTTTTTCCACTCGTGCCGGTGATCGCAATGACCCGCATCCGATGTGATGGATGGCCGGTGCGAGCCACGGTGAGGTGAGGCTCTTGCCACTCGCCAAGTCCGTCGTTTGACGGTGAAGGCACTGTCCTCTTGTCTGTCCTCTTGCCTGATCTCTTGTTTGATCCGGGAACCGATCCTCCGACGGACTTGCGGCGCATGATGTGGCCTCCTGCCTGCTTTCGCGAGGAGGGCTCGCGATCCCTGACGGGTTCATCCTTGAACACCGCTGTCCATCGATTCTCGATCTGGTGAAAAGTGGGTCAATCCCAACTTGGCAGGCTTCTTTTCCATTCTCGGGCAGGGGCTTGCCTGAGTCCCCCTCCTTGCCACGGCCGAGGGTTTCAGCTTGCCGAGGTGAGCAGGTTCGCGATATCGTCGCCCACATGACTGCTGCCGCAAAGGTCTCTGGCACGGTGGTTCCGGTGCGGCACCAGGCGCTCTGGGTCGGTACCGATGCTTCGCCCGATCTCGGCCTCGCCCGTGCGGCAGCCGCACGGTTGGCGGAGGTTCACGTGGTACGTTCGCCGGCAGCGATCGCTTTGCCTCCCGACCCATTTCGGGAGCGTTCGCCGGCGGTGATTTTTCTGGCGTCGTCGAGTCCGGGACGGTGGATGCTCGGTGACGCCGTGGCTCTTTCAATTCGCTGGCCGCTGTCGCCGGTCGTGAGTGTGGCAGCAACAATCGTTGATGGACGCCGTCGCAGCGGGCCGCCACTGCCGGGTGTCGAGGAAGTCATGTGGCACGACCTTCCGGGCCGGTTTGCCTCCTGGCTCGACGATCGGGAGGCTGGCCGTCCCGGCACGCTCGGGTTGCCTGCAACAGCCCGACGCGAGGAAGGCATCATGGAGAACGTGCGGCCTCGTGCCCGCGGCTACCGTGTAGCGTTGGCTGCCAAGCGACAGGGCGACCTCGAGTGCCTGGCTGATCTGGTGGCTGCCGCCGGGGCGAATATCGTGAGTCAAAACCGGGGCCGTCCGCCGCTCGACGACGACGCAGCCATCCTCGCCTGGGACGTGGGGCTCGTGGACGCCTCGACGCTCGCATGGCTGCGAATGCTCGTGGCCAATCGTCCTGGCCGACAGGTCATCCTCTTCGAATCCTTCCCGCGGGCCGAGTCGACCGAGGAGGCCCTCGAGGCGGGTGCCGTGGCCGTTCTGGGCCGGCCCTGTGGCGTCGAAACCTTCGCTGGCACGATTATTTCGCTGGTTTCCACGGCCTGATCCGGTCTATGACCTCGCAAACCCGGCCGCTAGCATGCTGGCGTCTCCTTTGACCGCGGAAAAGCCCCATGGCCCGTTTCGTCATCTCGCTGGTCGCCGTTCCGCTCCTTGCGGCCGGCTGTGCCCACATGATGACGTCCCCGGACTGGCCGGTGGGCGTGCTCCCGGTGAACTCGGTGGGTGGCCAGTGGTCCCGGTCTGCAGGGCTTCCCGATCGGTCAGAGGTGGTCGCCCGGCAGCTTATCATCCATGCAGACTTCCCCTTGGCTGAGCAGCACCGGCTCGTACGGGAACTGGAATCACTTCGCACCGAGGTGAGCCAGCGGCTCGGTCTGCCAATTTCTGACGAGCCGATCCACCTCTATCTCTTTGAAACGCCGGAACGCTTCGAGGCGTTTGTCGCTCGGCAGTTCCCGACGTTTCCCGCGAGGCGAGCCTTTTTTGTGGAGACCGATACGCGTCTTTCGGTATTTGCAGCATGGCAGGACCGTGTTGCCGAAGACCTCCGTCACGAGACGACGCATGGCTATGTGCATGCCGTGGTGCCGGGAGTCCCTCTCTGGCTCGACGAGGGGATCGCGGAATACTTCGAGTTGCCACGGTCTGATCGCGGCCTGCATGCGGCCCACCTCGCCCACCTGATGGGCCGCCTTCTCGAGGGCACCTGGCACCCCGACGTCACCAAACTCGAGGCCCTTGCCTCTGCAGGCGAGCTCTCGCAGGACCACTACGCCGAGGCCTGGGTATGGGTCCACTGGCTTCTGGACACGACACCCGAGCGGCATGCCCTCCTTGAAAATTATCTCGCCGACCTCCGTCGCGACCCGGCCACGCCCCCGTTGTCGCTTCGGCTCCGCGAGGTATCGGGCGATGCCGCGAGCGAGGTGAAGGCCCATGTCGAATCGCTCGCCGCCACGATGGCCCGCGACTGACGCCGCCGCTGCCTTGCATGCAAGTGCCTAGCGGCGGAAGACGGTGCCGTGGTCGGTAGCACGGAAGCCGAGTTTCTCGAAGAGCAACATAGCAGGGGCGTTTTCCTCGGCGACATGTGCCTCGGCAAGCGTCATCCCCTCGGCGGCAAGATCATGGAGCGTTTCGGCGACGAGATAGCTGGCCAGTCCCTGCCGGCGACGTTCCCCTTCGATTTCGACTCGCATCAGCCCGGCGATCACGATGCCCCAGGAGTTTGCCAGCGGTTGCATGTCCCAGACCGACGTGCTGCCGAGGCGTGCCTCCGCCTCACCGAGCAGCTCATACCGCCGCAGCGCCACGCCGGTCGTGGTGGCTGCTTCCCACCAACTGCGGCGGTGCGGCTCGTCGATCACCCGCAGTGTCGTGGCGCGACGGATCGCCAATTGAAGCCGATTGACCGGTGGCCTGAAGCCTGCGAGGGGACGGCGAAGGACGGCAATTCGTGTTGCCTCCGAATACCCGTTCCTTTGGAACACCTCCCGCACGCTCGGTGAGCTGTCGAGGATGCCGGGAACGTTGCTCCCGCCGTAGAGTCCGAGATAGAAGCCGCCCATGTCGGGTGTGCCGCCGCCGAGAAGCGTTGTGGCTCCGTGCTCGCGGAGGTAGGCCTCGCAACGGGCAAGAAGACCGTCTTCAATATCGACCTGCCGTTCATGGGCCGGGACGACGACGAGCATGGTCGTGCCGATCGACATGTCGAGCGACATCCGCGTGGCGTCGGGGCCGAAGCCGGCATGGGCAAAGCCGACGAGCCGGTCTCCCTCGCGAGCGACCAGGAGGCCGTGGCGATCGAAGTAGGGTTTCGAGAAGACAGCATCTTCGAGGGCCGCCGAGGTCATCGGCTGGAGCGCAGCAGGGCCGAGGTCGGCGGCCCGCCACATGTCCGCCAGGCGGGGTGGGTCATCGTTGCGGAAGCAGTCGAAGGTGATCATCCGCGTCCGCCAGGGGCGGCCTCTCCGTCGGCCACCATTATGCTTCGGCGTCGTCCGTCAGCCGCACTTCGATGATCCCGTCCTGCTCGCGCACTTCGAACACCTCTTGCCGTACGGTCGGTGAGATCTGGTGCTGCCCTGTCACGACATCGAACTGCCAGCCGTGCCACGGACAGGTGAGGACGGTGCCACAAAGAGCCCCCGTGCCGATCGGCCCGCCTTGGTGCGGGCACAGGCCATCGATGGCGTGGAATCGTCCCGCGACGTTGGCCAGCGCCACCATTCTTTCGCCCGCGAGCCGCTCGATGGCCGTGCCTGGTGGACATTCATCGACCCGGGCGATCGCGATCCAGTCGGGCATCGTGCGGAGGCGTGGGGGCGGGGCTGACGAGCCGCGACGGCTAAGCGGCGACCCGCTTCACTCTAGCCTTTTTGGGGCGATTCCGCCATCGGCGATGCACCCACCAGTACTGGGCGGGCTCCCGCTGGATCGCCTTCTCGAGGAGCGTCGTGTACCACTGCGAGAGCGACTGGAGATCGCCCGTTTCTGCGCGGCCATCGGCGGGATCGGCTGTCCCCTCGAGCCGCAGGTCAAAATCAAACAAGCCGCCACGCCGTGTCGCCGAGCAAACGAGGACGGGAGCCTGCGACGTGAGGGAGAAAACCCCGATTGCCTTGTGGACGCTCGCGGGTCGGCCGAAGAAATCGACCCAGCAGCCCTTCGGTCCGGCGGCCTGGTCACCGAGGAGGCCGATTGCCCCATTCTCTTCGAGGACGAGCGCCACGTCCGGGGCGCTGCCCTTTTTTGGAAGGATGCGTTGGCCACGTGACTCTCGAAAGTCGGTCACGAATCGATCCAACAGCGGATTGTCGAGCTCACGGGCTACCGAAAAAATCCGAAATCCAAAGAGGCCGAAGAGGTAGGCGGCGAGTTCGAAGTTACCGAAGTGACCCGAAAGGATCACTTTCGGTCGGTCAAGCCAGAGGAGCCGCACGAATTCCTCCATACCGTGGATTCGCAGGTGCCGCCGCCAGTTTGTCTGATGGATCGCACGCTTGGCATGAGCAATCTCGACGACCATGAGGAGCAAATGCTTCCACATGCCGCGGGCTACCTCGCGCCGCTCCGCGGCCTTCATGTCGGGAAACGCCTTGCGAAGGTTGTCGCGGACCACCCCGCGACGGATTCGCGCGCGGTTCGCGAGCACGTCCGCGAGTCCGTGGGCCCACCGCTCGCAGGCGGTTCGAGGCAGCGCCTGAATCACACAGATCGCAACCCTCACAGCCGCATAGGCGGCGAGATCGATGCAGTGGGTGGCAAAGGAGCGGGAGGGAGGCATGGTGTCAAATCCATGACGGCAGGGGGCCGCATCATGCAGCCGGCGGATTGTGGCCCAGGAACCCCCTGAGGTTCCATATCGGTTTTTTCGGCCGGCGAGACCTCCGTGGCGCCGACGAGAAGAATTGCGACGCTCACTGCGTTAAAGAAGGCGTGGAGGAGGATGCTTGGCACGATCGAGCCCGTTCGCCAGGCCAGCATCCCGAGCACGACTCCCAATGGAAACAGCGGTAGAAACGCGAGGCCTTGGCCGTAGTGGGCTGCGGCGAACGCGAGGGAAGCGAGGGCCACCGCGGGGATGCCGTTGGCTGACTGAATCGCTTTGTCGAGCCAGCCCTGGAGAATACGGCGAAAAAACAGCTCTTCGCCGATTGGCGCGGCGACGCAGGCGGTGACGAGCACCAAGCCGATCCCCCAGGCGTCTCGTTGCGTCGTGAGGAGATCAACGACCGGGTGCTCATAGGGCACGATCGTGTCGAGCCAATCATTGAGGAGGAGAAGAGGCGCGAGAACAATCGCGAGGGCCGTGATCGCAAGTGTCGTGTCCTCGCGGAGCCGCACGGGGGCGAGCCCAAGACTCGCGGGTGTTGCACCACGGGCGATGAGCCAAGCAAATGAGAGAATCGAGGCGAATCCCACCAGCACCAGTTGCGCGGCCAGAGCTCGATCGAGTGGCGGCTCTGGTCCCGTCCAGTTTCCGACGACGCTCGCGATCACCAGAAAACCGAACACGATCACGAGCACATCGTTGCCTTCCCAGGGCACCAGGCTCCGTGGCCGTGCCGGAATGAGTGGTAGTCCGCGGCGGAAGCGACCGACGAGCACCGACGCTGCCGCAAGGAAGGCTGCAATCGCGACCGCGTCAATAGGCATGAGCCAAGCGTCAGCATCAGACGAGGGCAGGGCTTCTGTATTCATGTCGCACGACCGCGTGGGCTACCGAACCAGGCCGCGGGCCGCCCAGAGATACTCGAACCCCGAGAACGCCGTCGCAGCGACCGCCGCCCATGTTGTCCAGGTGGCTGCCACGGAGAGTGGCAAGGTAAATGGGGTCCATTCGGGCCAGGCTCGCGCCGCGAGCACGAGAGCGATCGCGGCACACTGAAGCACCATCTTGACCTTCCCGCTCCAGCCAGCCGAGAAGTCGGTCCCCGCTCGCTCCATCTCGGCTCGCACGGCGGTCACGACGAGCTCGCGGACGACGACGAGCACCGCCATCCACGGGAGAATCGGCCCGGTTGTGGTGGCGAGCATGATCACGGCGCCGCAAATGAGCACCTTGTCCACCAACGGATCAAAAATGCGGCCGAGTCGGCTCACCTGGGAGTATCGGCGGGCATACCAGCCGTCCACCCAGTCCGTCGTCGAAGCTACGAGGAAGGCGATGGTCGCTGCTGCATCGAGCCGCCACTCGATCAGGACGAAGACGGCGATCGAGAGGATGAGCCTGGCAAGTGACAGGATGTTTGGAACTGTCCAAACGCGATCAGTATGAGGTGGTGTGGCCATGACAACGGCAAGTGAATCAGAGAAACCCTTCTGAGGCTAGGGCAGGATCCCCGGGTTAGATCGCATTCGGGTTCGGTGTGGCGGCTGAGCATAGAAGCCCCTCGCGCCAGCGTGGGGACGGCGGGTTGTTGGGCGAGCCCGCTCATGATGGCACACGGGACGGCGCGTTACCCGCAGTCCCCCCGGCTCGCGCGGGGGGCTTTTATTTCGGTGTGTGGCGATACACCAAAGCTGGATGCGATCGAGCACCAGCGGCCGGAGGCCCGCCAAGAAAAAATAAACCGGATGTTCATGTTTTTCGTGTCATGGCAACGCCCGCGAGGTCATACCCGGCCGCAGCAACGATTTCGACAGGAATGATCTGGCCAGTCAGTGACGATTGGCCAGGTCCAGTGCCGGGAGCGGTCACATACACCGCACAGTCGATGTCGGGCGCGTCGGCCGTCGTTCGGCCGAGCCACACATCGTCACGCTCGCCGCTTGGCCCGTCGATGATCACGTCCCGCACGTGCCCCACCTGCCGGCGGGCGTGGTCGTAGGCAATGCCCTGCTGCACTTCCATGAGCTCGTCGCGGCGTGCAGCTTTTTCCTCTTCGGGCATGTGGCCGTCGAGCTTGGCCGAGGGCGTGTCGGTTTCGAGTGAATACGTAAACACGCCCACCCGCTCAAACCGCCATGTCCTGGCGAACTCGACCAGCTCGCTGAACTGCTCCCGGGTCTCCCCTGGAAACCCGGTGATGAATGTCGTTCGCAGCACGAGGTCGGGGATTGCTCCACGAAGTTTGCCCAACAACTCCTCGGTGGCTGGACGGTTCACCCGTCGCTGCATCCGCTTGAGGACGGCGTCGCTCGCATGCTGGAGTGGCATGTCGAGGTAGGGCAGAATCTTGGAGCTGCCCGCGATCGTCTCAATGAGCCGATCGCTGAAGTGAATCGGATAGAGGTACATGAGCCGGATCCATTCAATCCCGTCCACTTGCTCGAGCGCTTCGAGCAGTTCGATCAGCCGCGGCTCGCCGTAGAGATCGATGCCGTAGTAGGTCGTGTCCTGGGCGACGATCACGAGCTCCTTGACACCGTCGGCAGCCAGCTCACGGGCCTCTCGGAGAACCTCTTCGATCGGCTTGGTGGCATGCTTGCCCCGCATCCGCGGAATCGAACAAAACGTGCAGGTGCGGTCGCAGCCTTCGGAGATCTTGAGGTAGGCAACGTGGCGAGGCGTGACGCGGAGCCTGTGGGAGTCGTCGAGTGCCCTGGCCGGGGCAGGCCGAAATACGCTTTGCTGATCGACGAGGCCACCGATGAGCCGCTCGGCTGTCTTCGCAACCTCGTCTCTCGAGAAAACGCCGATGACGGCATCGAGCCCCGGCAACTCGTCGAGAAGTGATTCCTTTTGTCGCTCGGCGAGACAGCCGGCCACGATGACGCCGCGAGTGCCACCCGATCGCTTGAGCGCGAGCATCTCGTCGATCACGCCATACGACTCGCGTCGCGAGGCATCAAGAAATGCGCAGGTGTTGACAATCACGAGGTCAGTGCCGGCGGCTTCGGGTACAAACTGCCAGCCGTCATCTCGCAGGAGCCCGAGCATCCGCTCGCTATCGACGAGATTCTTGGGGCAGCCCAGCGTCACGAGCGAGAACGTGCCGCGGCGGGTGGCGGGATCGCCAGGGGCAACCACAGGAAGCGGCCCGGCAGCGGTGCCGCAGGAGCCTTGCTCGACGATAGGAAGAAATTGCATGGGCGGTGGGTGTTTTCGATGGAGATCATCCATCATACAAGCCCCTCGCGCCAGCGTGGGGACGGCGGGTCATTGGGCGAGCCCGTTCGTGATAGCCAAAACGGGGAGGTGCGCTACCCGCAGCCCCACCTGCTTGCGCAGGTGGGCTTTTATGACAGGGCAAACCCCATCAAATCAAAATGCTAGCCAGAGGCCGACACGGCCCGCTCGGCAATGATCTTGTCCAGTTCCGACCGCAGCTTCGGCAGGATCGCGTCGTAGGGAAACGCCCCGAGCTCCTCGCTCGCCCGCTTGAGATTCACATGCGTTGGGCCGCACCAGAGGCCAAGGTCGGCGTCGTCCGTTTCGCCGGGGCCGTTCACGCGACAGCCCATGACGGCAATCGTGATCGCGTGATCCGCCGCGTAGGCGGTCATCTCCTTCACCTGCCTCGCGAGGTCGATAAAGGCCTCGTTCTCAACGCGAGAGCAACTGGGGCAGGAGATGATGTTGAGCGTTGAGAGGCCGTAGTCGACCACGCTGCGGACTCGCCCCGCGGCGATGTCGGCCAGGATCGCATTGGCTGCGGCAATCTCCTGGGGCTTGTCGGCATTCGGCACGGTCAGCGACACGCGTACCGTGTCGCCAACGCCACGCGAAATGAGCTGCTCAAAGGCGATACGGGTCTTGATGATGCCGTCAGGCGGCATGCCCGCTTCGGTGACGCCCAGATGCAGTGGCACGTCGGGCCGCTCCTCGGCAAAGCGGCGGTTGACCTCGATCACCTTCTTTGGGTCCGAGTCTTTGAGTGAGACGCAGTAACGGGTGAACCCGATCGAGTCGAGCAAGTCGCAGTGCTCGAGGGCGCTTGCGAGCATCGGCCCGAGCGAGTCGTCGTGTGCAAATTGTTCTTTCTTGGCCGGATCGACGCTGCCACAGTTCACGCCGACCCGCAGGGCACAATCGTTTGCCGCCGCCACTTCGGCAATGAATTTGACTTTGTCCTGCCAGGGCTTGGTGGGCTCGTGGTGGTAGAGATGGCCAGGGTTGTAGCGAAGCTTATCGACCCACGGGGCCACTTCGACGGCCAGCCGATAGTTTTCCTGAAGGTCGATGGCGAGATTGGCTTCGGTGCCCGCCCGAATGGCCTCGAGCGCGGCGGCATCCTTTTTTGAATCCACGGCGATCCGCACGACCCCAGCGCCGGCGGCGTGCAGGGCATTCACCTGCTCGAGCGTGGCGACGATGTCCTGCGTATGCGTGGCCGTCATGCTTTGCGGGGCAATCGGGTGGCCGGCACCGATGGAGATCCGGCCGATCCGTACTTCCCGCGTAGGATTTCTCTTCAACTCGACCACAGCCCTACCTCACGCCACACTTTTGGGGCCGACGGAGACTTCTCCGGTCAGCATTGCTCCCAAAACGATAGCAGACACCCTTCCTTCCGGCGACCACGGTCCATGCGGTACGAGCCGCTGCTTCATATTGTCTTGGTGGCCCCCGAGATCCCGCCCAACGCTGGGAACGTCGGGCGAACCTGCGTGGCGATCGCTGCCAAGATGTGGCTCGTGCGGCCGATCAGCTTCAGCCTCGACGACTACTATCTCAGGCGGGCCGGCCTGGATTATTGGGACGAGCTCGAGTGGGAAGTAGCCGACGATTGGGAGACGCTTTGCCGGCGGCTCGATGAAGCGGGTGCCGGACGAAAGTGGCTCTTCTCGGCACGGGCCACGCGGTCGTACACCGACGTGGCCTTCACACGCGGCGACGTGCTCGTCTTCGGCAGCGAGTCGGCCGGCCTGCCCGCTTCGATCAAGGAGAAGCATGCCGATTCACTCCTCACGATTCCCTCCCGTCCACAAGTCCGTAGCCTCAACCTCGCCAACTCAGCCGCAATCGTGGCCTACGAGGCGATTCGCCAGTGGCAGTGAGGCTCAACGAGCGCCAGCCACGGCTTGATACAGCGGCAGGTGGCGGTAGTAGACCTCGAGCATGTAGGTCATGAAGCAGGTCATGTAGAGGCGGCCGCCGATGTGGCCCCACTTGTCGAGTGCTGGATCCCACGATCCCGCTTCGGGGCCTTTTGCAACCTGCTGGCCTGGAACAATCTCCCGCATCCGGCCATTCCAGCGTTCCCAAGACGTTCCCCCAACGTTGTGGACGACTTGCGTGATGTAGTACCAGGCGTAGGCGTCCTTGTCGTTTTCAAAGTCAAGAAACTTTTCAGTCATCACGATTTCGAGGCCGGCCGCAATTCGGCGATCGTCTCTGGTCCAACCCAAAAACTGTCGGGAGAGAAGTCCTTCGGCCGTCACGGCGGCGGTCACACCAGTTGGCGGTCGCTGTGGTGAGTCGATGCGGTACCCATATCGGCTGCCCCCATCGACCGAGACCGTGTCGAGAAATTTCGTGATGCGATCGAGTGACTCACCGGGCACCGAAAGCCCAGCCATTTCGCCGCTCTTGAGCGCCATCATGAACCAGCCGGTGACTGACATGTCGCCCGCCTCGCGTGGCGCGTACCGCCAGCCACCGTTTTCGGCCTGGGCTGCGAGCGAGTAGTCGAGGGCCCGCCTCGCCTGATCGACAAACGCCCTGTCCTTCGTCATGCCGACGAGCTCGCAGAGGGCATACGTTGCCTGAGCATGCGAGTAGAGGCTGTGGTGCGACGGCAATGGCAGGTCGAATCGGCCGTCGGGTAACTGCTTGGCGAGCAGCCCCTTCCAGCCTTTGGCCACGACCTCCTTGTGACGTCCACTCTTTGGCGTGTTGCCCGCGCCCTGGAAGGCGAGCAAGGCCATGGCGGTGGCGGCGATTTGATTCTCTTGCGAGCCCGCATCGACGTAGGGCTTTTGAAGACTCCAGAGGCCATCCTTGCCCTGCTGTTTCGCGAGCCATGCAAGCGCCTTGGCTACCGCGGCTTCGGTGGCATCGCTTCCCCCGAACGCCTTGATGAGTGCCTCGCGGCGTCCCTCCTGGCGGCCGTCGAGAAGCGACCCAATGGGCACGTTTTGTGGCACGGTTGCAGCCGTCGCCCCAACGCCTGTTTCGACCGGCTCATCGACGATGACGGGGGCCGAGATCGGATCCTCGACGAGGGGCTTGTCGGGTTCCGCGACCTCGGTTTCGGGTTCTTTTTCCGGTTTCTCAGGCGCGACGATCTGCACGCCCTTCTCTTCAGCCTCGATGATTTCTTCAGAGGCCCAGGAGAGATCGAGTTTCAGGACCGCGGTCTCTTCCCGCGGATAGAATACGAGCGCGAGGATGATGAGCACGGCGACGTGCAGTGTGAGGCTGACGGAGAACGGGGGGCTCTCCTGCACCCACGCGTTGATTCGCTCGCGAATGGAGCGAGGGGGTGGCTCACTGATTGGCGATGGTTCGCCGATCCTGCCAGCGATAATGGTGAGAGGTGGATCCCCAACCACCGGCATTCCCGGCACTGTCTCGAAGCCGGTGTCAGGGTGGCGATCAGTCGGCGCCACGGCCCAGGGGAGTCCACCCACCAACGTTTTCGGCTGGCTCTGCGGTCGCTGCCCCGACGGCATTGGGGGCATGGGTGGCATCGCGAACGGGTCCGTTTATACGTGTGGTGACGGCTGTTGTGCCCCTGGGCTTTCTTTCAGCAGTGCGTCCAACTATTATCCCGAGAAGGTGAATCGGCTCGCTACCCTGGTTTCCGCCTGGGATCGCCTTCAAGAACGGCAGAGCCGACTCACCTTGACAATTCAAAAACGTCGCGGGGTGGAGCAGCCCGGTAGCTCGCGAGGCTCATAACCTCGAGGTCGCAGGTTCGAATCCTGTCCCCGCCATTTTACGCAAGCCCGGCCATCCTGGCCCGGGCTTGCTTGGCTTGAGGGCCCGGCATCCAGCCGGGCAGTGTTTGGGTGGGCCCGGCCATCCTGGCCCGGGCTTGCTTGGCTTGAGGGCCCGGCATCCAGCCGGGCAGTGTTTGGGTGGGCCCGGCCATCCTGGCCCGGG
>JBGTKO010000387.1:0-12534 GCA_041744595.1 Pirellulales bacterium
GTCCCCTTCAGCCTTGTCAGTCGCCGTGGGCTGCGGTTCAGCAACGGTCGAGGCCGTTTCCTTCTGTCGCCGTCCCCGCTTCTTTTGAAATTTTGGCTGAGTGTCCGTCGCCATACCGCTTTTTATCCCCTGTCATGAAACCTACGAAAAAACGCGGGGCACGTGACTGCTGGCCTGCCCAGACGGTATCGTACAACAGGCTGATTCAGCGAGCCACGAAACGGTGCCACCAACGAGGAGACCCATGACTTTTCACCAAACCTTGGCCACACCGCGTTTCCTGCGAGGCGACTGGCTCACGGTGGCGAGCATCGCCTTGGGAACGGTCGTCGCGGCGGTGTCTGGGAACAGTTTTGCCGAGCCCTTGGCGGAGGAGACTCCACCGGCGGCGGCGGAACCTGACCGCCATCCGGAGCTCCGTCGGCTCTCGCGCACGGATGAAATTTGGCTCGACCTTCCCGGAAAACGGGTCATCGTCGGAGGCAAGGTGGCGCTCTCGAGCGGAGAACTCGAGGTCTTCGCATGCCCCGAATTGTCCAAGGAACATGAAGCGGTGGTGGCCACGAAATGCCCCGCGCGACTCGTTCATGCCGCGCTTTTGGCCATCGGCCTCGAGCCGGGTGGACCGGCAAAATTTGTGCCTGAGTACGTGCCCGCCCACGGATCGAAGGTCAACGTGCGGGTCCGGTGGACCGATGCGGATGGAAAGGTCCAGGAGCGGCCGGCGCGAGAGTGGGTGCGAAACACCCAGACCGACAAGGAGCTCGACGTCGATTGGGTCTTTGTCGGGAGTAGTTTTTGGCGGGATCCGGTCGATGGTACCGACCATTACGAGGCCGATGCAGGGGACATGATCTGTCTCTCGAACTTTCCGTCGGCGATGCTCGACGTCCCGCTCGCTTCGAGTGACTCGAACGAAGAACTCATGTTCGAGGCGTTTGAAGGCCGCGTGCCGCCACACGGGACCCCGGTGGAGCTCATCCTCTCACCGGGTGAGTGACCGGCTCAGCCATCCGCGGTGATCCGGCAATGGGCGAGAATCTCGGCCGGTGTCGAAACGTAGCCAGTGTAGAACGGACCGAACTCAGCGTATCGGGCGCTTGCCTCGTCGAATCGCATCGTGTAGACGATCTCCTTGAGAAAGTCGGGCCGGCGGGCCCAGAGCGTCACGCCCCATTCCCAGTCGTCGAGGCCGACCGACACCGTGATGAGTTGCGTCACGCGGCCCCCGAACGACATTCCGGTGCGGCCATGTTCAGCCATGAGCCGGCTCCGCTCGGCGAACGGAAGCGCGAACCAGTTCTCGCCGGTTTTCCGCTTCTTGTTCATCGGATAGAAGCAGGCATTTGGCCACGGGGGAAGCTCGGGCTCGATCCGTGCCCGCCGCATGGCCTCTTCCCGTGCGGCATAGCCCTGGACCTTTGCCTTCCAGGCAGGGCTTTCGGCCGGGACGCCCTCGGCGACCAATCGTTCACCAAACTGCTCGACCGTGGGCACATATTCACTCACTTCCGTGAGGCTCACGAACGAATAGGTCGGCACGATCGCTGGCCCGAGTGGACCTGCCAGGAGCTCTTGGTGGACCGCATCCACCGCGAGCGGCGACGGGTCCATGACAAGAACACCGAAGTCTGCCTTGTGGCCCGAGACGAGCCAGGTCTGGATCCGCGTGGGTGCCGCACGACCGGCTGGGGCCAGCGTCGAGGCAAATACAGCCGGACCCTCGCGGCGGGCACGAGGAGGAAGTCGGGCAAGCCGCTCGCGGTCGAAGGCGTAGAAAGAATGAGTCACATGCCAGCCAGTCGATGGCTCGATCGCGGTCGTGATGGCTTCGTGGCCCGCGGCCGAGTGAGGGCCTTCGGGGCGACCTGGAGCAGTTGGGGCAGCAGGATGAGACACGGCAGGGGCTCACGTAGGAACAGGGTGTCAGGAAGCTACGAACGGGTCGAGTGTACGCGGTCGGAAGGCGAGAGCGAGAGTACCCGTGTCCCCGTCGGCCCTTTTCACGGTACACTCCAGAAGTGGTCTGACGAGTATCCACGACATGGTGCGAGGGGCCTTCCATGGGACAGGCGATTGTTGATCCGGCCGAACTGCGGCGGTTTGCTGGAAGTCTGCGGACGTTTAGCGAAGAGGTGATGGCCCACATGCAGATGGTGCAACGGCAGTTGGCTGTTCTGGGGAGCACCTGGCGAGACCAGGAGCAGGCGAAGTTCGCCGAGGAGTTTGAGGCCCAACTCACGACGTTCAAGCGGTTCGCCGAATCGACTGGCGAATATGTCCCGTACCTGATCCGAAAGGCCGAGCGGGTCGAGGAATACCTCCAGCAACGATGAATCCTGGGGCAGGCTGGCCAAGGCTGTCGAAGCATCATCCGAGGAGTGACGCGTGACCGATCAAGCAGACGTCAAGTCGATCGACACCCTGGCCTTCGTGAGGTCGGCGTTCGCGTCATTTGCGCATGAAGCCAATCAAGCACTCGCGGAGATCGAGATGCAGGGGCAGCGTGCTGTCGAGTACATCTGCATCGACCGAGCGGCCTACTGGAAGACGGAGATTCGGAAGTCCAATGATCTTGTCATCAAGGCGATCAAGGATCTCGAACACTGCAGGACGTTCAAGAAAGTAGGAGACAACACGCCTTCTTGCATCGAAGAGAAAAAGGCGCTCGAGAAGGCCCGCAAGCGGCTGGCTCTTGCCGAGGAAAAGGCCGAGCTCGTTCGAAGATGGACGCCGGTGGTCCAGCAGCAGTTTCGTGAAACCGGCGTGCGGATGGTCCGATTTCGCGATGTCATCGACGTCGATTGCCCGCGGGCCATGTCCCAACTCGAGCGGATGCTCCGGGCGCTCGATGCCTACCGAAGCGTTTCGTCGCCGACAGCGGGGAGCGAGGCCGAGGCCGCCGGGGGAGTCGCGAGCGTGACCCGTCAACTCGATGAGCAGGCCGCGGACGTCGAGGCCTCCCCGATGATGAAGGAGGAGCCATGAAGGTCGGCGATCTTTCGAGCGGTGCATCAAAGCTGGCCAACGCGCTCAAGCAGCTCAACCTCAAGTGGGATGCCGCGACCGACACCTGGAACGATGGCCGTGCCAAGGGCTTCCATGAAGAGAACGTGGAACCGCTTTTGCCCGCCGTCAAGGACATGCTCGATGCCCTGGGCCGCATGGCCGAGGTTTTCGACAGGGCCCAACGTGACGTTTCGGATTCCAGCGGCTATTGATTGGCGTTCTGCCACCCGCCCATGGAGAAGTCGTTTTGAGCACAGACGCCCCCGAGCAGGCTACCGAGCCGGAGATCGACTCCACCGTCAGTGGCATCGTGCCGTCCTATGACCCCGACGTACTTCGAGAGCAGATAAGGATCCTTCGCCGCGAATCGGCGGCTCGCGCCAAGGCCGAGAACGAGATTACTTCCGAGTATGACGAAGAGGTCACGCGGGTCACGAAGGCTTCGGAGAAGGCGCTCGAGGCGGCTCGCGGCAAGTATGCCAACGAGATCCAAGTCACCCGTCGGGAGTATGAGATGCTCCTGGAGAAGGCCGACGCATTCCTGGCTGCCGAGCAAAAGAAGCTCGACGACGGGAGGAACGCCAGGGCCAAGGCCATCAACGCCGGCCTTGCGAGAATGCTCGCCGAGCTTCAAGACGACGAAGGCTTCGACAAGCTTCGTGAGAACGAGAGCCGCAAGACCCGTGGCCAGCAGCCCAAGCTGGTTGCCGCGAAGTCTGAGAAGGATCTGGCCCGCGGCCTCGCGCAGCTCGACGACGCCGCGGCGCAGTCTGCCAAGGACCTCGCTGCTCGTGGCGTCAAGCATGTTCCTGACACCTCCGATGAGCCAGAACGCGCGGAGCCAGTGGAGGCCGGTGACAATCCATTGGCGTCGGTCGCACAAGCGGCGGCTGAGGCGGCATCCCAGGCCTCCGCGATCGCGGAGCTGCCTTCCGTGAAGCAAGCCTTCTCCAGTGGGCTTCAAGGGGCAGTTGTGTCCGGGCCGATTGTCCTGGCCCTTGCCGCGGCGGCCGGGGTCTTTTTTCTGATTCCAGGTGATATCGCCCTCCGATCCGGTGTCGCTGGTGGCACCGCAGTCATTCTTCTCGGCGGTGGCCTCGGGGTAGGGTTGTGGTACGTCGGCGGCAGGCGTCGTGCAGCTCGAGACGAGCTCCTCTCGCTCCATCAGTCACTGCTTCAAACCATCGCCGCAGGAAAACGCTTTGCGGAACCGTGCCGTACGTGGATTCGGCGTCGGCAGGAAGAGCAGGCGAAGCGGCTGGAAGATCAGTTTCGTACCGAGAGCGAAAAGCGGGCCGCGGAGTACGAGGAAAAGCGGAAGGCCGCGACCGACAAACGAGACGCAGCGATGGCCGAGCTCGAGGCCAAGTATCAACAAGGCTCGCAAGCACTTACCGCCAAGGTGGCTGTTCACAAGGACGCAGCGAACAAAAAGTATCCGCCCCGGCTCGAGGCCATCGAGGCCGCCGGACGAGAACGCATTGCAAAGCTGGAATGCGACCGGGACGAGCGGCTCGCGGCGGCCCAAGCAAGCCGTGACGAGCAGTGGTCCGCCATGACAGCCCGCTGGCGGGAGGCCCGTGAAGCAACCGCCGCGATCTACGACGAGGCCGGGCGACTTGATGCGGCGGCGTTCCGCCCGTGGGACGAGCTTGCACAGGAAGACGTGCCTCTCCCGAGTGAGCCACCGCCGGGACTGCGGTTCGGTGACCTCGCCTTGTCGCTCGATCGCGTGCCGGGAGGCGTGTCAGCGATCCAGGAGCTCAATGCCTTCGGGCCCACGCAGTGGTCGCAGCCCGCGACACTCACATGGCCGGTCGCCTCGTCCCTGATGATCAAGGCCTCGCCCGACGACAGAGAAACTTCATCGGCAATGATGCAAGGCTTGATGCTTCGAATTGCGACTGGCATTCCGGCGGGGCAGAGCCGTTTCACGATCATCGATCCCCTCGGCCTCGGCAAGCAGTACGCCGGCTTCATGCATCTGGCCGACCATGACGAGCTCCTCGTCACGAGCCGCATCTGGACGGAGCCCCAACTCATCGAACAAAAACTCGCCGACATCACCGAGCAGATGGAGGTGGTGATCCAGAAATACCTCCGCAATGAATATCCATCGATCGGCGCCTACAACGCCGACGCCGAGGTGCCGGAGCCCTACCGCTTTTTGGTTGTCGCCAACTTCCCATTCAATTTCAACGAGACGAGTGCCCGCCGGCTCGCGAGTATCGCCAGTTCCGGGGCCCGCTGTGGCGTCTACGTCATCATGTCGGTCGATCCCAAGCAGCAGATGCCCTCCGGGTTCAGCCTGGCCGATGTCGAGCAGCACGCAACCGTGGTGAAGCTCGAGAAGGGCCGGTATACCTGGGTCGATCCGGAATTTTCGAAGTGGCCCCTCTCGGTCGAGCAGGCACCGCCGGACGATGTCTTCACGCCGATCATCCAGCGGGTGGGCAGGGCGGCGAAGGCAGCCAAAAGGATCATCGTCCCCTTCGATCGCGTTGCGCCCAAGTATGAAGAGTGGTGGCAGGGCAGCACGGCCGAAGAGGTGCTCGCGCCACTCGGGCCAGCCGGGGCGAAGAAGCTCCAATACCTCAAACTCGGCAAGGGCACGAGCCAGCATCTGCTCATCGCCGGCAAGACGGGCTCCGGTAAGTCGACGCTCATGCACGCCATGATCACGAGCCTGGCGCTGCAATACAGCCCGAACGAGATTCAGTTCTATCTCATCGACTTCAAGAAAGGTGTCGAGTTCAAACTCTACGACCACTACGCCCTCCCGCATGCCCGCGTGATCGCGATCGAAAGCGAGCGAGAGTTCGGTCTTTCCGTCATGGAGCAACTCGACCGCGAGCTCAAGCGGCGTGGTGACTTGTTTCGTGAGTTGTCAGTCCAGAACGTCGCCGGCTTCCGGCAGACTGGGCATGCCGACCCGATGCCGCGGATCCTGATGCTCATCGACGAGTTTCAGGAAATCTTCGTCGAGGATGACAAGATCGCGCAGGATGCGGCGCTCATTCTCGATCGCCTCGTCCGTCAGGGCCGTGCGTTCGGAATCCATGTGCTCCTCGGCTCGCAGACGCTCGGCGGGTCCTACAGTCTCCCGCGAGCCACGATGGGTCAGATGGCAGTGCGAATCGCGCTGCAGTGCAACGAAGCGGACTCGAGCCTCATCCTGAGCGACGAGAACACGGCCGCCCGTCTGCTCACCCGACCCGGTGAAGCGATCTACAACGACGCCAACGGCATGGTCGAGGGCAACAATCCCTTTCAGGTCGTATTTCTCACTGACGAACAGCGGGAGAAGTATCTCGGCGACCTGAGAAAACTCGCCGATCGCCGAACGGACATCCCTCAGCTCGAGCGGATCGTGTTCGACGGGAATCAGGCTGCTGATCCCGCCCTCAATCCGCTGCTCACGGAGATGCTCGACAAAGGCACGGTCGGCGGCCAAGAACTGCTGGCGCCTCTTGCCTGGCTCGGCGACGCCATCGCGATCAAGGATCCCACGGCGGCCATCTTCCGCCGTCAGGGAGGCGCCAACATGCTCATCGCTGGCCAGCGGGAAGATCTTGGCACGAGCCTTCTGGCACTCTCGATCGTGAGCCTCGCAGCCGAGCACGATCCGCACCTGGGCGGGGCGCATGGCCGAATGGCGCGGTTCGTCGTTCTCGAGCCGGCGATCGCCGAGGAGAAGCCCGAGATCATGCTCTCCCAGCTCGCAGAACACCTGCCCCACGAGATTGAGTTGGCCGGCCGCCTCGGTGTGGCCGCCGCAATGGAGGCACTCGCCACGGAAGTGAAGCGACGGCTCGATGAGCAGGTTCTTGATGGGGAGTCGGTATTCCTGGTCATCCGCGACCTCGGAAGGTTTCGTGAGCTTCGCAAGGCCGAGGGTGATTTCGGATTTGGCGGATTTGGCGGTGAGAAGAAGGCCGGGCCGGCAGACAATCTCCTGACGGTTCTCCGTGATGGGCCACCGGTGGGTATCCACATCATCACCTGGTGCGACTCGCTCACGAACCTTCAGCGGACATTTGACCGCGGTGCCATCAAGGAGTTCGAGCTCCGTGTGCTGTTCCAGATGAGTAGTTCCGACTCGAGCACCCTGGTCGATACCCCGATTGCCGCCAAGCTCGGGCCGAACCGCGGGCTCTTTATCCACGAGGAGACGAACACACTCGAGAAGTTCCGTCCGTACTCGTTCCCGACGCCCGAGTGGCTCGCCGAAGTGGCGACGAAGATGCGAGCACGGCCCCTGGGTGAGCCCGCGGCACGGCCTCTCACCACACTGGAAGAGCCTCCTTCAGCCGAGAAGCCGGCCGAGAAGCCCGGAGGTTTTTCCTTCAGCGGCGGCGGCGACTTCAACTTCACGAAGCTCCTCGACGACACCCCTGATGATGCGGCATCACCCGAGATTTGAGCGTCTCCACGAGCCTTCGTCTCTTTGTCTCGGGCCCCTCTCCTGACTCGAAGCGACCGAATCCATAGAATGCGGGCTCGGCTCGGGTGCTCCCTGTCGAATCCTTGGCGTCAGCCCAGGGACGGCGGCCCGGTTGTCGGTACCGCCTTGAAAGGAAGACGCAGCGTCCATGGCCTTGTCACCGAGAAAACCTCCGTTGGATTTGAAGGAGTTCGAGTGGAAGGTCGTCGTACGGCCGTTGGTGATGGAGGACTATGAGGCATTGATCCGAATTCAGGAGGCCTCGTTCCCGGGCATGCAGGTGTGGGCGCGGGATCAGATTGCCAGCCAGTTGGACATTTTTCCGGCGGGCCAGTTGGGGGTGGAAATCGACGGGCTGCTCGTGGCTTCGGCGAGCAGTCTGATCCTGGAATTCGACCCCACGATGGCCTGGCATGACTGGAAGAAAGTCGCCGACGAGGGTTTCATCCGCAACCACAACCCACGGGGCGACACGCTCTACGGCATCGAGATCATGGTCGATCCGGAGTTTCGCGGCATGAAGCTGTCGCGGCGGCTCTACGATGCCCGGAAAGAGCTGTGCCGCGAGATGAATCTGGCGAGGATCATCATCGCCGGCCGCTTGCCCGGGTTTGCCAACCAGGCTGAGGATCTCTCTGCCCGAGAATACGTGGAAAAGGTGATGGATCGAACGCTGTTCGATCCGGTCCTGACCGCACAGGTTGCCAACGGTTTCATGCTCCGAGGATTGATTCCGAATTATCTGCCGTCCGACAGCGAGTCGCGTGGCTACGCCACGTTTCTGGAATGGGTGAATCTGGACTATCGGGTCGGTGCCAAGCGGCGGTACCACCATTCGGTCGAGCCGATTCGCCTGGCCGTCGTCCAGTACCAACTGAGGACGATCAGCGGTTTCGATGATTTTGCTCGCCAGTGCGAGTTCTTCGTCGATTCGGCGTCAGACTATCAGAGCGACTTTGTCATGTTCCCGGAGTTGTTCACGACCCAACTGCTGTCCTTCGCCGAACCACAGCGTCCCGGACAGGCGGCGCGGCGGTTGGCCGAGTTCACTCCGCAATACCTCGACTTGTTCACCGAACTGGCGGTCAAATACAACATCAACGTGATTGGCGGCTCGCAGTTCGTCCTCGAGGACGAACTCCTGTACAACGTGGCCTACCTGTTCCGACGCGATGGGACGCTCGGAAAGCAGTACAAGATCCACATCACGCCAAGTGAGCGGAAATGGTGGGGTGTAAGCCCAGGGCGAACCGTCGAAGTCTTCGACACCGATTGCGGAACCATCTGTATTCTGATTTGCTATGACGTCGAGTTTCCGGAGCTGGTCCGGATTGCGGCTCACAAGGGAGCGGAGATTATCTTCGTGCCCTTCAACACCGACACGCGGCACGGCTACTTGCGGATTCGTCACTGTTCATTGGCCCGGTGCGTGGAAAACCATGTCTACGTGGCCGTCGCGGGTTGCACGGGGAACCTGCCGTTCGTGGAGAATTCGGACATCCACTACGCGCAGTCGGCGATTTTTACGCCGGCTGATGCGGAATTCGCCCGGGACGCGATTGCCGCTGAAAGCACGGCGAATATCGAGACGATGATCATCCACGACGTGGACGTCGAGCTTTTGCGACGGCATCGCCAAAGCGGGAGCGTGCAGAATTGGAATGACCGACGGAAGGACTTGTATTCGGTGACTTACATCGAGGACGGACGGGATCAGCGAATCTGACGACCGTGCACCATGCTGCATGGGGGCCCGCCGGGGTCGCTACGTTCCTGGCGTGGCCAGGTTGGAAGTGCCGCGGTCAACGCGGGCGACGACCGACTTTGACGGTCAGTGAGAGGCGGCGTCCGTCGCGAAGGAGTTCGACCGGGACTTCGATCCCGGGCTCTGAACGTGTCATGAGTAGGACGAGCGCGGCTGGTGCGGCCACTGGCGCGTCATCGAATGAGACGATGACGTCGCCGGCACGAAGCCCGGCCGCATCCCCTGGGGCGTTCCGTTCGGTGGCCATCACGAGCACGCCCGGCGAGCCATCAAGCGTGCGGCGAAGCGCCAGGCCCAGGTACCCACGTTCGACATTGCCGAGCCGGTTGATGGCTTCGGCCACGATGCGGGCCGTGTTACTCGGGATCGCGAAGCCGATGCCCGTTGACTCGTGGCCGGCGATGGCCGTCGTGATGCCGATGACACGGCCATTGACATCGACGAGCGGCCCTCCCGAGTTACCAGGATTGATGGCGGCATCGGTTTGCAGAAACTCTTGGAGTGGACTCCCTGTGACGCCCCGGCGGCCGATCGCACTCACGATCCCGAAGGTGAGCGTGCGATCCAATCCAAAAGGATTGCCGATGGCCCAGACCATTTCGCCGACTTCGATCTCGTCGCTGTCTCCCCACGTAGCCGCAGGCAGGTCATGGGCGTCGATCTGAAGGACGGCCAAGTCGGTTCCGGCGTCCGAGCCGATGAGCGTGGCCGTGAACTTCCGGCCGTCGGCAAGGGTGACGATGATCTGGTCGGCACCGCTGACGGCATGGTAGTTGGTGACAATGATGCCATCGGGATCGACGATCACACCTGAGGCGATCGATTCGTCAGTGAGCCCCGCGGTGGGGGGCATGCCGAGGGCCGCGATCTCGTCGGCCTCGGGCGAAAGCCGACGGTCTGCGGTCACGTTTACCACAGACGGTCCGATGAGACGAGGAAGCGTCGTGAACAGCTTCGCGACGGGGGCCAGGCGAGCTTCACTCGCGGCGTCGGCGATGGCAGCCAGTTCGGCCCGCACCTTGGCGTATTCGATGCTTCCGATGAATGAGGGCCAGGCAATCAGCGTCACGAGAACGACGAGCCCTGCAAAGAGGGTTGCTGTCCGCCAAGACGCGGCAACACGGGCGGAGTCACTCATTGGTTCGCCTCGCGCGAAGCCAGAGGGAGGCCAGGGCCAAGCTTTCGGACGAGGGCGATCGCGGACTTGGCTGCCCGGACCGGTGCGAGCGTTGGCCCCCCGGCAAATACGTGCTCGGCTGTCTCGACACGAGCGCAGGTTGCAACCGCGAGCTGGATCGTCTGCCGGCCTTCGGCTGCCTGACGGACAGGCCCGACGCCAAGGCCCAGGTCTGTCGTGAATTCATCGCGGCAACGTTGGGCCAGGTCGGTGGCGTCGGCCTCGGACGTGGCTCTGACCGTGCCGCCACGAAACACACGTCCCTGCTGCGATGCCCCAGCCGTCGCGAAGAGCATTGCCACGAGGCCCTGCGTTCCAATCTCCGCGGTCGCGAGCGTGCGGCCAACAGCAACCAGCGCCGCGATCGCCGCATCCTCGACCTCGTCATCCTCGGTGCCAAAGACGAGATCGCCGAGGCAATCGCGGATGATCTGTTCGGTGCTGGCGATCTTGTTGCGGCACTCGTTTTCATTGCGGCCTCGGGCAGCGATTCGCAGTGTGATCGTGGCCTCGTGAGCAGTGATTCCGACCAGCGGATCGCGGCCGCGCCGAACGAGATCGGGAAGCATCGCCTCGATGGCACTCTCGCCCGCGCCGAAGCATTTGATTCGGCGCTGAACGATCGTTGCCTTGTCCGGAAGGATAGCCGTGAGGGCCGGCACGACGCTGACTGTCCACATCGGCTCGAGCTCGGCTGGGACGCCTGGCAGCGCGATCACGCGGATCGTGCGAGGTCCGAGGGTCACGTCCATGTCGATGCCCGGCGCCGTTCCGTTGGGATTCAGAATCTCGCGGCTGCCCCTCGGAAAGAGCGCCTGACGGCGGTTTGATTCGGGGCAGGGGACGCCTCGGCTCGAGAATCTCGCCTCGATGGCGTCGACCGCGGCTCGCGAAAGCTCGAGTGGCACGCCGGCAACGCTGGCCAACACATCCCGCGTCAGGTCGTCGGCGGTGGGCCCCAACCCACCAGTCGAAATGACTATGTCGGCCCGCCCTACGGCGTTTTGAAACGCTTCGGTGCCCGCCTCGATGGTATCGGCGGCCGTGGTGTGAAACGTCACGGGGATGCCAAGGATGGCAAGCTCTGCCGAGAGCCAGCGGCTGTTGGTATCGAGCCGCTGGCCGGTGACCAGTTCGTCCCCAATCGCGATGATTTCAGCGTTCAAGTGCGTCTCCTTTTGCTCCTTCTATACCCCGCCACAGGGCAAGGCGGCCAGCGAAGGACATGGGCGGGCTGGCTGATCGGGCCGCGACCGGAAACAATAGCGAGATATGAGATTTGGCATTCTTGGGTCGGATCGGTCGGTTGAAGGCGTCGCGGAGGCCGCGGCGGCGCGAGGAGACCCGCTCGTGAGGCTGCCGGAGGACGGCGGCCCTTCGGCCTGGGAGAAGTTTCTTGACGCGGCCGCATGCGATGCGGTGATCGTGGGCGCCGAAGGCTGGGGCACCGCGGGAGCAGAGGCAGTTCGCACACTCGTGCAGGTCGGGCGGCCGCTCGTCGTATCGCAGCCAGTCGAGCTTTCGATGCTCTGGGCGTGGGAGATCGAGATGATCCGCCAGGATGTCGGTAGCGTCATCGTTCCGATCCTTCCCTCGAGGCTTCATCCCTTTGTCGCACGCCTTCGCAGCATCGTCGAAGCCGCGCTTGCCGGGGGTGGCCCGCTGGGCACGGTCGAATCCCTCGAGTTCGAGCGGCGACTTCCCGAACGTCGTCGTGAGGTGGTGCTCGCGAGTCTCTCACGGGATGCCGATCTCGTCCGGGCGATCGTGGGTGAGCCGCAGCGGCTCTCGGCGTTTGGGGCACTGCCCGATGCGACAACGTGGAACTCGCTCACGGTGGGGTTTTCTGGCGAGTCGCTCATCCCGGTACGCTGGCAGGTGTCGGCGGGAAGCGCGGGAGCGCTCGGTATCGTCCTCCGCGGCTCAGCCGGCTCGGTCACGCTCGAGATTCCAGACGATTGGCAGGATGCGTGGAACTGGTCGGGGCCTGGCCATGAAGGTGCTGAATGGTTCGAGTTCAATCCTGGTCGAGTGATTCTCGATGTCCTCGACGCGGTTCTTGCCGGCAACAAGGCTCTCGCTGCCAATGAATACGGGCCACCGCCGGCCACGTGGGCCGACGCGGCCCGCGGCATCGAG
>JBGTKO010000388.1:0-1709 GCA_041744595.1 Pirellulales bacterium
CGAACTCCGTAACAGCGGCAGCTACGCTGCCGCACCGCCAGCGATGGTGGCTCGACCTCCGGTGGATTGCTGCCGGTGTCGTCATCTTTTCGATCACGCCGCTTCTCCGGCTTCTCTTCGGGCCAGAGCCGGCACTCCGCATCTCACGCGAGACGACCGTGATCGTCGAGCCGCTCGACGACGATGGTCTCCCCGACTACCCCGCGGCGCTTCTCGCGATGGCCGGGCCTGCGCCCCCGCCGGAGGAGAACGCTGCGGTGTTGGTTTTGCGGACGTTGGGTCCGATGAACATGAAGCCGCATGGGATATCGGTCGTCTGCGCGGCGCTTGGTATCCCGCCAGCGTTGCCTGGGCCGCTACTCAAAGAGCCGGGGAGTGATGCGGCGACCATGGTTTCACACCGAGAGTTTCAAGCGGCCACAGAACGCCCTTGGACGGGAGCCGATCTCGCGGCGTTGGAAGCGTGGCTCATCGCGAATGAACGGCTCATCGACCAACTCGTGGCGGCGGCAAACATGCCACGGTATTGGTTTCCGAGTGCCGACATGTGGCGGGAATGGAGTGGTCTGCCGGTTTCCGCCTATGATGATCCCATTCGATGGCGTACCGTCAGTCAGGTCCTGGCCTGCCGTGCGATGTGGCATGTCGGTGAAGGACGATATGCCGATGCGTGGCGAGATATCCATGCGATCTATCGGGCTTCTCGTCTCCTTTCCGCTCCCGAGCGAGGGCCACTCAACGTGATTGAGTCGATCTTTGCGATTGACCACCGGGAGAAAGCCGATACGACACTCGCTCTGACCTTGCTCGCCAGACCTGGCCTGACGCGTGATCTTCTGGTTCAGATTCGTCGTGACTTGGAGACACTCGGCCCGCCACGGTCCGAGGCTGATGAGATCATGTCTAATCGATTGGCCACGATCGATGCGGTACTCCACATTTTTCGACGAGTACCCGGAGGGCGTGGTGGACGAGTGAAAGAGTTCAAGCAGTGGACGTTCACCAAACAGAGCGAACTGGTTTTCTGGACGCGTCTCGACTGGAATGAAATCCTGAAGGTCATGAACGACGACTATGAACGCATCGAAGCCGCCCTCCGGCTTCCCACATTTGCCGAGCGAAAATCGACGCTCGAAGGCATCCAGGCCGGCTTCCGCAGGGACACCGACCACTGGAAGCAGGGCAGTCATCGGGCCATGATCCTCGTGAGCCTCGAATACCGAAGCCGTTTTGCGGCGATCAAGATTCGTGACGCACTCATGGGCGAGCGGGTGGGCGGCCTGAACCTGGCGACCAGGGCTCACGCGGGGTTCGAGTTGTCCCGCACGGCGGTCGCCCTCGCCGAATGGAGGTTCGATCACGAATCGGACGGCCCGATATACCCCGATCGGCTCGACGACCTCGTGCCGACGAATCTCCCCGCGGTGCCGATCGATCCATTCGCCGACGTGCCACTCATCTACGAGCGACGGGGTGACGGCTACCTCCTCGCAAGCGTCGGCCAGAACGGCGTCTACGACGGCGGCCTCGACATGCGAGGCTGGATCGCCGGCGGCGAGTGGTACGACACACCGCAGAAGGTCGATCGCAACAAATGCGATCACGTGATCCGAATGCCGGTACCCGATCGACCATTCATTCCGCCGGACGCACGGTGAGGGCCGGTTGATCGCCGATCGCTGAATACGAACGAAGGCACGCGATGCGAA
>JBGTKO010000389.1:0-3400 GCA_041744595.1 Pirellulales bacterium
GTCCCCCCCCCCCCCCCGCCGCTTCACTTCAATCGAAGTTCGCTGAGGTCATGCCCGAGGGCATTACTTGCAGCAGGGAACCTGCTCCTCGACGCACTTCCTGACCTGGACGCACACCTTCTTGGTGACCGTCTTCGGTACGCGGACACAGTACGACTCCGTCTTCTGCTCCTCGACGATTTCGTGGCAGCACACAGAGTAGTTCTCGGTCTTCTGGACCGGCACCATCACCGTGTAGCAGCACTCGCGGGTGCGGACTTCGGGGCAGCACTTGCAGCAGGTGACCTCGCGGGTGCGAGTCTCACAGCGGCACTTGTTGACGCAGACCATGCACTTCCGGACCTCTGGCACCATCTTCGTGCAGCAGACAGTCCGCGTCCGCTCCTCGCAGCGATGGAGCGTCACGCAGTACTTCCGGGTCCGCTCCTCGCAACGGCACTTTCGCACGCACACCGTACGGGTTCGCTCTTCGCAACGGCACTTCGTCACGCAGTACGTGAAGGGCACCTGCTCACACTCGGTCTTCCACGTCGTGACCTCGATCTCCTTGGTCTCGCAGGTGGGAACCCATTTGCGGCAGCAGACCACCTTCGGGCAACACGGGTTTCCGTCGGCGTCGTACTTGCCGTTGGACGAGATCTCCTTGGCCTCGGTCACCCAGTGACCACCACGGCAGGTGACGGTCTTCATGCTCTTCATGGGCACCCGCTTGGCAACCGTACGATGGCCGGTCATCTGCTCGGTGTAGGGAACCATCACCTTGTAGGTCTGCTCGACCTGCTCGGTGTAGGGCACGAGCACCTTGTAGGTGCAGGTCCGCTCTTCGGTGTAGGGCACCATCACCTTGTAGGAGCAGGTCTTCTCTTCCTTGACCGGCACCATCACGGTGTAGCACTTCTCGACCTGCTCGGTGTAGGGCACGAGCACCTTGTACTCAATCGTCTTGGTCTCAGGCACCATGCGATTGACCGTGTACTCGACCGTCTTCGTCCGCTTCTCCGGCACCATCACGGTGCAGCAGCGGGTCTTCTCTTCGATTCGTGGCACCCGGGTCTTGACCGTGCAGGTCCTCTCACGGACCTCGGTCGTCCACTCTTTGCACTCGATCTCACGGATCTCGGGGACACACTTCCAAACCTTCACCGTCCGCATGCACGGATCGGACGGGGAAGCCTCATCGGCGTGGGCAGCCACCACCGAGCCTTCGGCCAGGGTGGGCTCGTCACCGCGGACGAACGTACCGCCGACGCACACGCCGGCAGCCGCCACCCACGGTAGGAACTTGGACGCAAAAAACTTCTTCACGGAAACCTCCAGAGGGAAAAGGACAAACATCAACCGTTTCGCGAAACCGAACACCAGGCCCGCCCGCCGCATCAGCCGTGAGGCCGCTTTAGCGACCGGGCGCTAGCATGAGCCTGCCGGCATCCCGCTCCGGTTCCGTCGCCGTTCGAAGAACGGTCTACGAAATCAAAAGGGCTTGCGCTGCCGGCAAACTTCACTCAAGACATCGTGTTTTCCAGACCGGAAAACTCAGCCACGCCTCGAAGTGACCAAAGAATTCGGTCGTGCGGACAGTAACACTCTGGATCGCAAAGGGATGGCATCAGGACCCGGGTGCCCAGCGCCGCCCGCAGGCTTTTCCAGGCTTGCCAGGGGGGTATTTCGTGCCGCCGACTTCCGCGCTTCGCTGACCGAGACGACGAGCACGACCGTCAAGGAGGGTTTTGGAGACGGTCGAATCTGACTGTCGGGGAGACAGGAGGGGCTCGCGCATGTGGTGCGGTCGTGACGGTCAATTGCGATATGCCGATGAGCGCCGGCTCAGAGGCTCTCCGTGGCCTGTCCACGACTCGTGGACGCTCTACGGGTTGGCACTCGCTGTCCTCTTCTCATGGACCGGTCAATGCCGTGCTTCCGAAGTGGAGTCCCTTCCGCTCCCGGAGGCGATCCCTCCCCCTGCTTCTGTCTGGCCCGAAGCCAATCTTCCTCCGCCGCCAGAGTCAAACGAGGCACCGCTCTTTGCCACATGGCGAAACGGCCTCGAGCTCAGGAGCCCAGCCGGCGATTTTGCATTTGCGATTGGAGGCCGTGTGCAGCTCGACGCCTCCGGCTTCACCGCCGGTCCCGGCCCCGCTGCCCCACCTGCGGCCGGCGGTCTCAACCCGCCGCTCACGGGCGCGGCCAATCTCCGCCGCGCGCGGCTGCGGGCCGGAGGCCGCTTCTATGAGAGCTTCGAGTGGGCGAGCGAGTTCGACTTCGCAAACCAAATGACGTCCTCCAATGTCTCGTTCCCCACGCTCGTCGGGCCGGGCGCCCTCCCGGCCATGAACGACCTCTGGCTCCAGGTCCGCGACCTGCCACTACTCGGCACCATGCGGATCGGCAACCAAAAGGATCCCTACGGCCTCGAGCATGTCAGCGACAGCCGGTGGCTCACGTTCATGGAGCGGTCGTTCAGCCAGGACGCCTTCGAAGGCCCCTTCAACGATGGCTACCTTCCGGGCATCCAGCTCTTGAATCACGCTTCGGATGGCCGCGTTGCCTGGTATGTTGGCGAGTTCAAGAACACGTCCAATCCTTTTGGGTTTGCCAATTCGAGCGGTGGTAGCCAGACAGTCGGCCGGCTCGTCGTCCTGCCGATTTTTGATCCTGATGCCGGGCGGCTTCTTCACCTCGGACTCTCCGGCCGCACGATGGGGCTCGCCAGCGTGCCGTCGCAGATTGATCCGGTCACCGGCGACCCCACGGGCCCAATGATCCGCGGTGTCCGCTTCCGCAGCCGCGGGGACATCCGAAACGGCCCACCTGGCCCGCTCAATTCGATCTATGCCGACGCTGGCCTCCTCACCGGCGACTGGCAGAACATGCTGGGCGCGGAGCTCGCCGCCACCGCAGGCCCCCTCTCACTCCAGGCCGAGTATTTTGGGTCATGGCTCTACGGCGGCGAGACCACCGGCATCGATCCGATCAACTCCGGCCTTCAGCCTCCTCCCGGCACGCCGCTCGGTACTGTTTTTTTCCAGGGGGGTTACATCGAGGCAGCCTGGTTCCTCACCGGGGAACACCAAGGCTACGACCTTGGGCTTTCACGCTTCGCTCGGCCGATCCCGCGAAGCAATTTTTATCGGGCCCGCGATCCGTTCCGCGGTGGGAACATCCGTACCGAACCCGGAGCCTGGCAGGTGGCGGTTCGCTACAACTACCTCTGCCTCGACGACGGTGAGGTCCACGGCGGTGTGCTCAACGGCATGACGATCGGCCTCAACTGGCTTCTCAATCCCAACGCCCGCATGGTATTCAACTACGACTTCACTGCCCGCGACTTCACGAACGCGGCAGGCGAGCGAGGTAGCGGCAGCATCAACGGCTTCTGCACGCGGCTCGCCTTCGACTTCTG
>JBGTKO010000390.1:0-2654 GCA_041744595.1 Pirellulales bacterium
GCGGAGGCATGGCGGAAGTCGAAGTCGAACGTGCGTTGGCGGCTGCCATCGACGCCGAGTCCCAGGTCGGACTCCGGTGGTGGCCCGGCGCGGAGATGGCCCCGGTCGCCTTCCGCCGCTGGTCCAGCTTCGCACGCCGCCACCCGAAGCCCAAGCGGCCATTGGCCGACGACCGGGTGCTCGATCTGGCGAAGGGGTTGCAGTCGCACTTCGAGCCGGGCACACCCTACACGCCCCTGAGCGAGTGGTTGCACCTCGCCGGCATCGTAGCGCGGGTGTTGGCACGTGCGGGTGATGCCGAACCAGGCGCAGAACCTGACACCGGCAGCATGTAGACTTAGAGCAACGACAGCTCACTTGAGCGGGCGGTGCAGGTGGAGCTTGGTCGAACCATGCGCCGGGTGCCAGTGCTGTCCGCGACAGTGCTCTCCCGGATGCGGGGCCTGTGGATTGAAGTTCGGCGGGAGGTTGGGCGGTGCCGGTTCGGCGGAAGAACTTGGCCTTCCTCCACCGGGCGATGTTCCCTCCCCCTCGGCAAACCGCTTCCCCCGCCATTCTACCGCCCCCCGCCCCGAATTGCCCCGAACAATCCCTCGCAGGCCGCATCGGTTCGCCCGGGGCGGACGGACTGCCTTGCTGGCCTGACGCGAGATAGGCGGGGGCGGCCTATCACGCAGAAAACGAGGTGACTACAAAGCAACCAACGGCTGCACTGGGGGTTGCGTCGAGTGCCTGCGGGCGCGTTAGGCAGAAACTTCCTATCACGCAGTTAGGCGGGGATGCGAAATGCCAATCCAACTTCCGCCATGTCCCACCTGCGGAAGCACGCACACCGCGTACCTTGAATGGAATTACTCGGCAGCGCGTGGCGATATGCGAACGGTGTTTGATGGTGTTAGGGTACTACATTGTGGCGCCAGGCGTCCCGGCAACGCACCAGACTGGGTGTGTTTATCTTGTCAGCCAAGTTGGTATGAAGTCCACCGACTTGCGATGCAAGTACGGCAGTATCAAGATACCCTGGAACAATTTGCCAACGCTGGCGAGTATTCCGCGGCATTGGAAACGGGCGCAACCGGCCGTCCGCTGACGTGCTAGCAGAAGGTTGCTAAAGAGACCTCCAAGGTCAGACTGGAAGTTCCGAGCTTTCAGGTCCGACACAAGGAGGTCTGGCATCATGATCCCACAGGAATTGGTCAACGCCAAGCTGGAGGTGGAATCCACGGTTGCCCGGTTGTGGCAGTTCATCGAAGGGGCGGCGCGGCAGGCGACGGCGGCGCACGTCGTGGAGGAAGAGTTGTTCCGCAGGCTGCTGGCGTTGGGCCGGCAACTCTACGCGCAGTATCTGGCGATGCAGGGAACCGGCGACGTGGGTGAGCGTTTCGCGTTGCCTGATGGTCGCTCGCTGCGACGACTGGAGGAGACGCACCAACGCTCGCTGATGACCATCTTCGGCGAGTTCTCGCTCGACCGCGCAGCATACGGCACGCGTGAGGGGCAGGCGATCGAGGCCGTGCCGCTCGACGCCCGGCTGCAACTTCCCGAAAGCAAGTTCAGCCACCTGCTGCAAAACTGGGATCAACTCGTGGCGACCGAGCAGCCTTACGGCCAAGTGTCGAAGGTCATGGAGATGATCCTCGGCCTGTCGCAACACGTCGACAGCCTGGAGCGGATGAGCCGCGGCATGTCGGCGAGCGCCGAGGAGTTTTGCTGGTCGCAGCCTGCGCCTCCCGCCGCGGAAGAAGGCGCGATTCTGGTGGAATCGGCCGACGGCAAGGGAGTGCCGATCCGGCACGCGGCCGATGCCCCGCCGATTCGCGATCACCAGCATCGCCGCGGCCCCAAGCCCGATCGCAAGCGAATGGCGACGGTCGCCGCGGTGTATTCGGTGGATCGTTTCGTGCGGACCCCCGAGCAAATGCTGGAGGCGTTGTTTCACGATCCGCAAGCGGCGCGGCCGGCCGATCTGCCGCCGCGTCCGCGTCCGCAGCACAAGCGGACTTATGCCCGGTTGGACGACGATCCCCGTCGGTCCGACGATTCACCGGTCAACGGAGCCGCGGCGGCGTTCGGCTGGCTGGACCAGCAAGTCCGCGAGCGACTGGCCACGCGGCGACAGCCGGTGGAGGTGGTGTGCGTGATGGACGGCCAACCGTCGCTGTGGGAATTGAAGAAGCGGTTTCAGAGCGACTTGCCGACGGTGGAGATTCTCGATCTGCTGCACGTCACGTCGCGACTGTGGAAGGCGGCGCACCTGTTTCATCCCGGCGATCTGCCCGCCGCGGAGGCTTTCGTGCGCGAACAGGCGGGCAAGATTCTAAAGGGCGGCGTGAAGACGGTGATCCACTCGCTCCGCAGTCGAGCCACGCGCCGCGGCCTGCCTGCCGCGTCCCGCCGCGCGCTGGAAGTGATCTGTAACTACTTCGCCAAGAATCGCGACCGCATGCGCTACGACGAGTACTTGCGACGCGGCTATCCGATTGCCAGCGGGGTGATCGAGGGAGCCTGCCGACACGTCGTGAAGGATCGCCTGGAGCGGACCGGCATGAGTTGGACCCCGACCGGCGCTCAAGCCCTGCTGCACTTGCGAGCCCTCGCCACCAGTCAACAATGGGACGCCTACCAGCAATACCGTGTTGAACAGGAAACGGACC
>JBGTKO010000391.1:0-6300 GCA_041744595.1 Pirellulales bacterium
TTTGGCCACACTGGTGGCAGGTATGATTTCGCGTCCCGACAGCGGGACATTCCCGCTCGCGGCCACGCCAGGATTGGTCACATGGATTCGCTCAGCCGCCACGAACAAATTCTACGAATCTTCCATTTGATAGACATCCTATTCGGAGCCCGGCAGCCGCTTTCGACCGCCGAACTGAAAGAGCGGCTGGTGGCCCGTGGTGTGATTGATGAGATGTCAGACAAGAACGTCCGGCGGGACATTGATTTTCTCGCGAAGTTTGGCTACGCGCTGGTCCGTTCACGGAAGCGGTCGCCCCGCGGCACTCCCTGCGATGCCTGGGCGATCCGTCCGGGCCGTGGCGCGGAGGAGCTGACTGCCCCGGCGATCACGCTCCCGGAACTGCTTTCACTTGCCGTAGCCCGAGAGTTTCTCACCCCCCTTGCGGGCACGATGTACTGGCGAGGAATCGGGCAAGTGCTTGCCAAGCTCGAGCAGTTTGCCACGCCGGAGCTTCTGGAGTACGTCGCGGCCCACCGTGATGGGCTCGTTGTTCACCCTCGCCCTGCCACTCCGAAGTATCGCCAGCGGACACTCAGTGCCATCCATCGATCGATCAGGCAGTCGCTCGAACTCTCACTTCGATACACGAGCCTCGCCAATGGTACGCCGCGAAAGGTCACGGTTCGTCCCGAGGCACTCGTGGCATACGAAGGGGCCATCTACATCGCCGCCACGCGTCCCCCGGCCGCAAACCGCGTCGAGAGCATCGAGCTGGACGCCATTCGGTTCTACAAGCTCGACCGTGTGGCTGACGCCCAGGTGACCTCGCGGAGCTTCACGCGATCCGGCATCGCGGTCGATGCGATCCTCGCTGACAGCATCACGCTCTATCGGTCAAGCGATCCGGCCCGTCGCTATGTCCTCAGGATTGATGCCGAGCGGGCTACATGGGCCCGTGAAAAGCCGTTTCACCCGGGCCAGAAGGTTCGTTCGCTGGACAATGGCGGAATCATGGTGGAAATCGAGCGAGCGTGGGACGAAGAAATGATTCCGCAGATCCTCGCGCTCGGTGAATTTGTCGAGGTGCTCAAGCCGACCGACATCCGGGAACGGCTCGCCACAACGGCAGAGCGGATTGCGGCTCGCCACGCAGTGCGAGCAAAGCGGTCGCCCTCTCGAACCAAACCGAGTCGCCAATCCCGGAGAGTCGTGCATGCCAAATAGTTTTGCTCATGAGCGGGTGCATTGCCCCACGCGTCGCGAATTTGTCGCCGGTGCAGCCGCGGCGATGGTCATGCCATGCGTGAACGGGAGGGCCGACGAGAGCGTTCCAGGCCACGCTCCTCTGCAAGCAGCAGGACCGCTCGCTGACTTTGTCCGCCGCGTCGATCCTGCAACACGGTTCGAACCCGTGGGCTGGGGTGAAGCGTGTAGCGGCGAGTGGCTCACGGGCCGTCTCACAAGCCAGGTCTGGCAGGGCACCGAGTGGACTCATGAGCTATCCCTGTTTCGCCCAACGGATGCGGCGAACCGCGGGCCGATGCTCCTCTGGATCGATGGGGGAGCCAGCAGCCGGCTCCCTGAAAAAGGCACGTGGGAACCGACCGACGCCGTCCGCACGCTTGCGAAGGTAGCCATCGCGGCGGGAGTGCCGGCGGCGGTCGTGCGGCAGGTGCCGTTTCAGCCGATGTTTGACGGCCTCGTCGAGGATGGCCTGATCGCTCACAGTTTTGTGGAGTTTGTGCGGACGGGTGATGCCACATGGCCGCTGCTCCTCCCGATGGTGAAATCAGCCGTCGAGGCTATGAACGCGGCGGAAAAAGTCGCGGGCAATCGGTGGGGCTTGTCAATCGACGGTTTTGTGACCACCGGCGCGAGCAAGCGAGGCTGGACCACGTGGCTCTCGGCCGCCGTCGATAAACGGGTCGTCGGTTTTGTGCCCGCGGTGATCGACATGCTCTCGCTTCAAGAGCACCTCGGCCTTCAGCAGGCATCGTTCGGAGACATGTCCGACAAGCTCGTCGACTACACGTCGCGTGGGATCGATCGGCTGCTTGCCACGCCACGTGGTCGCGAGCTTACGGCGATCGTCGATCCGCTCGCGTACCGTGACCGACTGACGCAACCCAAGATCATTGCACTGGGCACGAATGATCCCTACTGGCCCCTGGAAGCCTGTAGCCTTTACTACGACAAGCTCGAGGGCCCGCGATGGGTGTCGTATGCACCGAACACCGGCCACGCGCTGCCTCCCGAGCGACTCGGCGGACAGGTGGCCGCGATGGGCCGCCACGTGGCTGGTCTCGAAGACCTGCCGGAAGTCAACTGGTCAATCGAGACGACTCCCCAAGGAAAAACCTGCCAGACCGCATGCCCTGATGCCGAGGTGGGCGAAGTCATCGCCTGGACGGCTGAGTCTCCCACGCGGGATTTTCGCGAGGCCGTGTGGCGACCGACCCCTGCCGAGCGGGACGGTGCGGGCTGGCGGCTTGCCCTCCTGAAGCCGGCAAAGGGCTTCGCGGCAGGCTTGATAGAAATCCATTTCCCGCGGCAACCGTTGCCGCTCATCCTCACCAGCGGTGTCGCTGTTTTTGGAGCTACGTGAGACTCGCATGACGTTGACCGACCACGATTTTTCAAAGATCACACCGGGCCGGCTTGCGGAGCTAGTCGCTGCTGCCCCCAAGGCCGAGCTCCACCTCCACATCGAAGGCACGCTCGAACCCGAGATGGCACTCGAGATCGGCCGCCGCAACGGTGTGCCTCTCCCCTGCGCTGATCCAGGGGCCATGCGGCGAGCCTATGCCTTCAGCGACCTCCAGAGCTTCCTTGACATCTACTACGCGGCCGCGGCCGTTCTCCTGCACGAGCAGGATTTTTTCGAGATGACCTGGGCCTATCTCGAAAAGGCCAAAGCCGACAACGTCGTCCGCGCCGAGATCTTTTTTGATCCGCAAACCCACACGTCTCGCGGGGTGCCGTTTGAGACGGTCGTCAGTGGGATGTCGCGGGCGGTCGCCAAGGCGAAGGCAGAGCTTGGTGTGTCTGCCGCGCTGATCATGTGCTTCCTTCGTCACCTTACCGAACACGAAGCCTTCGAGACGCTCGACCAGGCGACACCCTTCCGTGAACACTTCATCGGCGTGGGCCTCGATTCCGGTGAGCGGGGCAATCCCCCAGAAAAATTCAGGGATGTCTTCACAAAGTGCCGTGAACTTGGGCTCCATACCGTGGCCCACGCCGGGGAGGAAGGCCCGCCCGCCTCGATCACGGGGGCGCTCGATGCGCTCGGAGCCGAGCGGATCGATCACGGTGTCCGCTGCCTCGAAGATGCCGGGGTCGTCAGCCGGCTCGTGCGAGAGAAAATTCCACTCACCGTATGCCCATTCTCCAACGTCAAACTTCGTGTGTTCGATGACCTCACGCACCACACCCTGCCGCGGCTCCTCGCGGCAGGCGTGCGAGCGAGCGTTCACTCTGACGATCCGGCCTACTTCGGCGGCTACGTCAACGACAACCTACGGGGCGTCGTCTCGCACCTCCCGATCTCGGCTGCCGACGGCTATCAGCTCCTGCGAAACAGCCTCGAGTCAAGCTTCATGGAGCCCTCGGAAATCGCCCGCCACGTCAATCGACTCGACGAGGTTTTCGGAGCGGGATGAACCGTCGCTGGCATCGGGCCATCAACAGCCTTTGGCGGCGAATCACCTCGCCTGCGGGAGCCACCTGGCAATGCGTCGTCCGAGGTCGGTATTGTCAGTCATGATTCTCGATCCGAAACACACGGACTGGATATTCGGGGGTACATTCGATGTCGATGGCCGCCAGCGACCATGCGTGGGTACTGCCCTCGAGGAGGTCATGGGCGGTGACCGTGTCGGCGGTGGCGAGCCCAAGCGATGGGGCATCGAGATGGAGCCGTCCGAAGCGTGCGGTGCCAGGAGCCATGCTCACGACGACGAGCATGCGGCTCCCCGTGGTTTGGTCGTAACGAGTGAAGGCCAAGAGCTCCTCATCGTCGATCTTCTGAACCACGACGGGGCTGCTCCGGTACAGCGCCGGCTCGGTTCGCCGAATCTCGTTGAGCCGCCGAATGAATGGTGCGAGGCTCTCGCGGTCATCGAGATTCCAGGCCTTGATTTCGTACTTCTCGCTGTCGAGGTATTCCTCGCTGCCTTCTTTGACAGGCGTCGCTGCAAGGAGTTCCATCGCCGGTCCATAGATGCCCCAGTTACCGACCGAGAGTGCCGCGAGCGCGAGCCGCGCCATGAACATCGGCCTGCCACCCGTCTGGAGCGACTCGTGGAGGATGTCTGGAGTATTGGGCCAGAAATTGGGCCGGAAGAAATTGCTCACCGGCGGGTTCGTCACCTCCTCCAAGTACTCCCCTGTCTCGTTCCGCTCGGTCCGCCAGGTAAAGTAGGTATACGACTGCGTGAAGCCGAGCTTCGCGAGTCGGTACATCACTTTTGGTCGGGTGAACGCTTCCGATAGAAACAACACGTCGGGGTGAGTACGGTGGATGTCGCCGATGAGCCACTCCCAGAACGCGAGCGGTTTCGTGTGCGGATTATCGACGCGAAAAATTCGTACGCCCTGATCGACCCAGAACCGAACAACGCCCCCGAGCGCCTCCCAGAGTGTTCGCCACTGCTCGCACTGAAAGTCAAAGTTGACGATGTCCTGATATTTCTTGGGCGGATTTTCGGCGTAGCGGATCGAGCCATCGGCCCGGTGGCGAAACCACTCGGGATGCTCCTTGACCCATGGGTGGTCCGGGGCGCACTGGATCGCGAGATCAAGGGCCAGCTCCATGCCGAGCGATTCGGCTCGGCTCCGGAGATTCTGGAAATCGGCAAATGATCCGAGCTTCGGGTGGATCGCCGTGTGGCCACCGTCGGCTGAACCAATAGCCCACGGGCTACCAACATCTTCGGGAGTCGGGGTCAGCGAGTTATTTCGTCCCTTTCGGAATGACACGCCGATCGGATGGATTGGTGTCATATAGAGCACATCAAAACCAAGGCTGGCCACATAGTCGAGCCGGTCAGCGAGTGATTTGAACGTTCCATGCTCGCCAGGCGAGTGCCCCCAGGAGCGAGGAAACACCTCGTACCAGGCGCTGAACGCAGCCTTCGGACGATCTGTCCAAACGCTTCGGACGGGTTCGAGCCGTGTCTCGTCGCGACGGTCAGCATGATGTTTCATGAGGGCCAGGAGCCGCGGGGCTTTTGGCTGCTGAGTGCCGGTTGCGGCACGGAGCGCCGCCGCGAACTGCTCGAGCTCCTTGGCCTCGGCAGCCGACGCACGGTGGGCAGCGGCCGCTACCAGTTCGGCGCCGGTGAGAAGCTCGAGCCTGAGATTCTCACCGGCCTCTTCCCGCTTCCGAAGATCCCGGAGCCACGTGGCAAAAGGATCGACGCGGCCGGTGATCGTGAACTGCCAGGCACCGATCCGATCCACGGTGAATGTTGCTTCCCAGCGATCGTTGCCGACGCACGCCATGGGAATGACCGTCCACTGCCCCGTATCTCCGTGACGAACATGGAGACCGCAGTCGAGCTCGTCATGGCCGTCGCAGACGATATCAGCAGCGACGTGGACGACATCCCCCACAACCCGCTTGACAGAAAAGCGACCACTATCGACGTCGGGCTCGACCCGTTCAATTGCGACGCGGCGACGAAGAGAGACAGGAAGTTCGACTGGCTTTTCGGGCACCGACAATTCTCGCGGGAGGTGGGGGCCGTCTCGTGCGGCCGCCGCGAAGTGTAGGGCAATCCAGGCAAATCTGGCGACCTTGGGCACCTTTCGCTGTCGTCAGGGCGAGCAGGCAGGGGTTTGCATGGCGCCTTCATAGACGACCGGCACGGCTCCGGAGGCATCGCACGGTGGGCAGGAGCCATCGGCGAACGCGGGGACTACGCCCCCCGAGGCCACCACTGGAGCGGCCCGTGGCGCGACAGCGGCACCGGCAGGAGGCGCGTACACGGGCGCGGCCATTATCGGACCGCCAGGTGCCATGACTGGCTGGGCTGGATACACGACTGGCTGCGTCGCCATCTGCGGCTGCGGATATACCGGAGGAGCAAGGGGCGGCGCGTAGGCCGACTGGCCATTTCTGTGGTGGGCGCAGCCGCAGGCCATCATGATGCATACAGCAAAACAACAGACTCGGATCACGGTGTCATCCTGAAGGAAAGCCGCCCTGGCGACGTCGGGAAGCGTAGGCGTCTTTGCGAGGCTGCTCAACCCTAAAATCATGCCGGTTTCCTGCTCTCCGAGTTGCCCGCGAGAGGCTGCCCGTGTCATGTCGCC
>JBGTKO010000392.1:0-19008 GCA_041744595.1 Pirellulales bacterium
GCGGCCGCGGGGCCCGCCGAAATGCCGCTGGCCGTGGCCAGGCTGGTGGCAATCCACGGCCCCGACAGTACGACGGGGCGGCACATGCTCTCCTCGTGGAAGCGGAGTGTCGAGGCATGGACAAAGAAGGCCCGCCGTGAAACTCCGGCGTGCGATGTGGAATATGACGTGGTCGATGGTCTGGCGTCATGGTTCGATGCGGCCGCCGACAGGAGCGAGGCAGACGTGCCAGCGAACGTCGCTCGGCTCGCGATGCCCCGACCGCCCCGCGAACAGTCAGTGAACGTCCTCGGGCATGGGCCCTCGTGTGGCACGTCCATCGGCCTTGGCGACGTCGGTGGACCGTGGCTCACGGTGGTCGGTCGGGGGCGACGCGACTGCTCGGTGGAAACGCTTGGTCCCCAGGCTGGCGGGCCGAGTGTGGTGGCGATTGCCGGTCTCGCCGGAAACGCTGTCGTCGAAGCGGCGTGATACCCCGGTCCTGAAAATTCCTGCTGCCATGACCACGCCCCCTGCCGCTGCGCCCCTTGTCTGCGGCCTCGTCGAGATTCGCACGACATTCGGCTCACGCGAGGCGGCGCTTTCCTGTGCCGATCGGCTCGTGCGAGTTCGGCTTGCCGCCTGCGTGCAGGTCGATGGCCCGATCACGAGCACGTACGCTTGGCAGGGTGCGATCGAGCGGTCTGAGGAGTGGCGATGCACATGCAAAACCACCCGTGCTGCCCGCGAGGCCTGTGTCGCTTCGATCAAGACAGGCCACGAGTATGAGACGCCACAGGTTGTCGTCACGATGCTCGAGGCCACGGCCGCTTACGCTGCCTGGGTTGTCGAGACAGTCCAGCCCAGGAGTGAGGAAGGTCGGTCGTGACGGTTCTGCGGGCCGAACGGGATCGGCGGGGCCCGGACAGGTATAATTGACCGATACGGGAATGAGCCGTGGGAGGACGTTTCCCGAGCGGCAGCGGAGAGTTCGACCGTGATGCAAAAGCTTTTGTCATTCCAGACTGGTCGATCGTTGGCAATCCTCCTCGGAGCATGCCTCGCCGGCCAGCTCTCGGCCGCCTTGGCTCAGACAGCGATTCCGCTCGGTGAAGATGCGGCGATTGCGCGGGCCTTCGGCAACGGTGTTCACGCGTACTACGGTGGCGACTACCAGCGAGCCTACGAGAGCCTTTCAGACGCGGTGGCCGCCGGCAGCCGCGACCCCCGCACCCTCTATTTTCGTGGGCTTGCGTCTCGGCGCATGGGCCGCATCGACGAGGCCGAAGCCGATTTTGCGACGGCCGCACGGATCGAAGCTGAGGCATTGGGTGACTGGCCGGTGTCGCGGACACTCGAGCGGGTGCAGGGGCATGATCGCCTCGCTCTCGAACGCCACCGCGTTCGCAGCCGGATCGAGGTACTCCAGGAGCGGAAGGATACGGAAGCCCGTCGGTATTCCCAGATCGAGTCGGTCCAGGATCAGTATCTTCGTCAGCGTCGTCCTCAGGGTGTCCAGCGGAGCAACGCCCCCGCGTTCGGAACTCCCGAGCCAGTCCCGGCCCCGCCCGTACCGGTCGAACCAGGCCGCGTGGATGGTGCGGAGCAGGAGGCGGAGGCCGATCGAGTTCCGCCAGCCGATGACGGCGATTTTTAGCGGCGCTGGGTTAGCGGGTCGGCAGCCTCGCGGCAGCCACGACGAAAACCGCCCAGCCCACGATCAAGAGCACGCCACCGATCGGGACGATTGCCCCCAGGATCTTCAAGCCTGTGAGGGCGAGGGTGGCGAGGCAACCTGAGAAGATCAGTGTCCCAGCGAGAAAGCATGCAGTCGCCACGCGAATGAGTCCCGCGGGCGGTGCCGCGGGCAGCCGTGCGAGGAGCCCTGTGGCCAGAAGTGCCAGGGCGTGGAAGATCGCGTAGCGGCAGGCGGTCTCCCAGTTGTCGGTCTGCCCCGACGCCGCGAGCGGCTCCTTCAGGCCGTGGGCACCAAACGCTCCCGCGGCCACGGCGAGCCCCCCGATGAGGGCCCCGGCCACGAGTGCAAATCGCCCATTCGCAGAACTGGTCACGGCTGCGAAGTCCCCACCAGCTTCGCCTCTTCTTCCTCTTGGATGATGATCCGTGGAGTGACCATGAGCATCAGACTGTCGGTGGTCCGACCGAGGCCGACGTTCTTGAAGAGCCGGTTGATGTAGGGAACCTTCGAGAGGATCGGCACACCGAACTCGTTGCGGCCCTCGCGGAGACGCTTGATGCCACCCAGGAGGACGGTGCCGCCGTCGGGCACGCTCACGGTCGTCGTGACGGTCGTGAAGAGAAACTCTGGAAGCTGGATGGTCGTGCCGTTGGACTGGAGCTCCAACTCACGTCCGGCAGACTGGCCACTCGTCATGCCTGCGAGCCCGTTGACGCCGGGAATCTCCAAATCGGTACCAGACTTCTCGTCGGAGCTCTTCGACTTGGTCGTCCGCGAGCCCTCGAATTGGAACTCTTCGACACGGCCGATCTGCGAGAAGAAGGGAACGAGCGTGAGCCGAACGAAGCGACGGTCGTTGGAGACGACCGCCTGAACATTCACCGCGGTGCCTTCATTGAGAACCGTGATCACTGGCTGTTGGGCAGCCGAGAAGTCGCCGACCACCGGCACGACGGCCGTGACGAACGGACGCTGCCGCGTGTCGGAGACGAACGCCTGCTGGCCATTGAAGAGCGTGACCTTCGGGGCCTGCATGATGTTCGACCGGGTGTTGCCCTGGGCCGCCGTGATCAGGAAATAGGCCTCGATATCGGAGAGGATCGCGAAACCGAAGTTGGCTGCCGAGGCGGCCGGGTCAGGGAGGCCCGGAAGCTGCGGTACGGTGGCAGCGTTAAAGCTGCCCTGGCGGAACGGGATCGAGAAGAAGCTTCGGCCAGTATTTGCCTGGTTCGGGTCCACCCCTGGCTGTTGGGCGAACGGGGAGAGGGCCACGCCTGGGTTTCCACTATTGTCGAGGCCGATCGTCTGCGATCGGCCACCGGGAATGGCGTTGATCCCGAAGACTGCCGGATTCTGTGAGCTGTTGTCGCTCGTCGGCACCGCCGTCATGTTGAGCGGCTGGTTGACGCCCGTCTGGATGTTGAAATCGAAATCGACGCCGATCCGCTCGAAGAACGTGTCAGCAAGCGTGATGAATCGAACTTCGATCGTGACCTGGAGGTCCTGGAGCCGACGCAATTGCTCCAGGAGGTCGGCGATCTGGTCGTGAACCTCCTGGGTTTGGCTGACGACGAGGCTGAGATTGGTCTCGAACGGCATGATGGCCCCTTGGCCACCGACCGTGTTCCAGGTGTCGGCGGCTACTGTCTGTTGGATGAGCTCGATCAAGGGGCCGAAGTTCTGCTGGCCGCCACCGACCGACGGGGGGCCAAACGGGATCGAGGGGGTGGAACCCATGTTGGTTTGGCCACTCCCACGGATCTGCGCGAGTGCATTCGCGGAGATGGCTCCATCGGCGGCTGCGGCCGATGGCACGCCAGCAGGGGCGGGGCCCACCTGAACTGCCAGCAGGTTTCGCAGGGCTGCCTGGCGGTACCCGTCGTTCAAGGCGCCCGAGATGCCGAGGCCATCCGAAGAGAAGTTCGGGATCGGGAGCACGAGGTCGGCGACGGGATACGTCACGGCGTACACTTCGCCTCTGACAAGCTGCGGACTCGTCACTTTCAGCACCTCGTCACGGACGACGTAGCTGAGATGCAGCGGCTCGAGCAGGAGCTTGAGGGCGCTCTTGAGCGAGATTGGTTCGACCAGCGCGAGCGTGACGAGCGTGTCGCTGCGGACGGCCTCTTGATCCAGTCCCACCATGTCGAGGTGGATGGACACCCCCGCTTGCTTGCCCAGTGAAACGAGGGCCACCGCGAGCGGCTGTTCGTGGAAATCAGGTTTCACCTTGGCGTCGAGCCGCCTGATGATGGCCAGGTCGGCGGCCGTGGCACGGGAACGTCCTTCGGCGGCCTTCTCACCGCGAGTCTTCTTGAGCTCCTGCCACGTCTTCGCGTCCGGAAATGCGTACGGCCCGGCGAAAGGCTTGCCTGACCGCTCGACGTCCTCGGCAACGTCGAGGAAGCCCGATCGCTTGTCTTCGTCGATCGATTTCTGGGCATCGAGACGACGGATGATGCGGCTCTGGGCGATGAGCTGGCGGACGACGGCATTGTCGGGGGCGAGTTGGCCCGCCTTCTTGGCGACGGCCTCGGCCTCGGGGAACCGCTGCTCGTTGACGAGCGTGTTGTACTCCTCGACGAGCATCGCGATTCGTTGCTCGACCTCGTACTTCCGTGCTCGTTCGCGGTCGATCTGCCCTTCGATCTCCGTGTTCCGCTTCTCGAGCGCGAGCTCGGCCCGACGTTTGCCCGTCGATTGTTCGATATCGACCCTCGTCCTTTCGATCCGACGGAGCAACTGCGAGCGGGCCTCGGCAGGGATCGGCTGGCCTTCGAGACTCGCCGCTACATCGTCGAGCATTTCCATCGCTTCGGCTGGAGACTTCTGGGCACGACGCTTCGCCTCGAGCTGTCTCGCTGCGACCTCGGCCGAAAGCCTCGCCACCAGGAGCCCTTCCGGTTCGTCCGCAGCGGGGGCGGGAAGGACGGCCGCATTCCGTCCGCCGGGAGCCTTTCCACTGATCGCTTCATCGATCACGCGACGGGCCTGGGAGGCGTTCGCCCGTGAGTCGGATTCGTCCGCGATGACGGCCACGGACCAACCGCAAGGCAGCAGACCTGCCAAAAGGGCGAGGGTGGCGCTGGTGCGGCTGCGGAAGCACAGTGCTGGGGTGCAGAACATGCTCTGGAGTTCCTGGGCGGAAAAAGTTCGGGGCGGAGGAGTAGCGGCCTCCGGCCAGCCGGGTCAAGCCCACATGCACCACGGAACTGCAAGGCCTGAAGGCCGGCAAAATGGGCAAAGCCCAGAGAGGCGTCAGCTCGCGGACGCGGTCCGCCGGGTGACAAATTTCTCGACCGTGTCGAGCAACTGGTCAACACGGAAGGGTTTGAAAAGGACGAGGTCGATGCCTGCCTGTCGAGCCTTGACGATCGAATGACCGGGGTCGTACCCGAAGCCTGTCATCAGAATGAGCGGCACCGAATCAAGCCGTTCCTGGAGCCGCAGCAGAAGCTGGTGGCCGCTCATGTCCGGGAGCCGAATATCTGAGATGATGACGTCGTAGGCGTCGCTCCCCACGGCCTTCACCATCGAAACGGCCTCACTGCCATCGCGGGCCGTTTCCACCGTGCAGCCTGAGCGTTCCAGGAGGGAGTGTGCAGCGGCTCGCACTTGCTCGTCGGAATCAACGACGAGAATTCGGCGACCCTCGAGGGCCTGGCGGCGGCCAGCTTGGCGACGCTGCGTATGAGCCGAACTCGGGGCCATTCGCTCGCCCACCCGCTGGATCACCTGCTTGATGTCACGGGCATTCTTCAGGATCCGCTGGAGCCTTTCGACGACGTCGGCGTCATGGCCGATATACCGTTCCATCACGGCGACGGCATCATTGAGAATGTCGTCCACGGGCAGCGCCACCGCGCCATGGATGGCCTCGATGCTTTCGGCGGCTGTCGAGGCCTTCTCGGCGACGAGCAGCTCGAGGGTGTTGAGAGCCGCGGCCACGTCGCGTGAAAAAATCTCCAGGAACTGGAGGTCAGTGCCGGAGAAGCCACCCACCTCCGGGCTCTCGACGTTGAAGGTGCCGATCACCTCATCGTGGAGCAGGAGGGGCACCGTCATCGAGCCGCGAGCCCCCTTGCAGCCCTCGAGGTAGCGAGCATCGCGGGTCGTGTCGTTGCAGAGATAGCTGCGGCCCGTGGCAGCCACGTACCCGGTCACGCCGTTCCCCTCCGGCTTTGCGTGAAGCACACGGGATTCCGCCTCGGGCTGCATGCCCTCGGCAAGGAGGGGCTCGAGCCTGCCTGTCTGCCGGTCGAGGAGGCGGATCTCGACGACATCAAACTGAAGGAGATCCTTCGAGTAGTAAATGATGTTGCTCTTGAGCAGCTCGATTCGCTCATCGACTGTCATGTCGGCCAGTTCGGTTGGCGACAGGTCGGCGAGGTTCTGCCCCGCGGTGTGAATCGCTGCCCGCTTCTGCTGCTCGAGGATCGCGTGGGTCACATCGCGAACGGTGATCACGGTCCGTGATGCGGTGCTCTCGCTCCCGCCAGAAACGAAGAAGGCCGCGGAGGCGGCCACGTCGAAGTATCGGTTGTCGGTCGTTCGCACCGTCGCCTGCGCGGGCCTGCCCGCAGCAAGGGCATCACGAAACTCGCCGAGCGATTGCTCTGGGAGGTCGAGCGCCGCGAAGAGGTCGAAGCCGCAGGGATCTCGTCCGCACCAGGACATGAGACGATCATTGGCCCAGAAAATTTGGCCGTCGCCAAACAGGACCGCGACACCGTCTGGTAGATGCGCGACGATGTCGCGATCGTTTTTTGACGACGCCTCGTCGTCACTTCCTTCCACTGGCTCCGCCACCAACCGACCTCCACGCTTCCCGGGATCCCTTTGGAAGAAAGTCTAAAAGCGGATTCGCCTTCACCACAAATCCGCGTTGTGTTTCAGCGAGCCCTGGGCCACGCTGCTTGGCCTTTCATGTGCCGCATGCGGCTTCGGACCTGGGCAGTCGCCGCGGTCCGCCGTGGCATCTATACTCCCCGTGACCACCGGACGGGCCTGGCCGGCCGGATTTCTGCTGAGAGACGTTCGTGAGCGACACACCCTCCTTTCTGGAACGGCATCAGTTCCTGATCTACCGGCTTTTTTCCCTGTCGGGGCTCATTCCCGTTGGGGCGTTCCTCGTCGTCCATCTGCTCACCAACTCCTCGGTCCTCGGCGGGGCGGCCGCGTTTCAGGCGAGGGTCGACATGATCCACTCGTTCGGGCCGCTCGTCCTCACGGTTTTGGAGTGGGTGTTCATATTCATACCGATCCTTTTTCATGCTGCCGTCGGTTTCGTGATCATGTCCAACGGCATGCCGAACGTCAGTTCGTACCCCTACTCCGGCAACATCCGCTACACGCTCCAGCGGGTGACCGGCATGATCGCGTTCGTGTTCATCCTCTGTCATGTCAGCCATCTCCACTGGCTCGGTGCATGGATGGGGGGCGGCCAGTTTGATCCCCACTTTGCGACCAGCACGGCCGCCGAAGCCCTCCGACCAACCTGGGTAACGGTGCTCTATGCGATCGGCGTCCTCTCAGCCGTCTTCCATTTTGCAAACGGTCTCTGGAGCATTGGCATCACGTGGGGTCTCTGGACAAGCCCGGCTGCGATGCAGCGGGCAAACGTCGTGAGCATCGTCGCAGGTCTCGGACTGGCCGCGGCCGGGCTCGGATCGCTCGCCGGCTTCAAGATGGTTGATGTCGATGAGGCGAGGGCTTTCGAGGAGTGGCACCAGAAGCAGCGGGAACAGCTCGAGCCGCCCGGGGCCGGTTCAATCCATCCCGCGCGGTCCGAGGGGAAGTGAACAGATGGCAAATCCGCGGATTCTGGTCGTCGGCGGTGGACTCGCGGGGCTGGCTTGCTCGATGCGTCTGGCCGAGGCCGGCGTGCATGTCGATCTCGTGAGCCTCGTGCCGGTGAAGCGGTCACACAGCGTCTGTGCTCAGGGGGGGATCAATAGTGTCAACGCCCTGACCCGTCAGCAGGGCGACAACGAGTGGAAGCATTTTGACGACACCGTCTACGGCGGCGACTTCCTCCAGCATCAGCCCCCCGTCAAAGAAATGACCGAGTGGGGGCCGCGGATTATCGACCTCATGGATCGCCTTGGCGTTCCCTTCAATCGCACGACCGAAGGGTTTCGGGATCAGCGGCGGTTCGGCGGCACGCTCTACAAGCGGACGGCCTTCTCTGGTGCCACGACTGGCCAGCAACTTCTCTACGCCCTCGACGAGCAGGTGCGGCGTCGCGAGGTCGAAGGAATGGTCAAGAAGTGGGAGTTCTGGGATTTTCTTGCTCCGGTTCTCGACGAGAGTGGTCGCTGCCGCGGCGCGATCTGCCAGGACCTCATTACGATGGAGTTCAAGGCATTTGCGGCCGACGCGGTCGTGCTCGCGACCGGTGGCAACGGCCTCATCTTCGGCCGTAGCACCATGTCGATGGTCTGCACCGGCAGTGCCGTGAGCCGGGCCTATCAGGCAGGCGCCTGGTACGGGAACGGTGAGTTCATCCAGGTTCACCCCACGGCGATTCCGGGCGCCGACAAGCTGCGGCTCATGAGCGAGAGCGCCCGTGGCGAAGGGGGGAGAGTCTGGGTGCCGCGGAAGCCGCAGGATCCCCGTGACCCACGCGACATCCCCGAGGCCGAGCGGTACTACTTCCTCGAAGAGCGGTATCCGAAGTACGGCAACCTTGTGCCACGCGACATCGCCACGCGAGAGATTTTTGATATCTGCACGACCGACGGTCTTTCCGTCGAGAAGGACAAGCTCTGCGTCTATCTCGACCTGACGCACATCCCACGTGAGACGCTCAACCGCAAGCTCGGCGGCATCCTCGAGATCTATGAAAAATTTCAGGGCGTTGATCCGCGGTCGATGCCCATGAAGATTTTTCCAGCGGTCCACTATTCAATGGGTGGGCTCTGGGTGGACTACGAGCGGAGCGCCGACGGTGGCCTGGTCGAGGGCTCGCCCCGCAACCAGCAGACCAATGTTCCGGGGCTCTATGCGATCGGCGAGTGCGACTATCAGTATCACGGTGCCAACCGGCTCGGGGCCAACTCGCTGCTCTCATGCATCTTCACAGGTCTCTTCGTGGCCCCGACGCTCGCGGCTGCCCGCGATGTGGCCGGGGAGGCCGATACCGGCAAGCTTCTCGAAGCCGAGCTTCGGCGTCAGGAGTCGCGGCATCGCGAACTGCTCGGTCGAACATCGGGCGACGAGAATCCCTACCTACTTCACCAAGACCTTGGGAACGTCATGACCCGCGCCGCGACGGTCGTGCGGCGGAACGAACAGCTTGCTGAAGCGTATGACGAGGTTTGTGAGCTCGAGAAGCGGTGGCAGCGGTGTGCGGTGTCTGACACCGGAAACTGGACCAACCAAAACGTCGTGTTCACCAAATCGCTCGGCGACATGTTTCCGGTGGCCAAGCTGATCTTGAAGGGGGCCCTTCTTCGAGACGAGTGTCGCGGGGCCCACTTCAAACCGCAGTTTGCGATGCCAGGACTCGCGGCGACCGATCCTGTGGAGAAGCGGATTGAGGCGGAGCAGTGGTGCGACCGGTTCGAGGAGAGTACGGCCCGCTGGCTCAAGACCACCGTCGCTGCTTGCGGGGCAGACGGTGAGCCGGAGATCACGTACCAGGATGTCGATACGTCCCTCATCACGCCTCGGCCACGTCTCTACGGACTCGTCGGAGCGGAGGCGATCGAAGAGGTCTGGAACGAACGGCAGGCCGCGAAAGTGCCCGCGGCCGCTGCGAGCTGACATGGCTCATACGCCCGGAGGTGACTGATCATGATCAATGCAGGTGAGAACAACGGGAATGCACACCATGCCGCATCGCCACCCACACGGCGAGTTCGTGTGAAGGTGCTGCGGCAGGACGTCGAGGGGGGCGAAAGCTACTGGGAGCGGTTTGAGGTGCCCTACGAGCCCAACCTCAACGTCATCAGCGTGCTCCAGAAGATCGCCGTCCAGGCCAAGACTGCAGACGGCCGACCAGTTCCTCCGGTGGCGTGGGACTGCGCCTGCCTCGAGGAAGTCTGCGGCTCTTGCACGATGCTCATCAATGGCCGGACCCGCATGGCCTGCTCAGCCCTTGTGGACAAGCTGCTCGCCGAGGACGGTGGCGAAATCGAATTGCGACCGATGTCGAAGTTTCCGGTTGTTCGTGATCTCGTGGTCGATCGCCAGCGGCTCTTTCGCGCACTCGAACGGGTCAAGGCCTGGGTGCCGGTCGATGGCTCACACGATCATGGCCCCGGGCCGCGAGTCTCTCCCGAGCAGCAGGGGGATGCCTACCCGCTTTCGGAGTGCATCTCATGCGGCTGCTGCCTCGAGGCCTGCCCTCAGTTCAACAAGATCGAGGTGACCGAGCGGGATGGCGAGTCGGAGGCCGACCTCGAGGCTCGCCGCCGCGAGGCGTTTGACGCAGCGTTTGTGGGCGCCCACGCCATCAGCCAGGCGATGCTCTTCAACTCGCACCCGACGGGCAGGATGATCGCCGACGAGCGGCTCGAGGCTCTCACGGGCCCCGGCGGCATTCAAATGTGTGGCAACGCCCAGAATTGCGTGGCTGTCTGCCCCAAAAAAATCCCGCTGACCCGCTCAATCGCCAGAGCCGGCCGCGCCGCCACGGTGTGGGCCTTTAAACGCTTCTTCGACCGATGACACGGCCGGCGGGGCATCCATGCCCCCGGCGGCCTTGGCGAGCGTCCGCTCGCCGCTCGCACCTCCGGGCTCGCGTTTTTCGTACGTGTTGCGTGGCCGCTGGCCCTCATTGACGGATCCCGTTCAGGCAGCGTTTGCTCTCTCGTCCAGCCGCGTGGTAGTGTTCTCGTATTCAAGGGGCGGTCCTCAGCGGGTCGTCCACCATGTTTCGCGGACCCGGTCGGCACAGGATGTCCCGGGGCTCCCAGGTGGGGCAATGACCGCATCAGATGAAAAGGACCACGAGTGTTGATGGAAGAAAGGCGCGGCCGCCCAGAGGATTTGGGTAGGGCCGCCACAGGCCGTCGGCCCAGTCATGAGGCAGACGAAGGCAAACCCGCACCACAGCGGGAAGAAATTGACATGGCCGCAGGCGACTTCAGGTCGCTCGGTCTCTCGGAGGCGACGCTTGCTGCGGTCGCCAAGGCTGGCTACGAGGTGCCAACCCCCGTCCAGGCTGGATTGATCCCACGGGCGCTCGCCGGCGTGGATGTTCTCGGTCAGGCCCGCACGGGCACGGGCAAGACGGCATCATTCGTGTTGCCGATCCTCGAAGCCGTCTCGAAGCCAGGCCGGGGAACGGGGCCGCGGGCGCTCGCGCTTGTGCCAACCCGCGAGCTCGCCGTGCAGGTCAAGGACGAGTTTGAAAAACTCGCCCACGGCTCGGGCATTCACTGCGTTGCCCTCTACGGCGGCAAGCCAATCAAGGGGCAGATCGACAAGCTCGCGAAGCGGCCAGCCGTTGTGGTGGGAACCCCAGGCCGCGTGCTTGATCTCATGAGCCGCGGAACGCTCCGTTTCGACGACCTCGAGATCGTGACGCTCGACGAGGCCGACCGCATGCTCGACATCGGGTTTCGACCCGACATCGAAAAGATCCTCAGGAAGTGCCCCGACAGCCGGCAGACGCTCCTGCTCTCGGCGACCGTGCCTCCCCCCGTCCAGAAGCTCGCCACCCGCTATATGCGGGACCCCGAGATCATGGATTTTTCGACGGGTGAACTCGCTGTTGAGACGATCGAGCAGCGGTATTTCACCGTCGATCCAACGCGGAAATTCGAACTGCTCGAGAAGCTCCTCGACCGAGAGAACCCCAGTCAGGCGATTGTCTTCTGTCGCACCAAGCGGGGTACCGACAAGATTTTTGAGAGACTCGCCCGGCGGCGTTCCCGGCGAGGCGGTGGCGAAAATGGATCGGTTGATGTGGCGTGTATCCACGGGGACCTCGCCCAGAACGTTCGCGATCGCGTGATGCGGCAGTTCCGCGACGGCACCGTCAAGATTCTCGTCGCCACCGACGTGGTGGGCCGCGGCATCGACGTGTCGAGCGTCTCGCATATCGTCAACTACGACATCCCCGAGTTTTGCGACGACTACGTGCATCGCGTCGGCCGTACGGGGCGGATGGGCCGCGAGGGCATCGCCTTCACGTTCGTGAGCCCAGAGGAGGGGCCACAGCTCACACGCATCGAGATTCGTATCGAACGCCTTCTCAAGCGGGACGAGATCGACGGCTTCGAAGCGTTTGACCGCAGGGCGGCGCCCGCGCCGGTGGAACGTTTACCGACCGGAGGTTTCAAGCGAACCGCGAGTGAGCAGGCTGACGCTCCGACGGCCGATGCCCCTCCAGCTTCCCCCAAGCCCTCGCCATTCGGCAAAGGCCGCGGTCCAAAACGCCATCGACGGGCGCTCTGATTTTCCATGGGCGAAGCCATCCATGGCCTTCGCCCACTTGACCGACTGTGGCAAAGCCGAGGTTTGCCACAGTCGGTGATCGCCGCATTCTGCGGCGGAAGCCTTTCGTTCACGGCCTGTTGGGAGTTCATTAGATGGCGGACGCACGACATGACCCGCGGCCGGTGCGGCAGCGACTCGAGAGCCTTGCCCGAGCTGGCGTAACGCATCTGCCGAAGTCACGCGGCAAGGCTACGAAGGCTTCACGGGCGATGTCCGCTCCTGTGGCCACCAAGCTCAAGGATTCGAACCCGGCCACGGTTCCGCCAGGGGCTCTGTCGGACGCTGTCTCACGTCTCGCTGTCCTTCGCGAAGAAGTTGCCGGGTGCAGTCGTTGCGGCGAGCTGGCAGCGGGTCGCACACAGACGGTCTTCGGTGTCGGCAGGCCCGACGCCAGGCTCGTGTTCTTTGGTGAGGCACCCGGCGCCGACGAGGATGCCAGCGGCGTGCCCTTTGTGGGTCGGGCCGGCCAGCTCCTCACGAAGATCATCGAGGCCTGCACGCTGTCTCGTGAAGACGTCTACATCATGAACGTCCTCAAGTGCCGGCCGCCGGGAAACCGGACGCCGCTTCCTGACGAGGTCGCGAACTGCCGCCCCTTTTTTGAACAGCAACTCGAACTGATCGCTCCGGAGTTCATCTGTTGCCTGGGAACCTCTGCGGCCCGGGCGCTCCTCCAGACGGAAGAGACGATCGGCAAGCTCCGCCGTCGCTGGTTCACCCACGGTTCCGCCGCGGTGATCTGCACCTACCACCCGTCGTATCTCTTGCGAAACCCGTCGGCCAAGCGGGACGTGTGGGACGACATGAAGCTCCTCATGGCCCGCATGGGCATCGAGATATGACGCCAACCGTGGCTCGGGGCCGCCCGTACCACGTTGCCGGACGGGATGCTGTCGCGCCATCGCCGCCGTCCCGGCGTCGTCTCTGGCTTGAGGTCGCCGGGCGAAGCCCAGCGACCAAGCCTTCGGGCATCGTGCCCTTCGCTCACTCGGAGGAAACCGCGCTCCGCCCTCCAGGCTGCGCTTGTTTCCTACGCCGGCTCTGTGGCACGGGCGACCCCGAGCCGGAGACCGCATTCCCCGTAGCCCAGTTGCTCCGCAACTGGGTGCGTGCGTGTTGCACCTGGACAGCGGCCGAGCTGCCGCCACTCCAACGATTTCTGCGATTCATCGGCTCATCCAAGCCCACGGCGATCAGCCGTGGGATAGAAACTCGCCTGGCTCCCCAGCCGGTATCGGCAGGAAGCGTCCTGCGGCGCACGATCCCCTCGCTGGTCGCGAGGGGCTTGTATTTCGGCAATCGGAGGATGTTTTTGCGTGCGTAACTGGTTTCGCTGAAGATTCGGGTCGTAACGATCCGATCACTTCTGTCGGTGTCTGGTGGGGGGGAACAGCCGCTGTCCCATGTTTCAGGGCCTGCCCCTAGGGGCAGGCCCTGAAACGGGCCACTCGCTCGGAGAAAGGGCAGCATGATGCGAGACTGCCGGGCCACTCGTCGCCTTTTTCCCGTGGCCGCTGCCGCCGTGCTTTTGACAGGCTGCACGATGTGCCCCAACCCATTTGACTACGCAGGGCCGGTTCCCAACGGCTCTTCCACGCAGAACGACTTCCGTGCACGCAGCAACGGAATCATCCCGATCGGCTCCATGCCACAGCCATGGCCGATGATCGTGAAAGATGAGGCCGACGAGCCGACGATCGCCCAGGCGCCGGCTGACGGTACCGGTGTCGTCCCTGTGAGCGGGGACGGTCCATAGAAGCCCCTCGCGCAAGCGTGGGGACGGCGGGTTGTTGGGCGAGCCCGCTCATGATGGCAAACGGGACGGTGTGCCACCCGCAGTCCCCCCGGCTCGCGCCGGAGGGCTTGTATGAGGCCTGGATGGCCGGGTTGAGTTCCGGGCGAAGGCACGGCAAGCGAAGCGAGGCCTGGATGGCCTGCGCCGCGCGTAACCAGCCGCCACCGAACCACGCCTACGCCGGCTTCACCTGCTTCGGGTCGGGCTTCCAACCGTCGGGCACGACGGCATCTTTCGGTACCACGGCCACGCCGTCCCGAACCGTGAACCGTGGGCAGTCGGCCGTATCGACCCAGCCATGCTCGTTTACGATCCGCACGTTCGAGCCCATGTGGACGTTCTTGTCGATGATCGCCCCCTCGATGACCGAGCCCTCGCCGATCCCCAGTGGCGGCACGCCATCCGACGCATCGGCGGCAAGCTCGGTAGGTGACTCGTAGAAGTCATTCCCAAGAACCACCGAGTTGCGGATCACGACGTTCTTGCCGATCCGGCACCGCAGGCCAATCACGCTGTTCTCGATCACGGCACCCCGTTCGATCACGCAGCCGTCGGAGATGAGACTGTCTTGCACAGACGCTCCCTCGATCCGCGAAGGAGGGAGGAACCGGGCCCGCGAGTAAATCGGAGCTTCGGTACTGGCAAACTCGAAGGGCACAGCCGCCCGTGCGAGGTCGAGGTTGCACTGGTAGTAGGACCGGATGGTGCCGATGTCTTCCCAATAGCCGTCAAAGGCATGAAGCTGCACCTGCTTGGCGCGGATCGCCGCTGGAAAAACCTCACGGCCGAAGTCGCGGTAGTCGGTCTTCGTCAGCAGCTCGAGCAAACAATCACGGTTGAAAAGATAGATGCCCATGCTCGCCATGAGCGTGCGGCCCGCTGACGGAATTCCCTGAGCATCGATCCAGGCCGGATCGGTGCGAAAGTCGGTCAGTTCGGGTGCCGTCTGCGGCTTTTCGAGAAAGCCCTGCACACGCCCCTCGCCAGAGATTCGCATGATGCCGAGCGCCGAGGCGGCATCGTCATGCACCGGAATGCCGGCGATCGTGACGTCGGCCTTGGAATCCATGTGGGTCGCCAGCATGTCGGCATAGTTCATCCGATAGAGCTGATCCCCCGACAGGATGAGCACATGCTGGATGTCATGCTGCTGGAGGTAGCGGATGTTCTGGCGGACGGCGTCGGCCGTGCCCTGGTACCAGCCGACACCATCGTCGAGCGTCTGCTGGGCCGCGAGAATCTCGACAAACCCCCCGCTGAACGGATCGAACGTGTAGGTGCGACGGATGTGGCGATGGAGGCTCACCGAATTGAACTGGGTGAGCACATACATCCGCTGCACCCCGGAGTTGATGCAGTTCGAGATCGGAACGTCGATAATACGGTACTTGCCACCGAGCGGCACGGCCGGCTTTGAGCGGTCGCGGGTGAGTGGGTAGAGGCGGGTACCCCGGCCGCCGCCGAGGACAAGTGCGAGGACGCGTCGGACGTTCATGACCGGCTCCCAGGGTTCGCAAGGACGAAATTGACCATCCGATCCGGCACAGCCACCACCTTCAGAATGGTCTGCCCGGCAAGAAGTTCGGCGATTTTTGGATCGGCTACCGCCGCCGCCTCGAGTGTTTTTACATTCGCCCCGGCTGGCACCACGACCCGACTGCGAAGCTTACCCTGTATTTGGACAGGAATCTCGACCGTGTCGTCGCGAAGCCATTTTTCTTCGACCACCGGCCAGGACGCGAGCGAGACCGGAGCAGGCTTCCCGAGCAGTTCCCAAAGCTCCTCGGCCAGGTGTGGAGCAAACGGTGAGAGCACGGTGACGAAGGGCTCGAGGATCGCCCGAGGTCGCCGTTCGAGTGGCGTGCAGAAGTTCACGAACTCCATCATTCGAGCAATGGCCGTATTGAACGACAGAGCGTGGATATCTTTGGTGACCTTGTCGATCATCCGGTGGAGCTCACGAAGTTGCTCCTCGGTCGGCAGGTCATCGACAACCTGCGGAGCCAAGGAGATTTCGTCGGCCCGCTCATCCACAACCAGCCGCCAGCACCGGTCGAGGAATCCCTTCACCCCGCCCACACCAGTGGTGCTCCACGGCTTTGTGGCTTCGAGTGGCCCCATGAACATCTCGTAAAGCCGCAGCGCGTCGGCTCCGAAGTCTTTCACCACCTGGTCTGGGTTCACCACGTTGCCGCGGCTTTTCGACATCTTGTAGGCCCGGCTCTCGACACGGACCTTCGGCATGTCCCGCAGGACGAAGTGCTCGCCTTGTTTTTCGACGTGTTCAGCTTTCAGGCGGGCTGGTGTATCGGCCTCGCCCCGCTTTTCGGCAGACACCCATCCGCCTGCCGCTGCCCGGTAACCGGTGAACTCCATCTCGCCGAGAATCATTCCCTGGTTCACGAGCTTCCCAAAGGGCTCGCGGCAGGAGACATGGCCGCGATCGAAGAGCACCTTGTGCCAAAACCGCGAGTAGAGGAGGTGAAGCACGGCATGCTCGGCGCCCCCCACGTAGAGATCCACCGGCATCCACGCCCGCTCGACTTCAGGATCGATGAACCGATCGCCGTTCGTCGGGTCGAGAAACCGCAGAAAGTACCAGCACGACCCTGCCCACTGGGGCATCGTGTTGGTCTCGCGGCGATACCGTTTGCCGCCTCGCGCGACGAAGAGCCAGTCGTGGCCAGCCCGCGCGAGGGGCGGGTCGGGCGTGTTGCCTGGCTTGAAGTCGGCGAGCGGCGGGAGGTTGACGGGAAGCTCGGTCTCGTCAACAGCGATGACGACGCCCGTGGGATTTCCGTCGGCGTCCAGCTCGTGGAGCACAGGAAACGGTTCGCCCCAAAATCGCTGGCGGCTGAAGAGCCAGTCGCGGAGTTTGTAGTTGACGGCCGCCCGGCCGAAGCCGGCTTCAGCGAGATCGGCAGACACCCTCGTGATGAAGGTCGCGGTATCGAGGCCGGTGTAGGTGCCAGAATTGACTGCCCGCCCGCGACCGGTGAACACACCGTTCCCGGCAGCCGCACCGTCGCTCGCCTCGACGACCATCACCACATCGAGCCCGAAGGTCTGGGCGAACTCGTAGTCGCGGTCGTCGTGCCCCGGCACCGCCATGATGGCTCCGGTGCCGTAGGTCGCGAGCACATAGTCAGCCACCCACACCGGCACGGAGGCTCCCGTGAGTGGATGGATCACATGCGACCCCGTGAAAACACCCGTCTTCTCGCGAGAGAGGTCGGTCCGGTCAAGGTCGCTCTTGCGGGCGGCAGCTTCGCGGTAGGCAGCGATGGCCGCCCGTTGGTCGGGCGTCGTCAGGCGGTCAACGAACGGATGCTCCGGGGCCACGACCATGTAGGTCGCGCCAAAGAGCGTGTCGGGTCGCGTCGTGTAAATCCGAAGAGCATCGTCGGAAGGCGTCTCAGGGAAACCCGTGGCAGCACGGCTTTTTTTCCATGCGGCAAAGGCCCCATCGGCGTCGGAATTGGCGTGCTGAAAATAGAAATCGACTTCCGCTCCCGTGCTGCGGCCGATCCAGTCGCGCTGGAGCTTCTTGATGCTTTCGGGCCACGCAAGATCATCGAGCTCCCGTTCGAGGCGATCGGCGTAGGCGGTGATGCGGAGCATCCACTGTCGCAGCGGAATGCGGACGACCGGGTGACCGCCGCGTTCGCTCACGCCCCCGATCACTTCCTCGTTGGCAAGCACGGTGCCGAGCGCGGGGCACCAGTTCACGGGCGCCTCGGACTGGTAGGCAAGCCGCCAGCTATCGCGGTATTTGGCAATGACCGCGTCGCCCGCCGCCGCCACGTCGGGTGGGATCGGCAACTCCGCTATCGGCCGGCCGCGCTGACTCTCCCGGTCAAACCATGTGTCGTGCAGCACCAAGAAAATCCACTGGGTCCAGCGGACATACGCCGGGTCGGTCGTCGCAATCTCGCGGCTCCAGTCGTAACTGAAGCCGAGCATCTTGAGCTGGCGGCGGAACGTGTCGATGTTGCGAGCCGTGCTCTCCGCCGGGGGCGTGCCGGTTCGGATCGCGTGTTCCTCCGCAGGCAACCCAAAGGCATCAAAACCCATGGGATGCATGACGTAAGTGCCCCGCATCCGCTCGAAGCGGCACACGATGTCGGTGGCGGTGTACCCCTCCGGATGGCCGACGTGCAGACCGTCGCCGCTCGGGTAGGGGAACATGTCGAGCACGTAGGCCTTGCGGCTTCCGTCAGGGGGAAGTCGGGGCGAGGCGAACGTGTCATGCGCCTCCCACCATGCCTGCCACTTCGGCTCAATCCGGGAGGGTTGGTAGCGGGGCATCCAGGGGGTCCGAGGGGGGCTGCCAAAAACGGCAACAGGGGCGACAACGAGCGGGGATCGAGCAGGATTCGACTGTTCCGTCCCGAGCATCGAGATTCTAATGGCCCCCGGAAAACGGGCAACGTGAGCCCCGTGTTTAGGCCGTTGGAGAACCCCCCTACATGCCCGTTGACGTTCCATCTGACTCAACCAGCCGCCTCGTGCTCCAGCGTCGCCTCCTGAGGGCCTGCCGATCGGCGGCCGGACGGCTCAAGATGGCCGACTCGCTCGGCACAAAGCTCACCGGACGCGACCTCCTCACCCGCATCCTCGTGGCCAAGCGGGTGCTCGACCGCACGCTCGGGGCGGATGAGAAGCGGGTGGGTGTGCTCCTGCCTCCCACGGCTGGGGCCGCGATTGTCAACGCGGCGCTCGCGCTCTCTGGCCGCGTGGCGGTGAACCTCAACTACACATCGTCGCAGTCCATCCTCGATGTCTGCATCGAACGGGCAGGCCTGAAGCACGTCATTTCAAGTCCGATCTTTCTTGCTCGCGTGAAACTCTCGGTGGGCGAGCGGCTCCTCGACGCGGGCGATCTCAAAAAGCTCGCGACGACCACCGACAAGCTCGTCGGTTTCCTCCAGGCCGCGGTCGTACCGCTGCCGCTGCTCGAGTCGATGCTCGGCCTTCACAAACTCAAGCCTGACGATCCGCTCACCGTGATTTTTACGTCCGGCTCGACGGGGGATCCGAAGGGCGTCGTGCTGACCGAGGAAAACGTCTGCTCGAACGTTCGCGC
>JBGTKO010000393.1:0-10499 GCA_041744595.1 Pirellulales bacterium
CCGCCGGGCATGACCACATCCGCCCGCGCGACGAGCTCTTTTGTCGGAGGAATCGAGGCCGCCAGTTCGAGCACGCGCGCAGCGGCCGCTTCCTGTGCGACCACAAGCGAGACCCGCGGCGGCGGCTCATCAAACGTAAAGTAAAAATCGTTGTCGGCGAGGTTGGCATCGGGGGGAATCGTGACACGTCCCCATCCCCGCACACCCGAACGGCCAAGCGGCAGCGTGTGATTGGCAAGCACCGCCTCGCGACCCGCCAGTTCCACATCGACCACACTCGTCACGCCCCCGAGCTCAAACTTTACGGGCACCGTGACCGGCGACGTGCCAGCCTGGTCGGTCGCATCAGGCCGCGAGACCACAAGACTCACGACCAGTTCCTGTTCACGCCCACGCTTCTGAAGCGTGGCCTCGGTGACACGAATCGCGAGGTTCGCGGGCTCGGGCTCCGAGAACGACAAAAGCTGGAACCGCACCTGCTGCGGCAGTTTGGCATACGCATCGCGAAGGCCGGCCCAGCCCCCCTCGTCGAGCGACCAGTCGTTGGATCGTTCGTCGGAGCATATCCATACTTCGGTCGTGCCGGCGGCGTTGTCTCGGATGTGGTCAAAGGCAGCACGCAGAAGACCTGGAATATCTGTCGGTGCAGCGGTGGGGCCGGCACTCGGGAGCTCCACGAGCGACCTCGGATCGATCTCGACCGGATCGTCATCGGGCGTCGCGAGATAGAGGCACCGCGACGGTGCAAGGAGCGCGAGGGAATTGGCTAACTGCCGGCGACCTGTCGCAAGCTTGGTTCCCTCGATGGCCTGGTCGCGAGCCTGCATGCTCGGGCTGCGATCGAGGATGACGATCGCCGTGTCCGGCCGTCCGCCGCCGGCAAGCGCGAGCCATCCGCGGGAGAGTGGCCGGCCGACGGCCAGGATCACTGCGGCCACTGCGAGCATCCGCAGAAGCATGATGAGCCAGTGCCGGAGTTTCGAGTACCCACTCGAAAGCGCTTTCGCTGACAACAAAAACTGCATCGCCCCCCACTGCACGGTCTGGAACCGCCGCTGGTTGATGAGGTGGATGATGAGCGGCAGGCTCATCAGTGGCAGGGCCACGAGCACCCAGGGCTGGAGGAACGTCATCGCAGCCCTCTCCCGACCGCCCGGCCAACCAAGAACCGCGCGAGCACCTGCTCATACGGTTCGTCGGTGAGCACGCGGTGGTAATCGATGCCCACTTCAAGCACGATTCCGCGGATCGCTTCGAGGTAGGTGGCCACCGCGCGGTGATAGCGGTCGGCGATTTCGATGGGGTCAGCAAAAATTGAACTTCCCCCTTCCATGTCGAGAAACCGCGTCGGCCGCTGAAACTCAAAGGCTACTTCCTGCGGATCGAGCAGGTGAAACACGCCCACATCATGCCGGCGAAACCGGAGATGCCCAAAGGCGCTGGCAAGCTCGGTTGGGTCAACAAAGAGATCAGAGATGATCACGACCAGTGCCCGCTGACGGATCGTTTCGGCGAGCTCGTGAAGCACTTCGGCGAGGCCGGTCGTGCCCTGCGGTTTTGCTTCCTCGACGACATCAAAGACGAGCCGCAGGTGGGCGGGGCTTCGGCGGGGTGGAAGCGTTCGCACAATTCCACCGGCCGCACAGGAGATGCCCACGGCGTCACCCTGCTGGCTGGCGAGGTAGCCCAGGGCGCCACAGATCCGTCGGGCGTAGTCGAGCTTCGCCATTGGCTGGTGTGCCGCGACGCCCGGCTTTGTCGATACAAACCCCATCGAGCCACTCGTATCGAGGACGAGGACGAGCCGGAGGTTCGTATCAGCCTCGTACTCTTTGACATAAAAACGATCTGAGCGGCCGAAGGCACGCCAGTCGAGCCGACGGAGGTCATCGCCGGGGACGTACTTGCGGTACTCGGCAAACTCGACGCTCGACCCGCGGTGTGGGCTCGCATGCCGTCCCGACACGCCCCCCACCATCGGCTTACGAGCCAATAGCGGCACACCGGCCAGCCGTGAGAGCACGGCTGGCTCCAGGAACGTTCGTGGCTGCCTATCGGAAAACATTCAGTACTTCACGAGCTTCGATCAATCGCCCGAGGAGCCCCGTCCCTCCGGGCCGGGGCAATACCGGGCAAAAATCCCTGACCAGGCATCTCACACCAACAATCAAATCTGTTCCGCGATCGTCTCCTTGACGAGGCGTGCGACGATCTCCTTCGCGGTAATGCCCTCCGCCTGCGCCGCAAACGTCGTGATGAGCCGGTGGGTCAGCACGGGCGCCGCGACGGCCTCGATATCCTCGAGCCGCGCCATATAACTGCCGGCGAGGGCAGCCCGTGCCTTGGCGCCGAGGATGAGGTACTGCACTGCCCGCGGCCCGGCGCCCCACGCCACAAGTGGCTTGAGCCATGCCGGCGCTGTCTCGCCCTTCGGCCGTGTCTTGCGGACGAGCTTGGCGGCAAACTCATAGATATGGTCGGGCACCGGCACTCGCCGCACGAGCTCCTGGTACTCGATGATGTCTGGGCCGGTGAGCACATGGTCGAGCTCGGGGGGCGGTCCGCCAGTGGTCGTGCGGGCGATCGCGACTTCTTCGTCTTCATTGGGGTAGTCGAGCTCGATCAAGAACATGAACCGGTCAAGCTGCGCCTCGGGCAGTGGATACGTACCCTCCTGCTCGACTGGGTTCTGGGTTGCCAAAACGAAGAACGGCGGATCGAGCCGTGAGGTCTTGCCCACGACCGTCACCTTGTGTTCCTGCATCGCTTCAAGCATCGCCGCTTGCGTCTTGGGCGGCGCGCGGTTGATCTCGTCGGCGAGCACGATATTGGCGAAGACCGGCCCTGGCACGAAGTGAAACTCACGCCTGCCGTCGGCGGTCTCTTGCAGAATGTCGGTGCCGGTGATGTCCATCGGCATGAGGTCGGGCGTGAATTGGATGCGGCTGAACTTCAGCGACACGCACTCGGCGAGCTTGCTCACGAGGAGTGTCTTCGCGAGACCCGGCACGCCCATGAGGAGAGAGTGTCCTCGGGCGAAGAGGCAGATCGTGAGCCGGTCGACGGTGTCATCCTGGCCGATGATGACCCGCGCGAGCTCTTGCTTGAGCCGGGCCTGGATCGTGCGGAGGCGGTCGATCGCGGCGACGTCGTCGTCGCCAAGCCGAGGAGTCGCTTCGGAAGCTGTGGCCATGGGTGGGCTCGTGGTGGGAATTTGGGCGGCATCACTGGCAGGACTATCCAGCCAGCCTCCTAGTATGCCCTCGCGAAAGCCAGACTGCACGTTGGGGCCGTGGCCGAATCGTTTCACGGCTGCCATGCAGCGTCCTGTAGAGAAAGTTCGGCAGCGATGCCAGAATCGTGCCGAAGCGACACCGCGGGATCGGTCGCCGAAGGCACACCACAGGAACCTGAAGTGAACACCTACTTCGTTGAAGTATCGGGAGCAGGTATTCCTGAAGTGGATGGCCTCTTCGTTCCTTCAACCGCACCTCCGGCCACATCCGAATCGGGCACCGTATCAAGCCTTGGCTACTGGAACGGCAAGTTGGCCTGGGATCGTGCGGATGGAAAAGCGGCCAGAAGCCCTTCCCTCTCGTACTCCAACACCTACAAGTCCTGGAGAATCTCCCGTCTCGACGGCCATCTCGCCTACCACATCACATGTGATGATGAGTTCCCGCCGACGGACCGGGAATGGGATGTCTACAAAATGGGGGTCGCACCTGCTCCACGAGTCACCCTCCACTTCTATGACCCGAGGCAGCCCTGCCCGAAGCCGAATGTCGTTTTCGTTCTCGGCGGACCTGGGGCTGGAAAGGGCACCATTTGCGAATTGGCTGAGTCTCAGCTCGGCTGGACGCACCTCTCCACGGGTGACTTGCTCCGTGAGGCCCGCGACGCCGGCGGCCCGACCGCCGCGGTCATCGAAGACTTCGCGGCCGCTGGAAAGCTGGTTCCCAACGAGATCGTGGTGAACCTGCTGAAGCACACGATGGAACGCGTGACCCGGACGACCGGGAAGCGGAACTTTCTGCTTGATGGGTTCCCCCGCTCCCTCTCGAACCTGGAGGCGTGGCACGAGGTCTTTGGCTACGAATCGGAACTCCCTGTCATGTTGTACTTCGAGTGCCCCTATCCGGTCCTCGAGAAGCGGATCATGAGCCGAGCACCGTACTCGGGCCGAAGTGACGACAATATCGAAAGCATCAAGCTGAGATTCGAAACCTTTCGGGCCGAGACCCTCCCCACCGTCGAGTACTTCAAGAGCAAGAACAAGTGTATTGAGGTGGATACCAGCCAAGATCGGCAGTCGGTCTATAAAATCGTTGCCGCCAACCTTGCCGAGTTCACGGATTCGACGCTTGCTGCCAGGCCACTCACCGAGAGAGCCGAGATGCTCCTCGGCCTGAGACCGTACCCCAAGGTGCCTCGCACCGCGGAATCCGAGTCTCAACCGCTCGCTGGGTAAAACCATCTGCATGACAGCACCTCGCAGGCCCCTTGTTGGACTGGCACTTGGCAGCGGAGCGGCCCGCGGATGGGCTCATATCGGCGTGATCCGCGGGCTCGAGCAGGCGGGTATTCGGCCAGACATGGTGGCCGGAACATCCATCGGGGCGCTCGTCGGCGCCGCCTATGCGGCGGGTGAGCTCGAGCGTCTCGAGCAATGGGTGCTCGGCTTCGGATTCACCGACGTCGTCGGTTTCATGGATGTGAGCCTCGGCAGCGGCCTGGTCAAGGGCGACAGACTGATGGACTTCTTCCGGCGAAACTTCGCTGACCGCCCGGTGGAGAAGTTGGCGATGCCCTTTGCTGCGGTGGCCACATGCCTGCACACCGGCGCCGAGGTCTGGCTGCGGCATGGCTCGACCCTCGACGCGGTGCGGGCATCGATTGCCGTGCCGGGACTCCTCGCGCCAGTGTTACACGAGGGATCGGTTCTCGTTGACGGCGGCGTCGTGAACCCCGTGCCGGTGGCGCTTGCCCGCGCCATGGGGGCCGACGTCGTGATCGCCGTCGATCTCGGCACAGACATTCTGGGGCGGCACCTGCATCCACAGACTCCAGCCCCGCCGCCGACCGGTGACGTCGGCGACTGGATACGAAAGCTCCAAGGCAACCTGGGGGCACTTCTGCCCGCGGCCCAATCCGATGCGCCGACGATGCCGTCGATCCTCAACGTGCTCACCAGCAGCCTCAACATCATGCAGGTGCGAATCAGCCGCAGCCGCATGGCAGGCGATCCCCCTGATCTTGTCGTGGGGCCACGGCTGGCTCACTTCGGCCTGCTCGACTTTCATCGCGCCAAGGAAGCGATCGAGGAAGGCAGGCGGGCGGTTGAGCGAGTCGCACACAGTCTTCCTGCCATCAGCAATGGATAGGACGGTTGTTGCCGGCGATTGCGGAGCGGCCTAGCGTCGCAGAACGGCGATCCGCCACGTTGGCACCATCGTCGATGTCTGTGGCACTTCGGTGGTGAGGCTGGTCGAAGGCGACGTGTGCTTCCGGATACCCGCGTTGCGGCCACCGACTCCCTCGACGGTGAAGATGTTGTCAGCGTTGATGGCGGCCACGGATACGGCCGCGGTCGTGCCGCCGAAGGCCGCAAACGAGGCCGCGTGAGCAAAGCCGCTGCCACTGCGTGCCCAGGTTTCGACTCGACCCGCGTTTCGCTGCCCGCCGGCCACGAAAATACGATCGGCCGCCCCGTTGGTTCCCGGCAGCCGCGCTACCGACACCCCACGCGGTGTACCGCCCATGGCCCGGAAGGCATTGATGAGGGCGGGCGCCTTGGGACGCGCGTTGTAGACCCGCACCTGAGCCTGCATACCGGCTCCGCTGCCCACGATGATCTCGGAGATGCCGTCCGGCGACGCAGACGTCAGGTTCCTCCCGGCGAACGTCCCCACATCGGCCGTCGCGACGGTGACGCCTCCGGCGAATTTCTTTCCGAAGGGCTGGAACTGGCGGATATGCGTCTTGTTCACGCCCGATGAGCTGACCCTGAACACGCGAACGAGACTCGCGCCCCTGCTCTGGGCAGCCACAATCTCGAACACACCCGGCGCGGTCACCGAGCCCACCGTAATCTCGATGCCGCCTCGGTACTTCGAGCCGAAGGGGAAAAAGTTGTACTGCGGCAAGGGATTGAGGTCGCGGTCGAAGACCCGTACCTGGCCCGGCCGCCCCCCCCCCGGTGCGGTCAGAATCTCCGGGATCCCATCGCCGGTGATGTCGGCCGAATACACGCGGACGCCACCACGGAAGTTGGGCTCGTAGACGTACCGCTGGGCACGGATGGCGCCGCTCCCCGGATCGACGATCATCACGAGCGATCCGTAGTCGCAGCCAAGATCGGCACCCATCACCAAACCAGGATTGCCGATCGCGAAATCGACATCGGTGCGGTTCTGGCCAGCCGAGAGCGTGACCGTCGGCGACGCATCAGGGTTCAGAATGCCGTTGTCGAGGGAATCGATGAGGGTGACATCGCCAGGCACGCCACCGCTTCCCGGTGACGGCACGCTCACCCGGTAGACACCCGCTGGGAGGTTCGGGAAGAGGTAGTTGCCATTCACATCCGTCACGGTGGTGAGGGTGATGTCGTCGCCATTCCCGAAGACCCCGTCGAATCCGCTCCAAAGCAGCGTGATCGTGACCCCTGAGATTCCTTGTTCGCCGACGTCCTGCACACCGTCCGCGTTTTCATCGAAGTAGACGCGGTCGCCGATCGACGCGGTGCCGCGGAATCCGAAGTCGATGTCGGAGCGGTTGACGCCGGAGGTGGTGCTCACCGTCACTGGATTGGTGCCGCTCGGTGCGCCGCCGTTGTCGATGCTGTCGGAAATCGACCAGCCTGGGCCGGCCGGTGGCGTCGCCGTCACACGGTAGCTGCCAGGCGGAAGGTTGCCGATGTTCCAGATGCCGTTCACACCGGTCGTCGTGGTGAAGGTCTGGTCGTCACCGCCGCCGAGCACGCCGTCCGGACCGAGCCAGATGACCTGGATGCTCGCGCCCTGGATGCCAGGCTCATTGGCGTCTTGGATGCCGTCGGCGTTGATGTCGAAGAAGACGCGATTGCCGAGGCTGACTGGAATGTAGAGGCCCTGATCAACCGTCTGGTTGCTCTCACCGTTGACGAGCGTGTACGAGCCTGTCATGCCGGTGGCCACGTTGGCGTCGCTATCGGTCGTGTCGGTGGCGACCGCCGAATTCTGCACCGTGCGGGTGTACGTGGTGCCGCCGGCGGTGTTCCCAAATCGAACGCGGTAGGTGCCCGCGGCAAGGTTCGGGAACTGGTAGAGGCCGCCACCGGCCGTCGTGGTTGTCAGCAGTGGCGTCGCGAGCTCGCCAGGCTGGAAGATGCCGTCGGCCCCGGCGTAGAAGAGCTCCACGCTCACGCCATCGATGCCGGGCTCACCGGCATTGAACCGGCCGTTGCCGTTGAGGTCGTTCCAGACCAGATCGCCCAGCGTGGCGGTACCGCGGTAACCAAAGTCCTGGAGGAGATTGGTCTCGGTCGGACCGAGATTCAAGGTCGAGGTGTCGTCGGTAAGAGGAGCCGTCGCGTCGAAAGTCTGTGCGGGGAAGGCAGTGGGACGGGTCACCGTCACACGGTAGGGATCGCTGACGCCATTCACCGGCAGGCTGGGGAACAGGTAGTCACCGTTGGCATCGGTCGTCGTGGTGAACGTGACATCGTCGCCACCACCGAAGACCCCGTCCGGGCCGCTCCAGAGCAGCGTGACGGTGACACCCGGAATACCGGGCTCGCCGGCACCCTGGATGCCGTTGCCGTCGGCGTCGTACCAGATCCGGTCGCCGATCGCGGCCGTGCCACGGAACCCGAAGTCCACGTCGGTGCGGCTCTGGCCCGTGATGATCGCGACGATCGGGGAAGCGTTGGCGCTCAGCACTCCGTTGTCGAGTGAGTCGGTCAGCGACACATTGTCAGGCACGCCACCAGTGCCCGGCGCCGGCACGCTCACCTGGTAGTTGCCGGCGGAGAGGTTCGTAAAGATGTAGTTGCCGTTGGCATCGGTGACCGTCGTGAACAGACCGTCATCGACGTCGGTGAAGCTGCCGTTGTTGTTTGCATCGAAGCGGAGCGTAACCGTGACGCCCGGCAGCCCGGGCTCACCGGGGTCTTGCACACCGTCACCGTTCTGATCGATGTAGACGCGGTCGCCCAGGCTCGCGGTGATGGTGCCCTGGAACCCGAAGTCGATGTCGGTGCGGTTCACGCCGGAGGTCGTGCTCACGATCACCGGGTTGGTGGCGCTCGGCGCTCCGCCGTTGTCGATGCTGTCGGTGACCAACCACCCCACCCCATCTGGCGGCGTGGCGGTGACGCGATAGTTGCCAGGCGGCAGGTTATTCACCGACCAGATGCCGTTCACCCCGGTCGTGGTGTTGAACGTCTGATCGTCGCCGCCACCGATAACGCCGTCCGGACCAAGCCAGACGACTTCAATGGTCGCGCCAGGAATACCCGACTCACCTGGATCCTGCACACCGTCGCCGTTGATGTCGAAGTAGACGCGGTCGCCGAGGCTCACCGGAATATACAGACCCTGATCAACCGTCTGGTTGCTCTCGCCGTTCACGAGCGTGTACGAGCCTGTCATGCCAGTGCCGACGTCGGCGTCGCTATCGGTCGCGTCGGTCGCGACCGCCGAATCCTGCACGGTACGGGTGTACGTCGTAGCCCCGACCGTGTTGCCAAAACGAACGCGGTAGGTGCCCGCGGCGAGGTTCGGGAACTGGTAGAGGCCGCCACCGGCCGTCGTGGTCGTCAGCAGTGGCGTGGCGAGCTCGCCGGGCTGGAAGATGCCGTCGGCCCCAGCATAAAAAAGCTCGACGGTCACGCCGTTGATGCCGGGCTCGCCGACATCGAATCGGCCGTTGCCATTGAGATCATTCCAGACCAGATCACCCAGCGCGGCGGTGCCTCGGTATCCGAGGTCCTGAAGAACATTGGTCTCGGTTGGCCCAAGATTCAAGGTCGAAGTGTCGTCGTTCACCGGGCCAGTGGCGTCGTAGGTCTGCACGGGGAAGGCAGCGGGACGAGTCACCGTCACACGGTACGGATCGCTCGCGCCATTCACCGGCAGGCCGACAAAGAGATACTCGCCATTGGCATCAGTGGTCGTGGTGAACGTGACATCGTCGCCGCCACCAAAAACCCCGTCCGGCCCGCTCCAGAGCAGCGTGACGGTGACGCCCGGAATACCAGGCTCACCTGGATCCTGGATGCCGTTGCCATTGGCGTCGTACCAGACCCGGTCGCCGATCGATGCCGTGCCACGGAATCCGAAGTCTGCGTCAGTGCGGTTCTGGCCCGTCGTCAGTGTGACGGTCGGCGAGACGTTCGGATTGAGCACACCGTTGTCGAGTGAGTCGGTCAGTGTCACGTTATCCGGCACGCCACCGGTGCCGGGTGTTCCCACGCTCACCTGGTAGGTGCCGGCGGGGAGATTCGTGAAGAGGTAGTTGCCACTGGCATTCGTGACCGTCGTGAACAGCCCGTCTTCCGGGTCGTTGAAGCTCCCGTTGTTGTTGGCGTCGAAGCGGAGCGTGACCGTCACCCCCGGGAGCCCAGGCTCGCCGGCGTCTTGCACGCCGTCGCCGTCTTGGTCGATGTACACGCGGTCGCCAAGGCTCGCGGTACCGCGGAAGCCAAAGTCGATGTCGGTGCGGTTGACACCAGACGTCGTGCTCACCGTCACAGGGTTTACGGCACTCGCCGGCCCGCCGTTGTCGATGCTGTCGGTGAGCGCCCAGCCAAAACCGCCGGGCGGGGTGGCCGTCACGCGGTAGCTGCCCGGCGGCAGGTTGCCGATCGACCAGATGCCATCAGCGCCAGTCGTCGTGTTAAAGGTCTGGTCGTCACCGCCGCCGAGAACCCCGTCTGGTCCGAGCCAGACGACCTCGATACTCGCGCCCGAGATGCCCGGCTCACCTGCGTCCTGCACGCCGTCGCCATCGAAATCAAAAAACACGCGGTCGCCGAGGCTCACCGGAATGTAGAGGCCCTGATCGACCGATTGGTTACTGCCGCCAGACGCGAGCGTGTACAAGCCGGTGAGTCCGGTGACCACGTCGCCGTCGCTGTCGGTCGCATCGGTGGCGACAGCGGAATCCCGCACCGTGCGGGTGTAGGTGGTGGCACCAACCGTGTTGCCAAACGTCGCTGTGTAGACACCTGCCCGCAGGTTTGTGAACTGATAGAGTCCGCCTCCCGCAGTAGTCGTGTTCACAGTCACCGCGCGGCCGGTGTCGTCCGTGCCGTTGAGCGAGACACTCACGCCATCGATGCCGGGCTCGCCGCCATCCTGCCGGCCGTTGCCGTTGGCATCGAGGAACACGAAGTTGCCGAGGCTCGCCGGAAGCAGCTCGCCGAAGTTGTAGTTGATGCCGGTCTTGCTCTGGTTCCCACCGCCGATGACTATTCCAGTGATGCCGTCGGCATCGCGGAGCGGCGTTGCAGGCGTGCC
>JBGTKO010000394.1:0-10196 GCA_041744595.1 Pirellulales bacterium
GCGACCACTTCGTCAACGTCGCTCGCTGTTCGTCTGTCAGAGTTATCGACTTCGCAACACGCATGACCGAATCCTCCTTGCCTAGAGGATTCAACGCCAGTGTCAACGATAGGTTGCGTTATTTATGCGACACTACACTAGTGAGTGCGATCGAACGTTCTCCAAAGACGGAAGCGGAAAGCTGCGTGGGTGTCAACGCCCCAGGAGATCGGGCCGATTTTCCAGGAGACAAAAGTTGCCTTCCTGGTTTCCCGGTGCTTTTGTAGACGAGTCAGGGCGGCACGTATAATGCTTCACTCGGGATGACGGGACAGCGACTGACGGATTCGTGGTTTCGATTTTGATTGCGATACTTTTGATTGCGATACTTTGTCTGGCGATACTTGGTTTTTGATTGTTTCTCTCGTGGAGTTCTTCTGGCGTGCTATCACTGCGACCCAAGGCGGGTGAGCTCGTCTTTCAGGTCTTCGCCCGCGCACTCCATCCGGAGTTGATCGAGGCGAGGGCCGCGCGGTCGATCGAACGGGGCAGCTACACAGCACGTGTGGCGATCACGGAAGCGGGGCATTTGGTGACCTGGCGGCAGGGAACCACCACGCTCACCGAAGTGGCCGCGGGAGCCACGCAGCCTCTGCCTCAGAAGCGACGCCTGCTCGCTCACAAGATCGCCGCCGAGCGAAGTGACCGTGTGCAGTGCCGATGTGGCGCGACATACCAAACCTGCTTTCAACTCGAGCGGGTTGCGGCCGAGCTCTTTTGGTCGTTCCAGGAGGAGCTCGAGGTCTCCGGGAGCCGACGTGGTCTCCTCCACCGCTTCGCGGCTGGCGGCCGCATGGCTCTCGGCGCCGTCAGTTGGATCGACATCGAGACCCGCCCACGCAGCCTGCTCGTCCAGGCGTTTCATACGTTTCCCGACGACCTCGCGATCGTGAAGACCCAGTCGCTCTTCGAATTGCCATGAGCTGATCGCTCTGACCGCCAGCCACACACCCTCGTCCCTTTTGGTTCTCTGCCACATGCCCGACACGAGCTCAACGCCCACCGAAACCCGCCGAGCCCGCGTCCTCATCGCCGACGACAACGAGCCCAACCGCGAGCTCCTCGAGGCCTACCTCGTCGATATCGACTGCGACATTGCCACGGCCATTGACGGGGCGGACACGATCGACAAGGTGGCGTCGTTTGGACCCGATGTCATCCTCCTCGACGTCATGATGCCGAAACTTTCGGGTTTCGAGGTCTGTCAGCGGCTCAAGAGTGATCCTGCCACGAGCCCGATCATGATCCTGATGGTCACGGCCCTCGGTGAGCTCGGTGACATCGAGCGGGCCGTCGAAGCTGGCACCGACGATTTTCTTTCGAAGCCGGTGAATCGCGTGGAGCTCGTCAAGCGTGTCGAAAACATGCTCAAGCTCCGCCACGTGAGCGACGAGCTGGAGCGGCTCAGGCGGTATATCCGCACCATGGACGACGACCAACCACCTCGGTAAGCCGTGGCTGTGGTGAGTATCACGTCCACCGTGGCTCGGGGTCGCCCGTGCCATGTCGCGGGACGGGATGCTGTCGCGCCGTCGCCGCCGTCCCGGCGTCGTCTCCGGCTTGAGGTCGCCGTGCGAAGCCCGGCTCCCGCTCCGTCGGCCATCGCTCACTCGGAGGAAACCTCGCTTCGCCATCCATACTCCGCTTGTTTCCTACGCCGGCTCCATGACACAGGCGACCCCTCGCGGATTCTCACCCCCAATACAAGCCCACATGCGCGAGCAGGTGGGACTGCGGGTCGCGGACCGTCCCGTTTGCCATCCCCAGCGGGCTCGCCCAACCACCCGCCGTCCCCACGCTTGCGCGAGGGGCTTGTATGAGGCGCTCACTGCGCGGGTCGCATGCCAACGTGTTCCAAGACTCGCACCGTGGCGGGCGACTTGTTCAGCACATAAAAGTGCATGCCAGGCACGCCACCGGCGATGAGCTCCTCGACCTGCTTCGCCGCGTAGTTCACGCCCGCCTCAAACTGGGCTGCCTCGTCGTCGCCAGCAGCCTCGAAGCCTTGGGTGAACGTGTCTGGCAGCCTCGCCTTGCAGAGCGTGGCAATCCGACGGATCTGGCCGTAGTTGGTCACAGGCATGATGCCGGGCACGATCGGCGCGGTGATGCCGAGCGCGTCGCAGCGGTCGCGGAACCGAAAGAAGTCGGCGTTGTCGTAGAAGAGCTGTGTGACGACGACATCGCCGCCAGCATCAACCTTCCGTTTGAGATTTTCGAGATCGTCTTTAGGACTCACGGCCTCTTGATGCGTCTCGGGATAGCCGGCGACGAGAATGCCGAACTCCGGGAACTCACTTGTGATCATCGCCACGAGCTCGGAGGCATACCGCAGTCCGCCGTCCGTTTGACGAAACGTCGTCTCTCCTTTGGGCGGATCGCCACGCAAGGCCACAATCGCAGACACGCCGATACTCGCTGCCTCGCGGAGGTAGCCGCGGAGCTCATCGACGCTACTACCAACGCACGTGAGGTGGCTGGCCGCGGGGATCTCATGTCGGGACTTCAGGCCCCGCAGCACGTCGAGCGTGGTCGATCGCGTGGAGCCGCCGGCGCCGTACGTACACGTGATGATCGCGGGCTCGAACGCGACGAGCTCGGCGACCGTTCGCCACATCGCCGCCTCGGATTCAGGCGTCTTCGGGGGAAACAGCTCGAAGGAGAGGCCGAACCGGCCGTTTTCGTAGGAGTCCGTGATCACCAAAGGTTTCGCGCTCGTGGGAGGGAAAAGCAGTGGCCGCAGCGATCCGCCGCGGCTCGGGATTCAACGCGAGCATTGTAGCGGCGGGCCGCTGTCTGCTCGTGGCCGCATCCTGCTGAGGGCCGCTGGCACGTCTGGGCCCGAGGACGTAGTCTCACTCCTGCGAGAGCTGCCGCAACGAGAAGCCGGAGTGGCGGAATGGCAGACGCGGCGGACTCAAAATCCGTTGCCCGCAAGGGCGTGTGGGTTCGACTCCCACCTCCGGCATTGTATTTTGACATGCGGAATCAGCCGACGGGCCGACAGGAGGAGCACCTTGATCACGAAAGCGGAACGGGCGGACATGTATCGGCACTTCCTGATCGAAGAAGGGTATGCCCCGAAGGTTGACGAAGACGGCGATGTCACGTTCAAGTTCGAAGGGGCAAGTTTTTTCATCGCCGTAGATGAGGAAGACGATCAGTTCTTCCGCATCGTGCTTCCCAACTTCTGGCCCATCGAAAGTGAAGATGAACGCGAACAGGTCGCCGCGGCCGCGCTCCGAGCCACGATGAATGCAAAAGTGGCCAAGGTGTTCCCGATTCGTGATGACACATGGGCGACGGTCGAGATGTTCTGCTCCCCCCCAGAGACGTTCAAACCCGTCTTCCGGCGATGCCTCAGGGCCATCCTCGCCGCAGTCGAAAACTTCCGCGAAGGAATGCTGGAGGAGTGACCCCGGCCCGCCTACGATGCTTCGCAAAAGGAGGTGCGGCGATGGAACCACGGATCACCGATGCGCGGAAGGAATACGAACGAAGCGAGCTCGACGGATCGACGATCGATCGCGACCCTATTCGGCAGTTTGCAGCGTGGTATGACGACGCTGTTGCGGCCGGTATCCCAGAGCCAGAGGCGATGACGCTCGCGACGGCCACGCGAGACGGCCAACCATCGGCGCGAATCGTACTCCTGCGTGGCTTTGACGCACGCGGATTCTGCTTCTTCACCAACTACGAGAGCCACAAGGGCCGCGAGCTTTCGGCAAACCCCCATGCCGCGGTCGTCTTCCACTGGACCGAACTCGAACGGCAAGTACGGATCGAGGGCCGCATCGAGAAGACGACCGACGCCGAAAGCGACGTCTACTTCAACAGTCGCCCGAGCGCATCGCGGATCGGCGCCTGGAGCTCGCCGCAGAGTGAGGTAATCACCGATCGCGCGGCGCTCGAAGCCCTCTTTGCACGGTTTCAATCCGAGCATCCTGACGACACGGCGATCCCGCGGCCGGCGCACTGGGGAGGCTACCGACTCATTCCCGAACGGATCGAGTTTTGGCAGGGCCGCCGCAGCCGACTGCACGATCGCATCCGGTTTCGCCGGAGTGATGAAGGCATCTGGATCATTGAAAGGCTCGCTCCGTAACGGGCTGGAACCGCTATGGATTCGCGCAGCGGATTCATACGGAGTCTGCCAGGGCAGCCATGCGAGTGCGCGCCGTATTGACCCGGTGTCGGAGACACCGGGCTCCTGTGGGCATCTGATTCTCGGGCTCCCTGGGGAAGCTTCCGCTTGCGGACGAGTGATGGCCGTAGCGACCGTCCGACTTTCATGATGCGGGCTACGCCAAGCCGTCGCACCACGGGCCATCCTTCGCAAAACCCGCCGAGCGGTTCGACTTCGGTATCGAGCGTACCTACAATGTAATTACTTGACCAAAGAAGGAGAATCCCATGAAGATTCGAATCATCCAGATCGGCAACTCGCGAGGAATTCGAATTCCTCAGCCACTGCTCGAGCAGACGGGACTCGCTGACGAAGTTGCCATTCGGGTCGAGGAAAATCGACTCGTCATCGAACCGGTGAAGCCCGAACGCCAGCCACCGAGAAAAGGCTGGTCGAAGGTGTTCAAAGACATGGCTGCAACCGGCGATGACCGCCTGCTCGACGACGGGGCGAGTATGCCTGCCCGCTGGGACAAAGAGGAATGGACATGGGAATGAGTCGCGGCGAGGTCTATCTCGTGAACCTCGACCCGACGATGGGCCGTGAAATCAAGAAAACACGCCCATGCGTCGTGATCTCGCCAAACGAGATGAACCGCTTCATCCAAACCGTGATCGTTGCGCCGATGACGACCAAGGGGCGTCCTTATCCTTCGCGGATACCATGTCGATTCCAAGGCAAGGACGGCCAGATTGTGCTCGACCAGATTCGAACGATCGACAAGGCCCGCCTGGTCAAATCCCTCGGAAAGCTCGGTCGCGGCACCCTGGAAAACGTCCTGGACGTTCTCCAAGAGATGTTCGCCCCGTAGAATTCGGAGATGGCAAGCCGCATTGGCCCGGTGTCGGAGACACCGGACTCCTGGGGAAGCTTCCGCTTGCGAATACGGCAACCCCGAGCAGATGGGCCCAAGGGCTCTCCAGCGTGAAACACGGAACCCGGTTGGAATCCGAGTGAAGGAGTCGTATCCTGACGTGCTCGCCCCCATCGCCCTCCGCAGGATTCCGAAGGCCCGATGTCTGTTTCGTCTGCTCCCGCCCAGCCGCCTCTCGCCACGCCCGCCGACCCCTGGTTCCAGGATCGCTTTGCCGACCGCATCGGCGGGGCAAACTTTGCCAAGGGCACCGCGATCTACAAGTTTGAGCTCATCAAGCGGGCCAAACGGCAGGCGCTCGCCGAACATCCCGAGCGGCGGATGCTCGATTTTGGAATCGGTGAAAACGACGAGATGGCCCCGGAAAGTGTGCGGGCGACCATGCGACGCGAAATTGACCGGCCCGAGAACCGCGGCTACGCCGACAACGGCATCGCGGAGTTCAAGACCGCCGCGGCCGGGTTCATGGAGCGAGAGTTCGGCGTCGTGCTTGACCCGGTTAAGGAAGTCAACCACTGCATCGGCTCGAAGACGGCCTACGCGATGCTACCGGCCGCGTTCATCAATCCCGGCAATGTGACGCTCATGACGGTGCCGGGCTATCCCGTCGCTGGCACCGCCACCAAATGGTTTGGGGGCACCGTCCACCCGCTGCCACTCGTCAAGGAGCGTGGTTTCTTACCCGATCTCAAAAGCATCCCCGACGACGTTCTCGCCCGCACCAAGCTTTTGGTGCTCTGTTATCCCAATAGCCCCACGGGCCGCACCGCCACGCGGGAGTTTTACGAGCAGGTCATCGACTGGGCACACAAGCATCGCGTGATCGTGATCCAAGATGCGGCCCACATGATGCTCTCCTACGACGATAAGCCGCTGTCGTTTTTGTCGATCGACGGGGCGAAGGAGGTCGGCCTCGAGGTCCACTCGATGTCGAAGGGGTTTCACATGATCGGCTGGCGGATGGGTTGGGTCTGCGGCCACGAGCGGCTCGTGCAGGCCTTTGCTGATGTCAAAGACAACTGCGACTCAGGGCAGTTTATCGCAATCCAAAAGGCGGCTGCCGCCGCGCTTGCTGACCCCGCGATTCCGCGACGGGTGCGGGAGAAGTACCGACGTCGGCTGGAGAAGTTCGTTGGTGTCTTACGGGCCGTCGGCTTCGACTGCCAGATGCCAGGTGGAACATACTTCCTCTATACGAAGAGCCCCGTTGGGGCGGGCGATCGTGTGTTCGCCAACGCTCAAGAGGCGAGCCAGTTTTTGATCCATGAACTATCCATATCCACGGTGCCCTGGGATGATTGCGGTGCGTATCTTCGGTTTTCCGTCACCTATGAATCCGAGGACGAGACGGCCGAGGATGAGCTGATGGCCGAAACCTATGCCCGCCTCCAGCATGCCCGTCTCAAGTTCTGATTTCTTGTTGCTCGAGTACACGACCTGAACCTGCCCTGAGGAGTCTCACCATGCTTCGCCTGATCCCGTCCACGCTTCTGCTCCTCTTCTTGACCCTTGTGGCACTTGTGCCTTCGACTGGATGCGGTGGCGGAAAGAAGCCCCCAGTGACCATCGCCCAGCGAATCGCCAACGCCAAGAAACTTCCGTCACCCGAGGCGCGAGCAACCGAGCTTGTCAGAATCGCTGGCATGCGGGCCGACGCGAAGGACAAAAAGGGAGCCGAGGAAACGCTCGGCCTGGCGCTTGCCGAGGTTCCCGAAGATGGCCAGCCGCTGGCCTGTGTTCCTCTCCTTCTCGAGATCGCCGAGACGTATATCGGCCTCGGCCAGAAGACGACGGCTCGCAAAGCCCTGGAGACTGCTACCAAGATGACCTCGACCGTGGAAGATCCCAAGAGCAAGGCGACCATGCTCTCCCGGATCGGCGGCGTCCTTGGCAACCGTGAATCGGGGCTCGGTGACGCCCGCGAGGCGAAGAAGTTACTCGACGAGGCGGCTGCGCTCGCCACGAACGACGTTTCGGAACGATTCCGGGGTGAGGCCCTCGCCGCGGTAGCCATGGGGTATGCCGACGCCGGGCTTGCCTCGGACGCCACGAACATCATTGACACGCTCGAAGGACTTGCCGAGGGGCTTACGGATCTCCGCCCAAAGGCCGAGGCCTTTTCTGCTGCGGCTGCTGTCCGCGCGGCAGGAGGTGAGAAAGAAGCCGCTGTCGCGCTCCTCGAAAAAGCCTCGGGCGCCGCCAAGGGGATCAATGATTTTCCCACCAACCGCGTGTACGCGCTTGTCGCCGTCGCCAAGGCGCTGGTTGCCAATGGTGACAAGAAGGGGGCGCTCACGCTGCTTGCCGACGCGGAGAAAACGGCCTCGAAGGTGCCTGACCCCGAGCAGCAGAAGGCGGCGATCAAGGTTGTCCGCGTGTTCCAGGCGAAGCTGGGTGGGTGAGGCTATCTCACGCGGCGCGGGCCCACGGCTCATCGCCGTGGGCTTGTATGGTGTTTGCGAATTAACGCGTTTCCGACTTCCGGGACACTTTCTTGAGCGCCTCGAGGGCGAGCTTTCGGGCTTCGGCGTGATCCACGATCGGTTCGGGGTAGTCGCGGCCGAGGGTGATGCCGGCCTTTTCGAGCGATCGCTCGGGCACCTCGGCCGGTGCGTGGATATCGGCAACTGAAAGTCTCGCGAGCTGCGGCACCCAGGTGCGGACATAGCTGCCGTCGGGATCGTGTGTTTCCCCTTGGGTCGTTGGGTTAAAAATACGGAAATACGGAGCCGCGTCGGCCCCGCAGCCGGCAGCCCACTGCCAGCCCAGCGTGTTCGCGGCAAGGTCAGCATCCACGAGCGTGTCCCAGAACCAGCGGGCTCCTTCGAGCCAACTCACCCGCAAATCCTTCACCAAAAAACTCGCGACGATCATCCGCACGCGGTTATGCATCCAGCCGGTGGCCCAGAGCTGTCGCATGCCCGCGTCCACGATCGGATAACCCGTGCGGCCACGCTGCCAGGCCCGCAGACCCACGGGGTCTTTGGCCCATGGAAACCGGGCGTAGTCAGCCCGGAGTGGCGCGTCGGTTGTGTGCGGAAAGTGGTAGAGCAAGTGCGATGCAAACTCCCGCCAGCCGATCTCGCGGAGATACACCTCCGGGCTACCGGTCAGTTTCGCGGCGGGGCGGCCACCGACGGCCTGCCGCACGGCATGCCAGATCCGCCGCGGTGAAATCTCACCGAAGTGGAGATGGGGTGAGAGTGCACTGGTGCCATCGTGATCGGGCCGGTCTCGCTCGGTGCTGTAGTTCGGCAAGCGGTGGTCGAGGAACGCGTCGAGCCGCTTTGATGCGCCGGCCTCGCCAGGCGACCATGTTTTCTTCATCGTCGCGTCCCAGGGAATCGTCGGCAGGAGATCAAGCTCGCCCACCGCCAGACTGCGGACGGCCTTCTTCACCGGGCTCGCCGGGCGGAGCTTGCGTGTCGCGGCCACTGGCTCGGCTGGTTCCGGCCGTGCGAGCAGCGCCCGCCAGAAGGGCGTAAACACCTGATACGGCTTGCCTTCTTTGGTGGCAACGTGGACCGGTTCGTACAGCAAGCCGCCATTGAAGCTTTCGATCACAAGGCCGCCGGTGGTGAGGGCCTTCTTGATTACGGTGTCGCGTTTCACGAGAGCCGGCTCGTAGCGTCGGTTCCAGACGACATGGGTGGCCGCAAACTCGGCGGCGACGGCGCGAAGAGCTCCAAGCGACGGCCCGGGCCTGACAACAAGCGGAGCGCCCGCCTTCGCCAGACTCGCGGCGAGTTTTTCGAGCGACCAGTGCAGCCACCAACGCGAGGCTGCCCCGGGCTCCCAGGGAGCCTCTTCCTCAGGAGCGTGAATGTAAACCGGCACCACGTGCCCGCGGGCCGCGGCGGCTGCGAGTGCCGGGTTGTCGTCGAGCCGCAGATCGCGACGAAACCAGACAATCGTGACCGGCGGTTTGGCAAGCATGGCGTGAGTCATCAGGAGCCACGACGGAAGGTGGCGCCTTGGAGTCGGTAGCCGACCAGTCGCTTTTCGATCTCGATGACGCAATAGATCGCGATGCCAATGAGCATGATCACTCCCCAGGTTTCCCACGAGAGTGGGCGAGTATGGAAGAGACGATTCATGATCGGATTCTGCGTGAAGAACGCCTGCAGCGCCATCATCCAGGCAGCTCCCCAGAGCGCCGGCCGGTTTGTGAAGAGGCCGATCTCGAACATGCTCTTTGTGAGTGAGCGGCAGTTGAAGAGATAAAACATCTCGCCAACCACGAACACCGTGGTGGCAGCCGTCTGGGCCTCTTCGAGCGACACCTTTTCCCAACGCCTGAGCCATAGGAACACGCCGTAGGCCCCAAGCGAGAGCAGGATACTCACGAGGCCGATCCGCTTCATGATGTCGGGGCACAACAGCGGGGCCTTCGGATCTCGCGGTTGCCGATCCATGATCCCCGGCTCTTTGGGTTCGAAGGCGAGCATGAGGCCAAGGAGAATCGCGGTTGTCATATTGATCCAGAGAATCTGCACCGGCGAGATCGGTAGCGATGTTCCGAGGATCACCGCGGCGATGATCGTAAGGGCTTCGCCGCCATTGGTGGGAAGCGTCCACACGAAAAACTTCGTGAGGTTGTCGAACACGCCCCGACCCTCTTCGACGGCAGCCTCGATCGAGGCGAAGTTGTCGTCAGTAAGCACCATGTCAGACGCCTCGCGTGCCACGTCGGTGCCTCCCTTCCCCATCGCGACGCCGATGTCGGCCTGCTTGAGCGCTGGCGCGTCGTTCACGCCGTCGCCCGTCATGGCCACCACGTTGCCAAGCGACTGAAGCGCCCGCACGAGTCGGAGTTTTTGTTCTGGGGCCACGCGGGCAAAGACGGATGAACGGTCGGCAATGGGCGGAAGGTCGGAATCACTGACCTGCTCGAGTTCGGCGCCTGTGACGGCGGGTACCGGCTTGCCTTCGCCCGAGAGAGCCCCATCGATGCCGAGCCGGGCAGCAATGGCCGAGGCGGTGAGGGCGTGGTCGCCGGTGATCATCTTCACGCGGATCCCAGCCGCCTGGCATGTAGCCACCGCAGTGATCGCCTCCGCCCGCGGGGGATCGATCATCGCCTGGAGGCCAAGGAAC
>JBGTKO010000395.1:0-2480 GCA_041744595.1 Pirellulales bacterium
CAGATGGGGCTCGCGTCGAATCGTCCGTACCGCAAGTGCGCCAAGATCGTCGGTGAAGTCATCGGCAACTACCACCCGCATGGTGACGCCTCGGCGTACGACACGCTGGTGCGCCTCGCGCAGGACTTCAGCATGCGGTACACCCTGGTCGACGGCCAGGGCAATTTCGGGTCGATCGATGGCGATCCACCCGCCGCCTATCGGTACACGGAAGCCCGGCTCGAGTCGCTCGCCGAAGCGATGATGGCGGACCTCGACAAGGACACGGTCGATCACCGGCCGAACTTCGACGAAACCACCGAAGAACCCACCACCTTCCCGGCACCGTACCCGAACCTGCTTGTGAATGGGTCCACGGGTATCGCGGTCGGCATGGCTACGAACATCCCGCCGCACAACATGCGGGAAGTGATCGACGGCGTCCTCGAGGTGATTGAGCTGCGCGAGGCTCCGGTTGAGGACCGCTTCAAGGCGCTGATGCAGTGCATCCCTGGGCCCGACTTTCCATCCGGCGGCACCATTGTTGGTCGCGCCGGCATCTGGCGGGCCTATCGGGAAGGCCGCGGCGGCGTTGTGGTCCGCGCCAAGGCCGCGTTTGAAGAAAACAAAAAAGGCGACCGTGTCTCGATCGTCATCACCGAGATTCCCTACCAGGTCAACAAGGCCACGCTGATTGCCGACATCGCGCAACTGGTGCGCGACAAGAAACTTGAAGGCATCTCCGACTTGCGTGATGAGTCCGATCGTGACGGCATGCGCATCGTGATCGAACTGAAGCGCAATGAACTGCCGGACGTGGTGCTGAACAATCTCTACAAACACACACGACTGCAGACCGGCTTCGGCATCACACTGCTGGCGATCTCGCACAACCGACCGAAGGTCTTCAACCTCCTGCAGATCATCGAGGAGTTCGTCACGTTCCGTCGCGAAGTCATTCGGCGTCGGATCGAGTTTGAGCTGCGCAAGGCCGAGGCCCGTGCGCACATCCTTGAAGGTTTAAAAATCGCGCTCGACCACCTCGACGCGGTGATCTCCCTGATTCGCAGCTCTCCAAATCCAGCCGAGGCCCGCATCGGACTGATGACCAACTTCGGCCTGTCCGAACTGCAGTCGCAGGCGATCCTCGACATGCAGCTGCAGCGTCTGACGGGCCTGGAGCGGAAGAAGATCCTCGACGAACTGGCAGAGCTGGTCGCCTTGATCACACGCTTGCGCGAAATCCTCTCAAGCGACGACCTCGTACTCGGCATCGTCGTGGACGAGCTGAAGGCCATTCGCGAGAAGTACGGCGACGACAGGCGTACGGAGATTATCGAAGACAGCGGCGACTTCCGGGTCGAAGATTTGATCGCGGACGAAGATGTGGTGATCACCGCCACGCGAACCGGCTACATCAAGCGCACCCCGCTCGATGAGTACCGGAAGCAGCGGCGCGGCGGCAAGGGTCTTATTGGCATGCAGACCCGAGAGGAGGACATTGTTGAACACCTCTTTGTTGCCAACACCCACGCCTACATCCTGATTTTCTCTGACAAGGGCAAGTGTTACTGGCTGCGCGTGTACGACATCCCCGAAGTGGCACGCTCCAGCAAGGGGAAGTCGATTGCCAACCTGGTGCAGATGACGGAGGGCGAAAAAATCGCCGCGCTGCTGCGCGTCCAGGACTTCCCGGACGAAGAGGGCAAACGCTTTATCGTGATGGGTACCGAACGCGGCACCATCAAGAAGACCGACCTCAAGGCCTACTCAAACCCACGGGCAGCCGGCATCATTGCCATTCAGATCGACGACAACGATCGATTGATCGCCGTGGCCGAAACAGATGGCGCCAAGGATCTGGTGATCGGCACCAGAAACGGCATGGCGATTCGTTTCAGCGAAGAGGATGCCCGACCGATGGGCCGTACGGCCTATGGTGTACGCGGCATCAACCTGCGCGAAGGCGACGTCGTGGTCGCGATGGAAGTGGTGACGCACGATGCGACGTTGTTGACCGTCTGCGAAAACGGCCACGGCAAACGCACCGAGGTGTCGGAGTACCGTCAGCAGACGCGCGGCGGCATCGGCCTCAAAAACATCCAGACCACCGACCGCAACGGTCCCGTGGTGGGAATTGCCTGTGTCTCCGACCGCCACGAACTGCTCATCGTGACCGAACAGGGCCAGATCATCCGCATGCCCGCTGCCGGCTTGCGCCCAATCGGTCGCGACACCCAGGGCGTCCGCCTGATCGACCTGGCCGACGACGACAAGGTTGTGTCTATTGCGACGCTTGAGGAGCCTGATGATGTTGAGGGTGAGGTGACGGACGACTCGGAAGAGCCGTCTGAGCCGCCGACCGGTCCTTCGGATCCTGAAGAAAACGAATAGAGACAGTACGGATCACACGGGCTTCAGCCCGTGTGGGTCCGACGGGATAAAGCGCATTTCGATGCGGCTCCGTACAGATTTAGCGCTACGCCGGTTGCTGGTTCGCG
>JBGTKO010000396.1:0-1606 GCA_041744595.1 Pirellulales bacterium
GAAGAAATGGCGGGGGCACCGGCGGCCAGAAATCGTGAAAAAACGATTCAGCCGAGCGTCATTTGCCCCGCCAAGGGCGACTAGCGGGCGGCGACCTATGCCCGCGGCGATTCAGTTTTCGAACCTGGTTTCCGATGCCCCACGATTACGGTCATTTACGCTGCCGTTGAGGCGTTGGGGCCGTACGCGAACCTGGAAATTGTACAGTCGGTGTCGGCTACGCATCGGAAACCAAAACGCCTGCGGTTGCCCGCAGGATTCGTTGAACCTCTCGTGTTCAACTTCTTCGACTATATCAAACTCAAGCAGGGCCGTGCAAGCCATTTCAGTGTTTTCATCCCAGCCTCGACATGTGCGCAGCCGCGGCCTTCCGATCAGCTTCGGCATAGACTTCCGTAATTCCAGGCGATCGATGACCGAGCACCACACGAGCCGCCTCGATACCGATCTCGCGACGTAGCTCCGTGGCAGCAGTATGGCGGAGTTGGTGAGGATGCCAGTGCTCAATCTCGCCTCGCTCACAAGCCCGCCCAACGGCATGACCTACTCGGCCGGGAGTGTATCGCTCGCCCGGCAACCTGCGGTTGCGGGCCTTACCGCCACGCTTTCGGGCCTCGGCGGCTCGTTTGTTCTTCGCGCCCCTCGCCCGGTCCTCCTCGGATCGGTCGGCGATCATCGAGGCAGCCCTCACCGCTGCTGACGCCTCCCGCGGTTGAAAGAGATACGCGTCGGGGTCGGCGCGGAGCCATACCTCCAAGACGGCCTGGGCTTTGGGACCGATGAAGATCACCTTGTCGTGCCCACGGTGAGCCGTCTTGTGTGTTTGTGGCCGATACGCCCACGGGCTCACGGAACGATCGATGTCACCCGTCCGCATGATGCACACCTCGCCAGACCGAGCGCCAGTTAATCGCATGAGGCGAAGCATGTCTCGAATCTGAGGCGACTTGATCTCTGCGAGCGTCGCCTCAAACACGTCGTCGTGCACCGGTCGAACAGGGGCAGTTTCCTTGGCTGCGCTTCTGCCGGCCCGAAGCCCCTTTACGGCCTTCAATGCCTGCCAGCACTCCGCCGGCAGCAGTTCGTTCTCGACAGCCCACCCCCACGCTCGCACGATGCGGCCGACACGTTGGTTGATGTACTTCCGGGCGAGCCCCTGGGCGATCCAGTCCTGCCGCACGGCCTTCAAGGCGAGAGGTCCAAACTCACGAGCGAGAGTGTGTCCATACCGCTCCACCACAGGGCTGAGGGCAAGCCGAATCTGAGACTCTTCCTTGCTTGGCGGCGAGTAGTAGCCTCGAGCGAATCTGCGGTAAGCCAGCACGACTTCCGCGACGGAGATTCCCGTCTTCACCCTCGGGGCGCCGCCGCTGGCCAGCCATTCACCCACGAGGCGGTTGTACTCGGCCTGGGCCTGTTTCGAGCCCCACGGTCCGCAGTAGTGGTCACGACCACCGATCGTCACCACGGCCTTGTTTGAGGGATTGTGAAGCCTGAGAGAAGGGATCCTGGCTGCCATCGCACGTTCCTCCAAAAGGGTCGAATCCGGTAATTACCGGATTCCTGCCGATCAGAAGCCGCACGATTCAACGCCGAATCGGTGAAC
>JBGTKO010000397.1:0-11032 GCA_041744595.1 Pirellulales bacterium
ATTCGATGATGGGGCCATGGGGATGGTCGCCTGCAACGGTTTCAATGTTCCGACGTCAGGCGCGGCCGCGGCCATTGCCTACACGGCCCCATTGAAAACCCTCCGGATTACCGGCGCTCCACGGTCGAAGTATGCCAAGGACTTCAAACTGCCGGCCCGCCTCTGGGGCAATGAAGCCGATCTCGCCTTCCTTCGGATCGACCCGGTCGATGGGTATGACACCTTTGGGCCTATCATGCCGATCTGGCAGATCGTCGATCTGCTCGGATCTGCCTACACCAAAGGCCTTCTTGAAAAAGATCCCTCCTGCGTTTCGCTCGAGCAGTTGAACCAGGCAGTCCGTCACAATAGCTACATGATTCGCACGCAAGCGGCCAGGGCCCTGCGAATCAAGAAGGAATGGAGCACGCTCGAGAAGCTCCTCCAGGATCCCGATCCACGTCTTTGCCGCGCCGCTCTTGATGGCATCATCGACTGGGGATTCTGGGGCGGCCCGCACAAGAAGCCCATGGCTGCGAAGGAGTTTACGCCACGGATGATCGAGTCGATCACGGCCATGCTCAGGAATCCTGACGAGGCCACCTACGTGGCCGAGGGAGCCCTCTTCGCACTCGGCTTCATGCCACCAGAGGTGATCGAAAAGAATGTGGATGTGGTCATGTCGTGGACCAAACACAAAGACTGGTGTTTTCGCCAGGCCTCGTTTCACGCGCTGCAAGGCCTTGAAGGCGACCCGGCACACTATGCCAAGGTCGTGCCGGTTCTCACCGAAATGATGATCCGTGAAAACCACACCATGCCCAGAACGAAAATGAACAGGCTGCTTTCTGACTCATTGAAAAAGTTCGGGCCCGAGAGTGAGATCGGCAAGCTCCTTGCAAAAGGTTTTCGTGATGGCGTGGCGGAAACCCAGGTTCTCGATGGCAAGCGAGGGCGGGAAGGGAATTACAACATCACCCACGCCATCGAGCAGGCCATCAAGGTGGCTCCGAAAATCGCTCCAAACCTTGCCGCTTCGCTTGCCGATCGCGGGTTCTCGTCGCTCGATGACGACGAGCTGATTTCACTGGTCAGCGGCGGCAAGGGATTCGACGGATTGATCTCGCTCGCTGCCAAGGTGAAGGGCCCGGCGCGAAAGGAGTTCGAGACCATTCTGTATACGAGCTATCGCCCCGAGATGGCCAGGAGGCTGCGGGCCACCGGTGGGCAAGACACCGCCAAGCTCGATGCCCTGCTGGGCCTCATGGAGCTGGGCGATTCAACCGCCGGCTGGCAGGTTGTCGGTTCCCCGCCGCAGGAAGAACGTGTCTGGCACTACACGACGTTTCACCCGGCCAGGGAAGAAGACATCCGGCCGAGGCGGGAGGGTCGGCGGTACCGGGCGGTCGAATTGCCTCCCGGCTTGAAGGACTGGTACAAGCCCGAGTTTGATGCAAGCTCATGGCAAACCGGAAAGGCGCCGATCGGCAAGGGGGGCCATCCCCGCGAAAGCAAAAACAAGATCGCGAACAACTCCGTGTGGGGAGAGGGTGAGATCCTGCTGGCTCGCACGACCTTCGAGATCCAGGATGAGCCTTTTGATATCTATCGCCTCAGGGTCATGGCCGCGCAGGGCTACGACATCTATCTCAATGGAAAAAACATCTGCCGATACACGTGGTTTCAGGGCCCGGAAGAGTTTCGGAAATGGCCGATCACGAAAAACCAGGCCGCCCTGCTCAAGAAGGGCACCAACACGCTCGCCGTGTACACCACGGAGATGTATCCCTCCTCGATGAAGCCGAACTGGAAAGATGATGTTTTCGGCAAGTTCGATTGCTACATCGAAGGGCTGCACACGAAGGATCTTTATTGATGGTGCAAAGTTTGCTTCCCCTGCTGTTCGCGGTGTTCTGCTTGTTCGCCAGCCATGCCCAGGCGGCTCCGCTCAAGGTTTACATCCTTGCCGGTCAGTCCAACATGGAAGGGCACGCCGCAGTCCGGACATTTGACCACCTGGGCATGGATCCCAAAACCGCACCACTGCTTGAAAAGATGCGGAATGCGGATGGGACGCCGCATGTTTGCGATAAGGTATGGATTTCCTACCTGACTACAAAAGGCGTCAAGCAGGGCAAGCTGACGACAGACTTTGGTGCGCTGGGGAGCCAGCCGAAGATCGGGCCCGAATTCACCTTTGGGATCACACTCGAAGAAAAGCTCAAGGAGCCGATTCTGCTGATCAAAACCGCCTGGGGCGGCAAGAGTCTGTATGCAGATTTCCGTCCGCCGAGCGCCGCCACGAGTGACAAGCCGACGGGTGAGTATTACACGCTCATGGCTGACCATGTGCGAAAAGTCCTCGCGAACATCAAGGCGGTGTACCCAGGCTATGACCCAAAGCAAGGCTATGAGTTAGCCGGCTTTGTGTGGTTCCAGGGCTGGAACGACATGACCGCTAGCAACGTCTACCCGAATCGCGGCAAGCTGGGTGGGTACGACATGTACAGCGACCTTCTCGCGAAGTTCATCCGCGATGTGCGGAAGGATTTCAACGCACCGAAAATGCCTTTCGTCATCGGCGTGATGGGGACGGGCGGCCCCGTGGACCCCAGAAACCCGGGCCGTCATGGCGCGACGACACAAAGCTTCCGCATGGCCATGGCCGCCCCGGCAAATCTGCCGGAATTCAAGGGCAACGTGATCCCGGTCTTCACCGAGAAGTACTGGGACAAGCAGCTCGGCGAGTTGGCGAACAGAATGGACAAGGTCAATGCCAAGAGCAAGGAGCTGAGCAAAGACCCGAGCCTGACCAAAGAGCAGCGGGAGGCGGCGGTGGCGAAGCTGAAGTCCGAGATGTTCACGCCTGAAGAACTGAAGATCCATGAGGTCGGCGTATCCAACTTCGGCTTCCACTACCTGGGCTCGGGAAAGGTCATGGCGCAGATCGGCGTCGGTTTCGCCAAGGCGCTGCTGGACAAGTGAAGCGGGGCGTGCTGGAGGTGCCCGCCGTCCCTTCTGGCACTGGCCGTTATTGATATTTGATTTGACCATTCAAGGGTGCACGGCCCGGTGGTTCCGTCGCGATGCGACGGCAGGAATTGAATCAAACGGTCAAAGTTCAAGAGTCGCGCACGCTGGGAATCGATCATTTCTATTGTCTTCCGATCGACCAGAATCGCTCGCTCCTGCAAAATGCTCCTAGGTCTGTCAGTAACCCTTCTCGGCGACGTAGCGGATGATTCGCTGGACGGTCGATAGCATTTCGGGAGCGGCTGCCAAAGCCTCGGCCAGAACTCGGTCGGCGCTCTCGATCAAGTAATCGTGGACGATGGCGTTTCGGAGCATCCGCAATTCGCGCCACCGATCGGCGGAGGCGACAAGACCTCGAGCCTCGGCCCTCAGGAGACGGTCGAGAGGTGTGCCGTCATCCAGAAGCTCGACCTGGTCGAGCGTGCGAAACACACGCTGTATGAGAAAATCATTGAGTCTCGCGAATCGCGACGTCAGCGCCTCGCACGACTCCCGCTCGCCGATCGTCAGGTCTTCTCCGAGCCGGTGAGCGAAGGTGGCGACACGACTTCTCGATTCTTCGAGTACGCCGGCCGCCGCCTGCATCAGCGCAAGGTGCTCGGTGAGGAGCCGGCTCATGTGTTCGACCACAACTCGACCCCTTGTTTACGAGCCAATTCCGGGAAGCTGCTGGTCGAGCGCCCATCGTCGATCACAAGATCGACCCGCTGCTCGCCGATCATGTCTTCGAGGTCGATCCTCAATCGGGCGGCAACGCGGTACACGTCAGCCGGCGCTCGTGGATCGAGCTCGACAAGAAGGTCGATATCGCCACCTCGCCGGTTCGGATCGGTTCGCGAACCGAAGAGCACGATTCGCCGCCACACCGTGCCCGTCTCTTCACAGGCCTTTGCCACAGCGAGCCGGATGGCTTCTCGCTCAGTCGGCGTAAGCCGGTTGTCTGAGATGGCGGGAGTCATCGGCCGGATTCCTGAAAAGATGTTGATAACAGAGTGTATACGAACGTACACATTTTTCAAGCCGTCGCGAGCGGCGCAGCCGAACTAAATCGCCACCGTTCGGGTCTTACGCCGTGGCATGCACGTCGTCTGCGGGTAATAGCCCGCGTAAGGCCAAAGGAGGCATCGCAGAATGACCTCTCTCCCGACAGATGACGCAGTGGCAGGACGTGGCCAGAACGTAGTGACGTAGGCCGTGGAACGCGCCGTATACAGGGCGTGAGCGATGAACTCGGTACGTGTGGTTGCTACACTGATGGGCTTCGCACGAAAGATTTATTGTGACTTTGAAATGACGGGAAACATGAATCCACGCAGCCTCCTTTTCATCCTGCTGGCCCTGGCCTCCCTCCCAGGCTGGTTCCCGGCCGACGCGAGCGCCGATCCACCCAATATCGTCTTCTTCCTTGCCGACGACATCTCGCAGGAAGATTTTGGTTGCTACGGGCATCCGACCCTCGAGACGCCCAATATCGATGCCCTGGCCGCCAAGGGCATGCGATTCGACAACGCCTATCTCACGGCAAGCAGTTGCAGCCCGAGCCGATGCAGCATCATCACCGGCCGCTATCCACACAACACCGGCGCCCCGGAGCTGCACGTTCGGCTGCCCGACGATCAGATCCGTTTTCCCGAGCTGCTCCGCGAGGCGGGCTACTACACGGTGCTCTCCGGCAAGAACCACATGTTCGGCAAAGAGGATCGTGCCTTCGATGTGATCGACAATGGGGGGCCACCGATTGGCTCGCTCAATTGGGTGCAACACGTCAAGGAGCGGCCGAAGGACAAACCCTTCTTCTTCTGGTTTGCCTCAGACGATGCCCATCGCGGTTGGCAGGTCACCGACCATGTGCGGGAATACGAACTCGACGAGGTGGTCATCCCGCCCGAATTGGTCGATACCCCGGCCACCCGCGATGATCTCGCCCATTACTACCATGAGGTCAGCCGCTTCGATCATTTCGTCGGCCTTGCCGTCGCCGAACTGGCTGCCCAGGGTGTGCTGGAAAACACGCTCATCGTGGTTGCCGCCGACAACGGACGTCCCTTCCCACGGGCCAAATCGCGGCTCTACGACAGCGGCATCAAGACACCCTGGGTCGTGCATTACCCGGAGGTCATCAAAGAGCCCGCGGTGTCCGCCAGTCTCATCAGTTCTATCGATCTCAGCGCCACATGCCTTGACCTTGCCGGCATTGAGCGGCCCGATTGCATTCAGGGCCGCAGTTTCCTGCCTGTTCTCGAGAACCCCGAGGCCACTGTCCGCGACATGGTCTTCGCCGAGCAGAATTGGCATGTGTACAGCAATCACAGCCGCATGGTTCGTTTCGGCGATTTCCTCTACATCAAAAACAACTACACCGACCAGCTCAACCTCTGCCTCGAGGCCCACTACGACCCGGCGGCCAAAGATCTGTGGCTGGCACAAGCCGCGGGCACGACCACGCCCGCCCAGCAGCAATTCTTTGCCCTTCCCGTCCCCGAAGAAGAGCTTTTCCTCGTGGGTGAAGACCCGCACCAACTGACAAACGTCGCGGCTGCTCCCGAACACGCCGCCGCCCTCAACCAAGCACGCCAACTGCTCGGGTACTGGACCGAGCAAACCGGCGACACCATCCCTGAAAACCCGACCCCGAACCGCCACGCACCACCACGCATTGAGGATGGCACGATCATCCCCTACGGCAAGAAAACAGGACCACAAAACCCCCACGCCGAAATGCCAGGCGCCGCCAGAAACGCCAGAGCCATCAACAATCCTGGCCCCCTCCGCTTCGACCGGTAGGGCAGGACGTCAACAGGACCGGGCGTTGTCACACGGGCTCGAGGCCCGGGAGCGTGCCCGTGGCGGTCGCAAACCGATCGGTCTCGAGGCCGGTCTGTTGGAGGATCGACACGAAGAGGTTTGGCAGCGGGTGATTCCGGCCGCGGTCAAAGGCGAGGTGGGCACCGTGACGGAAGCCACCACCGGCAACCACGACCGGGAGGTTGCGGTTGTCGTGGCTCGAGGCGTTGCCGAGATTGCTCGTGAGCAAGACCGTTGTGCGATCAAGAACCGTATCGCCCCCCTCCTCGCTCGTAGAAAGCCCCCGCAGAAAATCACCGAAGGCCTTCATGATCTCGGCCTCGACAAGCGCGAGCTGCCCAAGCTTGTCGGTGTCGCGGCCGTGGTGCGAAAGCGAGTGGTAGCCTTCGTCAACGCCCGGCACAGGAACAACACCGCCGCCACCCCCCAGGTGCATCGTGACGAACCGCGTCGAGTCGGTCGTGAGAGCGAGCCTGACCATGTCACTCATGAGACGTTGACGGGCGACCACGTCGTTCAAGTCGCCGATATCGACCGGCTTCGCGATCGGAACGACCGGCTTGGGACGATCTGCCCACGCCTCCGCCTCGACGAGTCGCCGTTCGAGATCCCGCACACTCGTGAGATACGCATCGAGCCTGCCACGGTCGCCGGCACCGAGCGAGCGTTCGAGCCGGCGGGTGTCGTCCGCGACAAGATCCATGATGCTCCGTCCTTCACGAGCCCTCGTCACCTGCCGCTCTCGCGCCGCCCGGCTGTCGGCGACGAAAAGCCGCGTGAACAGCTTCGCGGGCGACGTCTCGGCCGGAATCATCGACCCGTTCTCGGTATAAGACGGGCTGTTCGCCCCGGTGATGCCGAGCACGAGCGAGCGGAAGCGGGTCTTGTCACCAAGCTGACGAGCCAAACATTGGTCGATCGATTCGGTGTTTTTCGATTGCGTCGAGTTCGACATCGGTGCGGCAGTCAGCAGGCTGGCCTCTGCTCGATGGCCACCCGAGACCCCAGGATGCGACGTGCCCGAGACGAGCGTGAGCTTGTTGCGGAGGTCCGACAGCGGCGAGAGGTAAAGTGACGGCTTCCAATGCCGCCCCGCTTCAACGGGAAAAAGGTTCTCGGGAACAAGGCCGAGGCTCAGCGTGATGGCGACAAATCGCCGCGGAGCGTCGGCGGCTCTTGCGGCGCCGAAGGCCGGACTCATCGCCGAAAGCCAGGGCATCGCGAGCGACACGCCGGCCCCTCTGAGCATCGCGCGACGGGAAAGGGTGCGGGGGGTATCCACGTGAAAGCGGGTAGGACGAGCGGACATGGACGACTCCTCACTTGTTCATGAACACAGGACTGGTGATGACGCCATGAAGAATCGATCGGATGCCGTACCCTTGCTTGCCGGCACCTTTGGCGATGGTGGTGACTGCTTCTCGGTCAGCATAGGAAAGCGTGGCACCTGTGCCGTAGACGAGCAGGTGACCGGCGAGGTTCTTGGCGAGCCGTTCGGGATCCCCTGCGACGAGCGAACGGAAATCGTCAAAGCCTTCGAACGGCTGGCCGTCGGGGAGCACGCTCGATGGATCGATCTTCGCACCGGGTTTTCGCTTGCCACGGTCAATCGCGAGGTAATGCTCCCGCCAACGCCCTGCGGGATCGAAGTTTTCGAGCGCGAACCCAGGCGGATCGATTGTCCTGTGACACGATGCACACGCCGCGTCGGCACGATGCCGTTCGAGCTGCTCGCGGATCGTCGTCGTGCCTCGGATATCGGGCTCGATCGCCGGAACGCCCCCGGGTGGCGGCCGAATCTCATCCCCCAGGATCCGCTCGCCGATCCAGACACCGCGGACGACCGGCGACGTGTTGTTGCCGTTTGCAGTCACCTTCAAGATCGCCCCTTGGGCCAAGAGCCCGCCGCGATGAGTTGATGCCGAAACCGGCACCCGCCGCAGCGTATCGCCTGTCACGTCCGGCACGTCGTAAAACCTGGCCAGACGGCTGTCGAGCCAGGTCGTGTCGGCAGCGATGAGCCAAGACACAGGGCGGTTGTCAGCGATCGCCTCCGCGAGCGAGCTTCGCGTCTCGGCGAGCATGCCTGCCTGCACGATCGGGTCGAAGCCGGGGTAAAGCTTTTGATCGGGCTCGGTGAAATTGATCTGGTCGAGGTCCAGCCACTCATCGGCGAAATCTTCGACAAACCGATGCACGCCATCACCGGCCAACAGCCGATCGGCCTGCCGCCGCAGCACGGCAGGGTCGCGAAGTTTTCGAGCCTCGGCACGGGCCGAGAGCGTGTCGTCCGGGGGGCCGCCCGTGAGGAAGTAGGAAAGCCGACTGGCGAGCGCATGGTCGTCGAGCGGCCCCGGCTCTTCGAGGAGGTAGAGGAACCGTGGGCTGCACAGGATGGCACGGTAGCCCGCCCGCAGCGCGTCGATAAAGGACTCATTCGAGTCGAGCTGCTCCTTGACGATCGCGACGTAGCCAGCCACGACATCATCGGGCACTGGTCGACGGAAGGCCCGCCGCGCGAAGGTCCGCACGAGCCGCTCGGCATCGGCCTTTGCATCAGGAGGCCGCGGTCGGAAACGATTCTTGTCTTTCATGGGCTCCAGCGGCATGTCCCCGAAGAGGAGCCTACGAACCGCGTCGTCATTGCCCCCCCGGTAAATCTGCTCCATCACGATCCGGTCAAACGCCAACCCGGGCAGGTTTTGTGACTCACCCTCGCCGACACCGACCTGGCCGTCGGCAAACTTCCCCTTCGCGAGCGTGGCATCCCCAGGTCGAATCTCGAGCATGTGCCCTTCGGGGAGCCAGCACTCAAACGTGATCTCCCGCGGCCCAGACCCCGCCTCGAAGGCGGTCACATACTGAAGCAATGGTGCACTCGACACGCAGAGACCCGTGTGGACCGTACACCAGACCCCGCCGGTTTCCGGGAGTTTCAAGCCGGACGCCGTGACACGGAATCGATACCAGCCATCGGCCGGCGCGGTCGTGCAGGGCAACCGGCCGTAGTAAATGAGTCCGCCCGACCAGACGACAGCCTTTCCCTGTCGCCACTCCGGCTCGCGGCAGCGGGCCTTCGGATTCGTACGCACGATGGCTGCGGGTTTGAGGTCGCGGCGAAGCAGCTCATGCTCGACAAGGGCACGGCGAAAGGCTTCGTCGAGCGCGAGATCGACGACTGCGAGGATCGCGCCGAGCTGGTGATGAGAAATCGTCTGCCGATCGGCGACGGTCGTAAACCCGCCGGGGCGGTCCTCCTCGGGAAGTTGCTCCGCAAGGGGGATATCGATGCCAAGAACGGCATGAAGGGACCGCTCCAGCTCGCGGCGGGTCAGCCGTCGTCCACGGACTCTTCCAATCCGCGCATCCCGCGCACGGATCGCGTCGCTCAACCAGCCACCGGCGGTGGTGACAAACCTCGCGAGTTCGGCATTCGTCGGCTGGTCAATGTCGGGCGGTGGCATCTCGCCATGGGCGACACGGTCGAGGAGGGTGGCCCAGGAACGGTCGCCAGCAGGAGAGTTGGCCTCGAGCTTCATCTCAGACACATCAAAACCAGCCTCGGCGGCCTCGCCGTGGTGGCAGTCGACGCAGTGTCGCTCGAGAAAGGCCGAGACGCCCGTCGGCGGCTGGAGCGTCCCCGCAACGACAGGCTCTGTCACGGCGAAGAACGCCACCAATGCGGCGAGCGCGAAGAACGTAGGATTCCGCACCATCAGGAACACCTGGGGTGGACGGACAGTCGCAAGCCCCGGGGCGTGCCTTCGGGGCTCACAGGAAGGCAAGACTCTTACTGTACCGTGAGTGAGTGGCCAGGGCCAGCTTCAGGAGACCGGGCCACCGGTGGGTCCACCGGCGCTCGGAGCTTGGTAGACGTGCACATCCCGTTGGGGGAACGGGATCGAGATACCCTCGCGGTCGAACGCCTTTTTCACGCCGCTGGTGAGATCCCAGTAGACCGTCCAGTAGTCGGCGGTCTTGGTCCACGGGCGGACGATAAAGTTGACCGACGAGTCGGCAAGCGCGTTGACCCTGATCAACGGAATCGGATCACGCAGCACGAGCGGATGTTCGGCTACGAGCTTTTCGAGGACGGCCTGGGCCTTGTCGAGATCGTCTGCATAGCCCACGCCGAACGTGAGATCAACCCGGCGGATCGACGAGGCAGTGGCATTGGTGATCGTATCGCTGCCGATCTTGCCGTTGGGCACGATCACTTGCTTGTTGTCGCCGGTGCGAATCGTCGTGGCGAGCATGTTCATCGACTCGACGATGCCGCTCACGCCTCCTGCCTCGATGAAGTCGCCGACATCAAATGGTCGGTAGGCGAGGATGATGAGCCCCTGGGCGAAATTTGAGAGCGTGCCCTGGAGTGCAAATCCCACGACGAAGGCAGCACCACCGATGAGGGCCAAGAGCGGGCTGATATTCACCTCGAGCGCCGCCAGCGACACGATCCCACCGACGACGAGCGTGGCCTGCCGCACGAACGTGACCAGAAACGTCTTCAAGAGCGACGAGCTCCCCCGCATTCGCGTGGCAGCCTGGCCCACGAGGTTTGAGGTGATCAACGACAAGAGCCAGAATGCTCCGAGGATCGCCACGAACTTCCCGACATTCCAGGCCCAGCGCACGCCACCCCGCTCGGAGAAGAGCCAGCCCTTCAAGACTTTCATGGTCGTGACCGCATCGGAGACATCAACCACAAGGCCACCGACAGCGGTCGCGTAGAGGCGGTATTCAGCAGGATCCCCCCCCTTTTTCTCCCACTCGTCGAGTACGGCTCGCAGGCGATCGGAGATGTGTGTCCGCTCGTTCTGAAGGCGGCTGATGTCGGCGGCCGACGTGGTCGGCTCCTTAGTGGCGTCGAGCTCCTCCGGCTTTCGAAAATCGATCTGGAGCTTGGAAAGCTCCTCCACCTTCGCGCGAAGCAGGTCTCGCCAGGCCGTCGATTCGGTGGCCAGCTCGGCCCGCGTGAGAGGCTTCACGAGGAGCCTGAGGTCTTCGAGCGAAATCGCCGGTTCCGCCGTGGTGACGGCTGCCGGCGGGGCCGCGGGAGCATCCTCGGCGACGGCCTGTGTCGGGAGCAGGACGATTACCGCGAGGCCTGCGGCGAAGACGGAAAATCGGGTGTGACGGGACATCGGTTTCATGATACCTGCGGCGTCCTGTGCGTGACGTACAGCGGTGTGGAACGGCTCGGGGTTGCCCGTGT
>JBGTKO010000398.1:0-7151 GCA_041744595.1 Pirellulales bacterium
GATCTCCACTTCGAGTCGAGACATCCGAGCCGAGAGCGTCCAGGGATCAGCCACCACGAGTATCCCCACGCTTTGAGCGTCCGCCGCAGTCACCGGATACGCCCGATCAGGCAGGGACAGTGATGCGAGGACCGACGGGTCGTTCGCAGCCTCGCGAATCGTTGCAACACCCTTGCCACCTGGCCCAGGCACGGGCATGCCGTACGTGGGCTCGAAAAGATACGCCTCGCCATCGATAACGACCGCAGGCAACCAGGGCCGCGGTAGCCCTCCAGCGGTTCCAGGCGTGGCGAGGATCACCCCCTCGAGCCCCGCCTGTCGCAGGAGCTCGACAAAAATCCACGCCCGCTGCGGACCACTCGCTCTGCCAGAAAGCAAGATTTCCCCGGGCAGAAACCACCGGCTACCCGGCGAGGACTCGGAGGGAACCATCGGCGGATTTCCCACCGGGGCCAGCGATCGCACGGTCCAACGAAACAGTGCCTCGGCCACCGCAAGGTCATCGACCGCATTTCCCCGCGCCGTGCGTGCCACCGAAGCGAGCCAGCAGCGGTCGCGAATTGCCACGACATCGCCCCCCGCATCGAACGTTTCCCGCGCGAGGATGGCCTCACCAGCTTGCTGGAGGTCGTTCGGCAATGTTGCTACGAGTGGACTGGGCTCGCGGGCCCCGAGATGGCCGGCGGCATGGTTCCACTGCACGAGCCTGTCAAACACCTGCTCACTTCCGCGGGCTTCGTCGTAGCGGTCGAGCGATGACAGGATCGACACGGCCCCAGAGAGGAGTTGTTCCCGCATCGACCGGCCATCAGCCGCGGACGATGGGGCCCTCCCGCGGCCGCGACGGGCGTCATCCTCGTTCACCTCCGACCCGCCACCGCAGCCTACGGTGAGAAGCGCCGCCGCCACGACGAGGCTCCACTTACTCTGGCCACCGAAACACGCGGTCATGAATCGCCTCGCGCCAGCCGAGATACCTCTCCCGCAAGGCGGGCCTCATGAATCGCAAGCACCCGCCTGAGCACACCCTCCAGCTCGGCAAGCGGCACCATATTTGGCCCGTCGCTCGGGCTCGAATCGGGCTCGGGGTGGGTCTCGAAAAACACGCCGTCGATGCCCACCGCCGCGGCTGCCCTCGCGAGCGGTTCGACAAGACCGCGATCACCGCCCGTAGTCTCGCCAAGGCTGGCCGGTCGCTGCACGGAATGTGTCGCATCAAAGATGACGGGCACACCGAGCGATCGCATCACTGGCAGTCCTGTAAAGTCGTTGACCAAGCGGCCATATCCGAAGAACGTTCCCCGCTCGCAGAGAAGGATGTCTTGGCACTGTCCGGCAAGAAGTTTGGCGACCGCGTGCTGCATGTCGCCCGGGCCGACGAACTGCCCCTTCTTCACGTTCACCGCTCGTCCCGTGGCCGCGGCCGCGAAAAGGATGTCGGTCTGCCGACAGAGAAAGGCTGGAATCTGAAGGAGTTCACACACCTGCCCAGCGGCGGTGGCCTGTTCGGGCAGATGAACATCGGTGGTCACAGGCAGCCCGGTGGCCCGGCGAACCCGCTCCAACACGGCGAGCCCTTCGTCCAGACCCGGTCCGCGATACGACTGGCCGCTCGTGCGGTTTGCCTTGTCGAAAGAGGCCTTGAACACGACCTGAATCGGAAGCTGTGTGCCGAGTTGAGCCAGGCGATCAGCGATCATGAGACAGAGTTCCTCGCGCTCGATCACACAAGGTCCGGCGATCACAAGGAGGGGCTCTTCTGGGCCGCAGCGGTGCGGTCCGATGTGGGCAGGAAGACGTGGATTCAAAGGGTTTGGCTCCAAGGCTATGCCCAGGCGGCGTCGGATCCTCCGGTTCCACGCCGTCACTCACCCAGGCTCGCTCGGGATCATACAGGCCCACGCGGCCTCTGCGGAACGAACACACAGGCGGCCTGTCGCGCGCCGCAATATGCCGCAGGGCGTTGCAAATTGCGGCGCGCCGCGGGCGCGGACGACGCCGGCTTTTCGTCTGATACGCCAGAGATCCTTGGCATGAACAGAAACGTTCAGTGTCTGCTATTTCCGACGATTTGACAGATTTTCGTACGCGAATGGCAACGCCAGAGGATTATTTTTGCTAGCCCCACGAAATTGGCACACGAGCTGCTGTTGGTTCATCTAGCCAGGGATTTCCGGTCCCTGGCGACACCACGTTTTCCGTACGAGAAGGCGGGGTCTCCGACCTTTTTAGGGCGTGCGGTTCGCCTTGCCCCTGACCCGCACTTCCGTGGCAGGACGCTCCTGCCGGGTCGGAGGCCCCGTCTTCCATTTTTTAAAGCGGGCCGCTACCGTCGGGAGACCGTTCCATGCTGTTCCGGCCGCCCGTCATGCCTGCGACTTGACTGTGGCATGTGATCTGCGCTACTTTTGCAGTTTGGCGATAAGTCGGCTGGCCATTTGACGAGGGTGTTTCTTCATCCTGGTTCCGTCACACCCGTCGATTTTGACGCCAGCGTAGCTTCAATTGGCAGAGCACCGCATTCGTAATGCGGGGGTTGCGGGTTCGACTCCCGCCGCTGGCTCTGGATTTGCTCCCGGCCTGTCCTTTTTCGTTTTTCAACCACGTCTGATCTCGAGAACTCTGGAGAACCACGCCCGATGGCAGCCACCGCGACCCTGGACATCCGCGACCTGATCTCCGGAAACGGACCATTCGGCCCTGCTGAGGTTGCCGGTATTGTCGAGGCGCTCGGTGCAAATCCTTCAGCTCATCGTGACCTGCGTGCGGCCGTTCGGGACCTCGAGAGCATCACGGATCGCAGCCCCGCTGCCTCCGTGCGACTCGGCGTTTGCCAGCGGCTTTTGGGCCGTTCCCGTGACGCCATCGAGACGCTCAAAGGGGCAGACGGCGGTGCTCTTGCACTCTTCCATCAGGGGCTGGCACACGTGGCATGCGAGCTCTATGAGAAAGCGAACGAACTTTTCGACGCCGCCCGGAGGGCGGGATACGACGCTGCAACGTGTGTGGCCGCGACAGCCGAGTCCCTTCGCAAGCTGGGTCGGCATGCCGATGCCAGTGCAGCCTTGGATTCCCTCAGCCCCGCCGATGCAGAAGGATCAGCCGATTTTCACACGGCGCGAGCAGCCCTTCTTGCAGATGAGGGCGGACGGCAGACGGAGGTTGCGGAAGCCCTGGAGCGAGCGCTCGCTGCTGATTCAGACCATGCTCAGGCGCTGTTTCTCATGGGTGTTCTCCAAGACCGATTCGGCAACGACGACGAGGCGATCGAGTGCTATGAGCGGTCGCTGAAGCGCTATCCCCCTTCGGTCGGCAGCCTGATCAACCTCGGGCTTCTCTACGAGGACCGCGACGACTTCACGAACGCCCAGCGGCTTTACAAGCGGGTTTTGGATGCCATCCCCGATCACCCACGAGCGCGGCTGTTTTTCAAGGACTCGTCGGCCGGAAGCGACCTGAAGCAGGACGAACAGCTCCTCCGCACCCGTGACCGACTCGACCAGGTGCTCTCCCTCCCGGTCACCGACTTCGAACTCTCGGTGCGCAGCCGAAACTGTCTCCAGAAGATGGGGATCATGACGCTCGGAGACCTCGCCCGCACGTCCGAGGTCGAGCTTCTCGAAAGCAAGAATTTCGGTGAGACGAGCCTCATCGAAATCAAGGACATGCTGGCGAGCAAGGCGCTCTCACTCGGCCAACTCGCAGCTCCGACGGCGGCACCTGAGCCGGATCCCGCATTGATCGAGCATTCTCCTGATGACGATCAGGAGATCATGGGCCTTTCGATTGGCGAGCTGAATCTTTCGGTTCGGGCGAGGAAGTGTACGACCAAGCTGGGGATCAACACGATCGGCGAGCTCGTTCGTCGCACAGCCGAAGACCTGCTCGAGTGCAAAAACTTTGGCGTCACAAGCCTCAACGAGGTACGGGAAAAGCTGTCCGAACGGGGCCTCAGGCTCCGAGGCGAGTGATTCCAACCCCGAGTAAATTGTGGGATCAGCCGAGCGCAAGTTCTTTTCCCACATCACCTTACGAACGCCTCATTCTGGCACAACGTTTGCTCTTATTGACTGCTCTGGGTACGATTCTTTGAGGATCTTGTATCGGCCGGCCGCCTGGGTGCCTGGCTGATCGCCTCGGGTCCCCGGAGCCGCCCGCATGACCGCAGCCAGTCTCAGGGAGAAGCCTGTCCGCGACCTTGCTCGCCTTGCAAAGCAGCATGGCGTTCAGGGCTGGCACTCGATGCGGAAGGATCAGTTGATCCGAGCGCTCGTGCGCAAGGCCAAGTCGGGGCTGGGCAAGCAACCGCCGATCGTTCGCGGGCCCCGCGAAGCAGCCCGGCATGTCCCAGCGGGAGGTCAGCGGGATGCGGAGGTGGCACGGCGGATCGCCGAGGTTCGTGAGCGGCTCGCCAAAGCCAAAGATCTTACAACCCGCGCGGAAGGGCGGGCGAGCCGTACGTCACCCCGTGATCGCATGGTACTCATGGTCCGAGGACCGCATTGGATGCATGCCTATTGGGAGATCACTCCGCGGAGCATCACCCGTGCCCAGGCTGCACTCGGCCAGGAGTGGCACGCGGCAAAGCCCGTGCTCCGCGTCTTGCAGACTGAGTCCGACGCCCAAGGATCACCTTCCGAACAGGTTGTCCGTGAAATCGCCGTTCATGGGGGCGTCAAGAACTGGTACATCGACGTCCGTGAACCGCTCCGCTGCCGTGTCGAAATCGGCTACGTGGTCCCATCTGGAAAGTTTCACGCGCTCACACGCAGCAATGCGGTGACCACACCGACTGCTTCGCAGTGTGACACGCTTGACGCACACTGGGGCGACATCGTGGACGACTGCGAACGGATCTACGCGATGAGCGGTGGATACTCTCCTGAGAACAACAGCACCGAGCTCCAGGAACTGTTCGAAGAGCGGCTCCAGCGGCCCATGGGTCCGCCTGCGGCCCAGTCGTCAACGTCTGAGCAGGAGCCGGAGGACGACCGCACGGTCGATTTCCAGATTGAGGTCGACGCCGAAATGATCGTCTACGGGGCCACGAAACCGGAAGCCTACGTGACCCTCCAAGGCGAACCCGTGAAGCTTCGGCCGGACGGCACCTTCCGAGTCCGGGTCGAAATGCCGAACAAGCGGATGGTGATTCCGATCATCGCCAGTGCCGCCGACGGCTCGGCCCGCCAAACGGTCGTCATGGCCGTGGAGCGGAATACGAAATCGATGGAACCGTACTCTCGCGACTCTGGCGAGTATTGATAACACGGATTCGCGGCCATCCATGACCCGCGGATCCTTGCCCGGCCTCCGCCGGGAACTCCACCCGGCCCTCCAGGCCTGGCGGTTGCCGCTATAATGTCTTGGCTCCGCGGGATGCGGGGCGATAGGTTTTCTGCCATGCTCGTGTTGCCGTCCACCCATGCCGGTGAGCTCTTAACGAGGCTCGTTGGGGGCCGGAAGAATGTTCTGGTCGCGTGTCAGGCCGCAGCCGCCGGGTTCGCCCGTCGTGATGTCGGATTACATGCCCCGGAATCCAAGGCACCCCCGTCTTTTTTTCAGCGAGCTCTCCGCATCTCGTGACGCCACGGCATTGCGGTGGAAAACCTATCGCCCCGCGTTCCGCGCCGCCCAGGCCGTGAACGCCTGCTGGGGCGGACTGCGAAAGACCTTCGTAAAGGCCTCATCGAACGAGGTTCCGCTTTCCATGAGCGCCACGAGTTGCGGGAGTTTCCCCGCCGTAGCCAGTGACGACACGAAGGCTCCGGCTGCGGTTGCGGTCGCCGAGGGATCGGCGTGCCCTGCGAGAAAATCCTGGGCGGAGCCGAGCTGCTTGATGGCGGCGGCGATATCCCCTTTCCACTCTTGAACAAGCGATGCTTTCGGGACGACCTTCATCGCCACGGCCCGGCCCGCACCTCGGCAGAACCATGCTGGCAGACCGCGGCCCGCCAGTGAGGCTCCCGCAATCTGCTCGGCCAGGAGAAGTCGCGTGTTGTCGCCCGCCTCATCCTGGGAAGGCACGAGCAAGGCCGCAAAGATCACGTCGCCCGAGGTGCCGGCGTTCCCGGCGATTCCCTTTGGCCGCTCGCCGTTCATCACGACCTGCCAGAGGGCCGAATAGTCGTAGGAGTTGCGGAACGCATAGACGACCACGCCTCCCTTCAGAAGCGGCCCGCTCGAGGCAAGGAGCTCCCGTCGCACGAGGTCGGCAATGCCTTCGGCGGTTGCCCCGAGTTCCTCGAGCCGAGGCTCCGGGAGATTGCCGACAATGAAGAGTCCCGCGCGGCTGTTCGTGACCGGACGCTCGTCAGGAATCATGCGTTCCCAGAGTTTCTCCGCTGCCCTTCGACGAACCGTGGCGAGCTCGTCATCGGAGAGCCGCTGCGACTTTCCGACCGCAACGAGCTTTTCAAGCGGATCCGATGGGGTGAGAAGATCAATGCGGGCCCCTTGGTCAATCCACTTGGCGATCATGGCGATGTCACCATCGGGGAGGGGCGGCGCATTGAGCGGCATCCGCTGACCTTCGATGCCGGCACCTCGCAGCTTTTTGACGATGAGGCTCTCTGCCCCCTTGCCTGGCACGATTGACGGGCCGCTGCGTCCACCCTTCACGAGCGAGGTGAGCGTGGTGATCGAAAAGCGATTTTCGGGATCACGGTCGCCGTGGCACTTCCCGCACTTGTCGAGGAGAATCGGCGCGACGTCCGTCGAAAACGCGACATCACCTGGCTTGAGAGGGACGGGAGCCGCTACGGGCATGACCGGGGCAGGGGGGGGTGCCAGGGGAGCGGCTCCACCACGGGCGACCAGATCGAGTCCCGTTGCCGGATCCGCGTCGCAGATGGCCCCACGGTCGATCCAGGCGATGAGCATGCCGACATCGTCTGGCGACACGCGGCCACCTCCACGGGGCATGTCTCCCGACAGAATGACTTCCACGAGCCGACTCGAGTTTCCAGCTCCACGCTGCACCATGCCTGACTGTATGAGTGCCTGGTAAGAAGCCATCTGGAAATCGCCCCGTCGGCCGGAGACATGGCAGCCGCCACAAGACCGTACGAGCATGGGTGCCACCTGCCGCGCGAAGGAGACGCCGGCCACCATGGGAGGCTGAGCGGCCGCCGGTCGGCCCGGCGCTGACACGA
>JBGTKO010000399.1:0-2472 GCA_041744595.1 Pirellulales bacterium
CGGGCTTCAGCTCCGCCAGCTTCTGCTGATTGCGGGAGACGTTCACGACGCCACTGAGCACGACGAACAGTTTGTCGCCTTCGTTGCCTTCGGTGAGGATCCGCTCGCCCCTGGCATAGACACGGATGTGGACCACCTCCAGGAGCATGACGATCTCGCGGTAGGAGAGTGTGGCGAACAGGGGGATCCCGCGAAGCACCTCAACCTTGCGGGCAACCGTGGCGTCTTCGGGGTCGGCCTGGCAATCGACAACCTGCACGACGACGGCGGTGATGTTGTCCTTTCCGCCACACTCATTAGCCAGATTCACCAAATGAGCAGGGACATCCTGAACGTCATGAGCGACGAGGCTCAGGGAAAACTCATTGCCCTCGAAGTAGTCGGACAGGCCGTCGGAGCAGAGGAGGAACGTATCGCCCGGCATCAGTTCGACGTGGAGGGTATCGACCTGGACCGATTGTGTGGCGCCTACGGCGCGTGTAATGGCGCTTTCGACCTTGGCTGTTTCGGCCTCTTGGCGACTGATGAGCCCGAGGTGGAGCTTCAACCGGGTCAGGGAGTGGTCCAGGGTGAGCTGATGCTGCACGCCGCCGCGGTGGATGTAGACGCGGGAGTCGCCGACGTGTGCGATGATCGCTGACTGCCCCAGGAAGACGACCATCGCGATAGTGGCGCCCATGCCGTACCGGCCGGGCGTCTCGCTCGCCAATCGGTGGATTTCGCGGTTGGCGGTCTCGATGGCCAGTTCGACCACGTCGGTGGCGCGGGCGCGATTGTAAAAGTTCGAATGCTTGACAAAGGCGTCGAGCACGTCGCAGTTGGCCCTCAGCTCACGCAGGACGATATCGACCGTGGCGGCGGCGGCAATCTCGCCGGCCGCGTGCCCTCCCACACCGTCACTGACAATCGAGACGTTCAGTGACTCGTCGATGGCGAACGTGTCCTCGTTGTGTTCGCGCACCTTCCCCACGTGGGTGCATCCGAATGCGCGATAGTTTCCTGAGGGAACCACGGTGACCTCCTGAAGGTGAATGCCCTTCGTCGATCGCATGGGGGCAAGCCGGAAACCGGGCATCTTAGGCGAACAATCCCCCTTCGGACAATTCGCACAGAAGGCCGTTGTTCGTGATTGCTTCTCCGTCTTACGGCGGGGATTGGTCCCCGAGGCTTGATTCGGCGTGCATCTGGAGCTGCTCCTTGAGTTGGCGGGCCGCCATGGTGTACCCGCCGTGCGAGGCATCGACGAAATGGAAATGGTTCGTTGCATAGTCGCTGATCATGCAGGTCATCACAGCGGAGGGAGCGGCGTGCATGCCGTACACCAGTTCGCCGGAGCAGCGTCGTGCTTCCAGTTCGGCTGTGAGCTGCTCGCGCTGCTTGGGTGTTCCCGCAAGGATGCAGCGAATCATGTCATCGAACTTACGAAAATCGGTGTTGGCACAGGCGATGCGTTTGTAGTTGCCCCAGTGAATGTGGCCGACCTGCAGCCCCGTGCGTATCACCACCATCCCGATCAAGACCTGGATGCGAAGCCATGCGGCGTAGAGCCATCGCGTCATCGAACCCCGCAGGGCCGTGTGGGCTCGGGTTTCGGCGGCGAGCTTTGCACCACTCAGGGTGAGCCTCATGGCGGAGGGATTCATCGGGTGGTAGTCCCGCTCGTGACCGTAAATCGACTCGATGATGCCCAGAATCCGGGCATAGCGTTCGGCGGCACGTTGCGGATCCTCGTCGAGTGACTTGATCAACAAAGCAACGGTTTCGCCACGGCTGCTGGGAATCTCATGCCAGCGGCACTCGAGGCCGGTCAGGTTCGGTTCCCCCGCATCGGCCTGGTCCGAAAGCCGATATTTCTCCCCCAGCTCTGGGTGCTTGATCAACGCTTCCGCGTGGGCCAGTCCGCCGCCCGAGAAGGCCGACTGAATGAAATGGTCCGACGTGCGGAAACGGCAAACCATGACGCGGAAACCTGCCGCGTGAATGTCCGCCACCGGAACAATTCCCACGCGGCACTCCAACCCAAAACCATGCCGCGCCGTGAGCGCGAGCGACCGCAACGACTTTCGCGCCTTGTCAAGGAGTGACGGGGGAATGCAGAGCGACGCGCCATCCCCGCCAAAAATGTAGGGCAGCTCCATGCCTTGCGCGTCATTGAGCAGGGCCACGATCACCGACACACCGAGCAGGTTCACCTCCCTGTACAGGCCCCGTTGTACCGCGTCGGTGGAGCCCATGATGTCAGCGACGACAACAGACCAATCGTCAGGAACGGGATGAAACGCAGGAACGTTCACCACATCGCGGAAGGAGGGCAGCACCGGAAGCTGCGAGTAGAACCCGTCAAAGGGAAGGGCGGTCAACGGCACTTCCAAAACGGGTTGATCGTGACAAATTGATTCTTGATCGTAGCCGATCCAGCCTGGGCCTGTCCTGCGACTCGCGGTTGACGACAGCCGGGCATGGATGCCCGGC
>JBGTKO010000400.1:0-1843 GCA_041744595.1 Pirellulales bacterium
CGGCCGGGCCGTGCCGCACGCTGCACCGCTTCGCGAGGCAGGAGCTGGGGCTGGGAGGCCGGGGTTCGGCAGTAGAAGCGAGTAGAGCGCACTACCCGCAGTACAGCACGGTGCGGATGTAGTAACATTGCTACTCGGAGGGCATGGCGATCACCAAACTGACGAGTCGCGAGTTCAACCGAGATACCGCTCGAGCGAAGAAGGCGGCTCAGGCCGGGCCGGTGTTCATAACCGACCGCGGTCGGCCCGCGCACGTGTTGCTCACCTTCGAGCGCTATCAGGAGCTCACGGGTCAGCGTGGTGACATCGTCGAACTGTTGGGCCAACCCGACGGAGTCGCGCTCGCGACCTTCGACCCTCCGCGCTCGCGCGAGCCGCTCCGTGCGGCAGACCTCTCCTGATGTTCGTGCTCGATACCAATGTCGTCTCCGAGCTGAGAAACGCGCGGGCAGGGAGAGCCCACCCGAGCGTGGCGGCCTGGGCGACCAGCGTGAGGTCCAGCGCGCTTTTCCTTTCGGCAATAACGGTTGAGGAGCTCGAGCTCGGTGTGCTCCTGGCCGAACGTCGTGACCCCGCGCAAGGGGCAATTCTCCGCGTCTGGCTGGCGATCACGTCTTGCCCGCGTTCGGACAGCGCATCCTCGCCGTCGACACTGTGGTGGCGCGACGAGCGGCCGCGCTCCACGTGCCCGATCCTCGGCCCGACCGAGACGCCTTGATCGCCGCAACTGCGCTGGTGCACTCGTTGGTGGTCGTGACCCGTAACGTGGAAGACTTCGCGCCGACCGGCGTCGAGATCCTCGACCCGTGGCACCCATAACACAGGCTGACTTCTCGAATCCGAAGCGAGCGTCCCACACGAGGCGAACCTAGCTGCGATGGCTAAGAGCTGCGAAGGATTTGCCAAGCTCGGCTTCGCTGTGATCGAGGATGTGATCGCTGCGAGCGAGCTCCCGGCTCTTCACGACGAGGCGGATCGACTTCTGACTGGTCCGGGGCGCGGCGCCGGCGTGCGCAATGGCTTGGGGAGGTCTCGGGCTTTTCGTGATCTCGCGATCAGGCCGGCCCTGCTCGAGCTCGCTTCCGCGTGTCTCGGTGCACCGTGCCGCCCGGTCAAGCTCACCGTGTTCGACAAGACCGCGCGGGCCAACTGGAAGGTCCCCTGGCATCAGGACCTCACGATCGCGGTGCGCCAGAGGATCGACGTAGCGGGCTTCGGCCCGTGGTCGATCAAGGATGGTGTCCACCACGTCCAACCTCCGGCCCAGGTCCTCTCGCAACTGGTAGCCGTGCGCCTCCATCTCGATCCGACGCCGGAGACCAATGGAGCCCTGCGGGTGGTGCCGGGAAGCCATCGGCACGGTCGGCTGGACGAGCACACGATCGAGAAACTCGTCGCCACCGATGCAGCCGTAACTTGCCCGGTCGACGCCGGCGGGGTGATGTTGATGAGCCCGCTGTTGTTGCACGCGTCGTCGACGGCCTGCGAACCTCGGCGCCGACGGGTCCTCCACTTCGAGTACTCGGCGGCGGAGCTGCCCGGCGGCCTCATCTGGGCCGACCCCTCCCCAACGTGCCCGGCGGCCCGGAGAGCCGAGTCTTGGCCGATAATGCTTCGACCGCTTGGGGAGTAGTGCGTGGCCGAGCCGGTTTGGTTCCGGCGAGCAGCTCCGCGGGCGATCTTCTATCGATGTGAGACTATGCCAGCTGCCCGACCACTTCGCGTAGCGAGATGAAGCGTCCGTCACCGTGGTCGTGGCCGCACAGCCAAGTCACTCGTCCACTCGTCCCTAGCAGGCGGAACGGGAACCACTAGATCATGGCCCTCGAGTCCAGAGCAGAAA
>JBGTKO010000401.1:0-2277 GCA_041744595.1 Pirellulales bacterium
AGCGGACCAAACTCCACGCGAATTCGGCCAGGCCGCGGCAGCATGCGGGTGCGCGGCCAGCACTCATAGGCCCCCACGATCGCCACCGGCACGATCGGCACGCCGGCCCGCTTGGCAATCACGGTAAACCCCGGCTTGAGCTCGGTGAGCTTTCCGGTGCCCGTCCGTGAGCCCTCGGGAAAAATCGTGACCGCTCCCCCCGCCTTGAGCCGGGCGATCACCGCCTTCATCGCCGCCACCATCGACGCATTGCGGTCGATCGGCACCGCGTCGAGGGCGGTGATGATCGCACCAAAGAACCGCGAGTGAAAAAGCGAACTGCGGGCCAGGCTCGAGAGTCGCCGGTCACTCGCCAAGCCCAAGAGCAGCGGATCGAGATGGCTCTGATGCGTCGAGAGCACGAGCAGACCACCCTTCGACGGGAGCGGCTGGGCAAACCGCACGCGAATCCCGAGCGTCGATACGCCAAGTGTGCGGCAGAGCACCCACAGCACGGCGTAGAGCCCACGCCCAAACAGCGTATGCCCCGACGGCGCATCACCGGCATCGATGACCCGCGGTTTTCGTGTCATGCCGTTGGTTCCACCTGCCGCGCGGCGATGAGCTCCACGAGTCGATCGACCACCTCCGACGCCGAGAGGCCATCGGTTTCGAGAATCACCGCGTCGTCGGCAGGACGCATCGCCCCCAGTGGACGCGTGCGGTCGCCCTCATCGCGGCGAAACTGGGCCCGAAGAATCGACTCGAGCGAGGCCCCACCGCCACGGGCCTCCTCCTCGCGATGCCTTCGACGCGCCCGCTCTTCGGCCGCGGCTGTGAGAAAAACCTTCAACTCCGCATGAGGAAACACCACCGAGCCCTGGTCGCGGCCCTCCGTGACGATGTCGAGCCCCGCGGCCAGCCGCCGTTGGAGCCGCTTCATCGCCTCGCGAACCGCCGGCGCGTCGGCCACCGGTCGCGTGGCCTGCGTCACCCGTTCCGTCCGAATCTCCGCAGACACGTCCCGGCCAGCGACGAACACACGATCGCCATCGAACGTGATCGCCAGCGACTCAGCGAGCGAGGCCAGCCCATGTGAATCATCGAGTGACACCTGCCGTTCGAGGGCCAGAAGCGCCACTGCGCGATACATCGCACCGGTGTCCAAATGACACCAGCCCAGCCGCGTTGCCAGGGCACGCGCCGCCGAGCTCTTACCCGCACCAGCCGGTCCATCAAGCGTCACGATCATGCCATGCCTTTTGGTGCTTCCTGGATTCGACTCGGAGAGTCGAGCGACGGCTCGCGACAACTCCATTCGAGCACGAGATGGAGCCACTGGTAGCGTTCGAGAAAAACGACGGTCGAGTGGCCATCAACCGCGACGTGAATGTCGGGCAGCGGATGGCCTTCGAGGTCGATCGCCACCGCCCGCGCGATTCCGCGGCCCCAGTCGATTCGCACATCCCCAGGCCTCCCCGCTGATTCAACGAGACCGATAGGAAGACTGTCGGGTCGGTCGCCCCCCACACCCGGCGGCCCCGCGGTGAGCCGGATATTCGCAGGAAGGGCGATGCCGGGCGAGGGCGTGACGCCTGCCGCGACGGCGAGCGCCGCATCCCATGGCCGCTCGAGACCGATGCCGACGGCCAAACGTACCGCCGTGGTCCCGTTCCCCGCACCGAGCACGCAATCCACAACATGCGGGCTCGACCGCAGGTGCCAGGGGAGGCCACCGGTGAGGATCGTCACGCTGCCCGTGCCTGGGCCGGTTCTCGCGTAGGCCGGGATGATCTCGATGAAATGCGGCGCCGTGAAAAGTGTCCGCTCCGTCACGATCGACTGAAGATGGAGGCTTCTCGCGATCTCGACATCCTCGTTTTCATGCCAGGCAAACCGGCTGGCGAGATGCGACTCTTGCAGCGGGCCATCGCACGACCGCGCGGGTGTCATTTCAATATCGAGCATCGCCAGCGGCATGCCTGGCACGAGCTCGATCCGCTGGCGAAACCGCCCCGCCTCGCGGCCACTTGTATCGACGAGCCGGCCGCGGCTCACGATCGCACCGTCGGTCAAGCCGCCCTCTCGATCAATTGAATCGGCCTCCATGCGGGTCCACGTAGCGCGGTCTTCCGGCGGCGACCACCGTGAGCCTTCCTGCGCCGCCGTCGTTCGAATGGCGAGCTGCTGCGAGATGCGGTTGCCACGATCGGCGGGCCGCTTGAGCGAGAGGATGCCACCGGTGCGCGGGTTTGCCACGAGCCGCACGAGGCCGTTGTCGACCGCGCGGGCATCGTC
>JBGTKO010000402.1:0-5897 GCA_041744595.1 Pirellulales bacterium
TGAAGACGAGCCGGTCGCGGGTGGCCCCCGTCGTGCGGCCACCGATCAGCTCCATGATCTGTTCCCGCGAGTCCTCCAAAAATCGTTTGGCGACCCGGCCGGCGGCATGCTGGCTCGACGGATTGGCAAACGCTCTTGTCGCGGCCTCCTCCATCGCCGCGGCCACTTCAGCCCGAAACGGTGTCGCCGCGGCATGGTCCAGATAGACAGGTTCCATCCGCGGCTACTGCCGACTGGCAGTCGGGTCTGCCAAGAACGCGGCGATCCGGTCGAGACCACGGGAGAGGTCGGCCTCACTGGCCGCAAAGGACATCCGCACATGTCCTTCGGCACCAAAGGCGCTCCCGGCAACGACCGCCACCTGCTGCCGTTCGAGAATCGCCTCGCACCAAGCAAGGCTCGTGCCGAGGCCGACGCTCTGGGCCTGTTCGAGCGCCGGGGCGATGTCGAAGAAGGCATAAAAGGCGCCGCCGATGTCGGGCACCCGAACGCCCGGCATCGCCCGCAGCCTCGCCGCCACGAGATCCCGCCGCTTCTCGAAAGCGTCCCGCATCGCGGTGACGCACTCCTGCGGACCCGTCAGCGCGGCAACAGCCGCATGCTGACCGATGCTCGACGGGTTACTCGTCTCCTGGCTCTGAAGGCTGCTGATCGCCTTGGCGAGTGGTTCTGGCGAGATGGTCCATCCGATTCGCCAGCCGGTCATCGAATACGTCTTGCTCACGCCGGCCACGACGACGGTGCGAGCTTCGAGACCCGGAATGAGCGTCGGGAACGACGGGCTCCTCCGACCGTCGTATACAAGTTGATCGTAGATCTCGTCGGCCACGACCGCGAGATCTGCCTCGATCGCGACTTCCGCAAGCGCCCGAAGCTCGTCGGGCCGGTAGACAACGCCGGTCGGATTGCTCGGCGAGCACACCAGAAGCATCCGCGACGCGGGCGTGAGTGCTGCCCGAAGCGCGGCGGGACTGAGCTTGAAGTCGTTCTCGATACGTGTTGGAACAGTCACCGGCTTGCCCCCGGCGAGCTTGATGAGCTCGGCGTAGCTGACCCAGAAGGGTGCCGGCACGATGACCTCGTCGCCTTCGTCGAGGAGGGCCGTAAAGACGTTATGGAGCGCGTGCTTGGCGCCATTGGAGACGACGACCTGGGCCGGCGTCACCGCGAGCCCGGACCGCCTCGAATAGTCTTCGGCCACGGCCTTGCGAAGCGCCGGGATGCCCGGGGCGGGGGTGTACTTCGTGAAGCCCTTCGCGATCGCCAGCTCGGCTGCCTGGCAGATGTGCGGAGGGGTCGGAAAATCGGGTTCGCCGACCGAAAGGTCAATGACATCGACGCCGGCAGCCTTCATGGCCGAGGCCTTCGCTGCCATGGCAAGCGTGGCAGACGGTTCGAGCGCCGCCATCCGGCGGGCCAACTTCAGACTCGATGATTCCATCACCCCTCGCACTCAGAATGCCTTGTAGAAAGCGTTCTTGGATCGCCGAACGATTCTTGACGCGACCGAAATCGCGACAAATGATACCACTGGAAGGCTCCTCTCCCAGCCGGTGTCCTCGAGTGGCGGCCTTGCCGCTGCTCACCGTCGCTCCTCGCAACCATTCGCCCCTTGGAACATCTGCATGCCCTCTCGCCGCGTCGGAATCTGGCTCATTGGGGCAAAGGGAGGCGTGGCGACGACGATGATGACCGGTCTGACGGCGCTGGCGCACCGTCGGATCGAACCTGTCGGTCTGATCACGGCGACCGCGGCGTTCGAGCCGCTCGACCTTGTCGATTATTCCGATCTTGTCGTCGGGGGGCATGACATCCGCTCGGGGTCGCTCGCTGCCGAGGCTCATCGCATGTGGACCGAGAGCCGGGCGATCACTCCCGAGCTTCTCGACGGGGCCGCTGGATTTTTTGACGAGGTGGAGAAGCGGCTTCGGCCTGGCACCGTCATCGGATCGGGGCACCGCATCCGCAGCCTTGCCGACGAGAAGGCCTCGGTCGTCGTCGAGACGCCTCGCGAGGCGGTTGCGAGAGTCCAGGCCGACATCGAATCGTTTGCACGGTCAGAACAACTCGAGCGGGTCGTGGTCGTGAACCTCGCCTCGACCGAGCCACCGCCCGAGCGGCCGATCCCGACCGATCCCGCGGAGCTCGATGCCCTCCTCGACGATCCTGACGCCTGCCCGCTCCCGTCCAGCAGCCTTTATTTTCTGTCAGCTATTCAGGCCGGCGCGTCCTACGTCAACTTCACGCCGTCGGCTGGTGGCACCCCCGCCGCGCTCCAGCGACTGGCCCTCGACCATGGCATCCCACACGCTGGCTGCGACGCGAAGACCGGTGAGACGCTCCTCAAGAGTGTGCTCGCCCCGATGTTCGCGGCCCGCAACCTCGACGTCATGAGCTGGGTGGGTCACAACATCTTCGGCAACATGGACGGCAAGGTGCTCGACGACCCGCGGAACAAGGCGGCGAAGGTCCGGAGCAAAGACCATCTTCTCGCGGCAATCCTCGGAAAACCGCCGCAAACGCATGTTTCGATCGAATACATCGAGAGCCTCGGAGACTGGAAGACGGCGTGGGATCACATCCACTTCCGTGGCTTCCTCGGCACACCGATGACGATGCAGTTCACCTGGCAGGGATGCGATTCGATCCTCGCGGCGCCACTCGTGATCGACCTCGTGCGATTGGTCGAGCACGCGCATCGCACAGGCGAGCGCGGACCACTCACATGGCTTGCATGCTTCTTCAAGAGTCCACTCGGAGTGACCGAGCAAGCCTTCGCACCACAGGTCACCATGCTCTTCGAGTGGCTTCGTCAGCAGACCGATCTCTGAAAATTTTCTGTTTCCTCCCTTGACAGTTCTCACGCGCATCCACAACAACTCTGTTCATCGGCACTCGAACGGAAGTGAGTGATCACTCTCGAACGTGAGTCGAAACGTCGTCCGCTCCCTTCAAGGAGCATCCGAGGGAGCGGATGTGAGATGCGAGGAAGGATGCTCGTGTCAAGGAGCCATCTACATGGCCAAGAAGAAAGCAAAGAAGGCCGCCAAGAAGGTCGCCAAGAAGAAGAAGGGCCACGGCTGAGCCCTCCGTGCCTGAGGCAACTCCGGCACGGAAGCTCATGTCCCTGGGGATTCCATTCGTGGGATCTCGGTGAACCGCCTCGGCGGAACACCTCCTTCGCTTCGACCTTCTGTCGTCCGACGGCCGCAAGGCTGCTCGGGAGGACCGGTCGGGGCGTACACGCTCAGACGAGAAAGGCCGGCCCGGGCCCGTGGGCGCCCGGGCCGGCCTCGTCTGTCGATACGCGGCGCGGGCCATCCTGGCCCCGCTTCGCTTGCCGGCCTCCCGGCCGGAGGTGGCGACGCATCCGGCGTCGCGGGCGCTATTCCACGAGGTGGCAGGCGACGTCGTGACCGGGGGCGATTGTGCGGAGCGGTGGCACTTCCCGCGTGCAGCGGTCCTCGCGGAGCGGGCAGCGAGTGTGAAATGGACAGCCGGAGGGTGGATTCACGGGACTCGGCACTTCACCAGTGAGCACGATTCGCTCGCGGGTCTTTTCTCGGACTGGATCGGGAACGGGGACGGCTGAGATGAGGGCCTGCGTGTAAGGGTGGAGCGGATTTGAAACGACGGTGCCGGAATCGGCGACCTCCACCATGCGGCCCAGGTACATGACAGCGATGCGGTCGCTCACATGACGTACGGCAGCGAGGTCGTGGGCCACGAAGAGAACCGTGAGGTTGAGCTCCTCACGCAGCCTCGCCAGGAGATTCAGGATCTGAGCCTGAATCGAGACGTCGAGGGCGCTGATCGGCTCGTCGGCCACGATAAACTCGGGGCCGAGGGCGAGCGCTCGGGCGATGCCGATCCGCTGCCGCTGGCCACCTGAAAACTCATGCGGATAGCGACGCATATACCGCGGGTCGAGCCCCACGGTTTCCATGAGCTCCCGCACCCGCTCGCGGCGGGCAGCACCGGTGGTCGCGCCGAAATTGCCGAGTGGCTCGGCGATGATCGACTCGACGGTCATCCGTGGATCAAGCGAGGCATGCGGATCCTGAAAGATCATCTGCATCCGACGGCGGAGATCGCGGAGCCTTGCATCCCACTTCCAGCGGCCCCCCCTTCGCACCCACCAGGAGTGGATCGGCTCCCCACCAAAGATCACTTGGCCAGCCGACGGACGCAGAAGCTGGAGGACGGCCCGCCCGGTCGTCGACTTCCCGCAGCCGCTCTCCCCGACGAGGCCGAGCGTCTCGCCGCGTCGGACCGAAAACGTCACGCCATCGACCGCCCGCACCATGTCGAACTGTTGAACAAACACACCGCCGGCCCGCGGCACCGGAAAATGCACCGCGAGATCACGGACCTCCAAGAGCGGCCGATCTGTCTTACTTCCACCACTCATGCCGGGCTCCCTCATCGCGTCACCTCGACTGCCTTGATCCGTGGATCGAGCGAGGGGTGCCCCGTGTCATGGAGCCGGCGTAGGAAACAAGGGAGATCAGGGACCGCCGCGCCCCATCTGATCAGGCGTTCGGTGCCGTTTGGCGTACGAAGAACGGGAGCCCGGAGGTGCGACCGCCGGGCGGAGGCCCGGCAAGGCCGCCGGGGGCATGGATGCCCCGCCGGCCGTACAGCATCCCGTCCGGCGACATGACATGGGGCACCCCTCGCGGCATTCATGAAGGCACTCCCACATCGAAACAGGAGGCGGAGTGCGTCGGCGAGAGGGTGACTCGCAATGGATACTCCATGCGGCAGCGGTCGAGCACGCGGCTGCATCGCGGGTTAAACGGGCAGCCGGTTGGAAGGTTGCCGAGGTCAGGGGGTAATCCAGGGATGGCTGCGAGTGAGCCCTCCGGTGCCGCGTCGATTCGCGGAAGGCTTTCGAGGAGGCCGAGCGTGTAGGGATGCTGTGGCGCCGCAAACACTTCCGTGGTCGGTCCCTCTTCGACGATCCGACCGGCGTACATGACAGCCACGCGATCGGTCGTGCCGGCAACGACGCCGAGGTCATGCGTGATCAGCACGACCGCCGTTCCAAAGCTCTGCTGAAGCTCGGCGATGAGCTCGAGAATCTGGGCCTGGATCGTGACGTCGAGCGCGGTCGTGGGCTCGTCGGCAAAGAGCACCTCGGGCTCGCAAAGAAGCGCCATCGCGATCATCACCCGCTGCCGCATGCCGCCAGAGAACTGGTGGGGATAGTTGTCGATGCGTCGGCCCGCATCGGGAATGCCCACCCGTTCGAGCATCGCGATCGAAGCCCGCCTGGCATCCGTGGCCGATGCCGACTTGTGGACCTCGAGCACCTCCGTGAGCTGCCGGGAGACGCGGAGATAGGGATTCAGCGACGTCATCGGATCCTGAAAAATCATCGCGACGCGGTTGCCCCGCAGATCCTGGAGCTGCCGCTCGCGAAGTTTCAAGAGATCCCGATCCCGGTAGAAGACCTGGCCCGACGGGTGGTAGGCCGGTGGCCGTGGCACGAGGCCAAGCGCCGAGAGGCAGGCAACGCTTTTGCCGGAGCCACTTTCGCCGACGATGCCGAGTGTCTCACCGCGGCGGACCGAGAAGCTGACGCCATCGACCGCCTTGACGATGGTGTCGTCGAGGCGGAAAAAAGTCCGCAGGTCGCGGACATCGAGCACGGCGTCAGAGTCGTTGCGGTTCATGGGGAACAGGTGAGGTCACCACTTCGAGAGACGTCCAGCATCAAACATTCTTCATGCGTGGGTCGAGGGCGTCGCGGACACCGTCGCCCAGGAAGTTCAGGGCCATAAGCATGAGGGCCATCACGCTTCCGGGAAACACGAGCGTCCACCAGAAGACGATCATCTGGTTGGCGCCGTCGTTAATGAGTGCCCCGAGGCTCGGTCGCGGCGCCTGCACGC